>DKIG01000006.1:0-93816 GCA_002454165.1 Gammaproteobacteria bacterium UBA6724
GAAGTTTTGATGAAAGGTCACCATTTCAATTTGCCCGGATTCTTTTAATTCGTCAAAGCGTTGCTTGACTAAATCCCGGTCTTCCTTTTTAAGTACTTCAACAGACTTGTCCTCAATAATCGCCAGGGCATGATTGACTGCGTGCCAAGTCTTACCCGTGCCTGGCGGACCGAAAAGGATTTGGTTAAGCGGCGGTGAATTTTTCATTAGTTTGTCATCCTTAGGTGTCTTCTTAGAGGTTTTCTTCTTCTTTGAGGTACTGCTTTTGTTGCCCATGAGCTCAGCGTTGATTTCATAAAAAGAGCGCCCAGGGTAAGCATCTTGAAATTGCTTTAGTATCTCTTTGTAATTTTTCAATCCATTAAATTCATCTTTGATCTGTTTCCTTGCTTCTTTGATGGAAGGCAAATTTAACTCGCCGTGGTTCTCAAGGGTTGCCTGGATTATGGGGAAAAAATCATTGGGATTGATGAAAAACAAACCATGCGTCAGTTTTGCAACGCCAACATTCTTGATTGTTAATGCCTCTGCAAAATTCTGGGCATTGATAGCCTCTAGGCCTGCTGTTGCTTGCCTGAATAATTTCCACAGCAACCCAGGATTGCCATTCTTGCCAGCATGAAACAATGATAATTGCGCGCTTTTTATATAAGGGAAAGATGCTACTGAACCCTCTTCAAAGAAAATCTCCCGGATTTCTATTCCAAATACCCGGCTAATACTCGCATGTACAGTATCACGGCGATTTTCGTCAAAGGTTTGTCCAAGAAAATATAAAAACGAAAAGGGGTCAATGTTTTTATCGCCATATCTGAGAAGAGGAGGTATAGAGCTGTTGCGCGCCCAATCAACCTGCTTCGCTCGCTTAATCAGTTGTTCCTCTCCCCCGGTAGCGATTTTACCTACCAGATCCCGAAACCAGGCTACCCATGCGTATTGCTCATTCATGTCCAACCTCCGTGAGTGGTGGAAAGTCCCGCATTCTACGCCATAGAGCCGCTTGATTCTCTCTCCCATAGCCGCATCCTGTCCCCCTGAACTAGTTTATCCGTCACAGCAGCCACAACCAGATCCACGGAGATTGTGGGACTGTCATGGACAGGACTTGTACTGCTAGGCATGGTGGATGCTGAAGTGGACGCTGAAAGTAGTAGCATTTATGGTGCTTGACAAAATAAAAAGGCTTCCTCATTCTATCATTCTCATTGCTTGGCATAGGCGTCTGGCATTGATATTTGATAAAACCAGAGTATGATTTTCAGGGTAGCGGTATGGATTAGCGAGCATCAAATCAAAACTGGACAAACAATCATCCCCAAGATAGGTATCAGCATGAATAAACACCAGATGAAACTCGGCACAATGACTCTTGCGATATGGCTATTGTCTGGCATTAGTGCCGGTGAGGTTGCAGCTCAGTCCTTGACTGATGTCCTGGATGTCAGGTCGGCGGCGACGGCAGATGGCGCCGGTTCCCAGATGAAGATTGATCAGATTTCGGAGGAAACCCACAAACTGCTGAGTGAATTCAAAATCGTGATGAAGGTGGTTGATGGGCTCCGTGTGTATAACAAGCAACAAAGGCGGTTAATCAAGAACCAGGAACGGGAGTTGATTGAGTTGGATGAATCCATCAACAATGTCACTGTCATTCAGCGTCAAATCGGACCCCTGATAGAGCGCATGATTGTGAACCTTGAACAGTTTGTTGAGTTAGACATACCCTTCTTGATCACAGAACGGCGTGAGCGCGTTCAGTTTTTGAAAGAAACCCTTGATCGCGCCGATGTCTCAATTGCCGAGAAGTTTAGCCAGGTGTTACAGGCTTACCAGGTTGAAAATACCTACGGCACAACAATAGAAGACTACACAGATGTGATTGAACTGGACGGCAAGTCGCGCCAGGTTGACATGCTCAAATGGGGGCGTGTCGCTCTGGTCTTCCAGACGCCAGATGCTGATATTACCGGTGTCTGGGATAACACTACCAAGCAATGGGTCATCCTGCCGGATAAATTCCGCATCGGGGTACGCAATGGTTTGCGTATTGCAAGAAAAACACAAACCGCTGATCTGGTGCGCTTGCCTGTATCAGCACCAGTAACAGCAGAGTAGGGAGCAAGTCATGAAGAAAGTAATAACACTAACGATGGCTTTAGCCCTGATTTCTCCGCTGAGCGTCTGGGCGGCGGAAGCCGAAAAACCAGCGGCAGATACAAAAGAAGAAGTCGTTGCAAAGAGTCTTGCGGAACTCCTGGAGATGGTGAAGCAGGGCAGGATAGTCAATAGCAAGGAGAACGTACGTCGGGAGCGAGAATTCCTCGCTAGCAAGGCGAAGCAGAATCAGGCGGTCAAAAACGCGAAGCGAATGCGCCGCGAGGAAGAAACCGAATCTGAACGGCTTGAGGCGATATTTGAGAAGAACGAACAGAACATCGCCGCCAAGCAGGAAATTCTCTCCAAGCGATTAGGTTCCCTCAGGGAGCTTTTTGGCGTGTTGCAGCAGGTCAGTGGCGACACCCAGGGCGTGCTTGAAGGGTCAATTGTGTCCGCAGAACTCCCGGGGCGGGGTAAATGGCTGGGTGAATTCGCCCAGTCCATGGGCAAGAGCACCAAACTCGCCACGATTGAGGAGATTGAGCGGCTCTGGCTTGCGCTCCAGAGGGAGATGACGGAAAGCGCCAAGGTGACCAGGTTTACCGCCAAGGTGATTAAACTAGATGGTGAGGAAGCCGAGCAGGAGATTGTGCGTGTTGGCTCCTTCAATCTGATTAGCGGTGGCGAATATGTAAGTTACGACCTTGAAAGCAACATTGTGAAAGAATTGCCCAGGCAACCAGCCGGTCGGTTTGTCAGTTCAGCGGAGGACCTGGAAGATTCTACCGAAGGTTTTATCCCCTTTGGTCTTGACCCGACTCGCGGGCAATTGCTTGCGCTCCAGGTGCAGGTGCCGACTATTGAGGAAAGAATCCAGCAAGGTGGTACGCCCGGTTATGTCATCATCACCCTGGGTATCATCGCATTGCTACTTTCCATAGAAAGATTCATCACGCTTCACAAGGCAAGCGCCCGCGTCAATGAACAGGCTGCTAATCCCGGGAATCCTAGCGATGACAACCCCCTGGGGCGTGTGCTGGGCGTGTATCACAGCAACAAAAATGTTGACCCGGAAACCCTGCAACTGAAACTGGACGAAGCCATTCTGAAAGAGCAGCCGGCTATCAATGCGCGTATTGCCTTCATCAAAATCATCTCAATGGTTGCGCCGCTACTCGGTCTGCTGGGTACGGTTATCGGTATGATTGTGACCTTCCAGGCGATTACCCTGTTTGGCACCGGCGACCCCAAGACGATGGCAGGTGGTATTTCGCAGGCATTGATTACTACTGTGCTGGGGCTGACGGTAGCGATACCAACAGTATTGCTACATTCCATCGTGCACTCTCGTGCCGCATCCATCATGCATATTCTCACTGAGCAGAGTGCGGGTTTGCTGGCGGAACATGCAGAAGGCGCAACGAGCTCAGGCGACTAAAAAATGGAAACCATCTTCGTTGCGATTCGGACCTTTATGGAAGCAGGGGGCGATGTGCTCTATCTCATCGCCATTGCCACCTTCTCCATGTGGGCGATCATTTTTGAACGCTTATGGTTCATCAATACAGATCACAAGCAGGATGTTGGCCAGGCATTGACCTATTGGGAATCTCGTGCTGAGAGAACATCCTGGAATGCTCACATGATCAGGTTGCGGATTATTTCTGAAGTTAACCAGCGATTGAACTCATACATGAGTTATATCAAAACGTTGATTTCCCTCCTTCCGTTGCTTGGTTTGCTCGGTACGGTAACGGGCATGGTGCAGGTATTTGAGGCAATGACCTATTCTGGCGGTAATGCCAGATCAATGGCCGCCGGGGTGTCTGCTGCGACCATCCCTACCATGTCGGGGATGGTTGCTACCCTCTCGGGTGTGTTGGCTTATACCTTCCTGACATCAAAGGTTCGTTCTGAAAGTGATTATATGGAAGATACTCTGACGATGGACCACTAAACTCAGATGGACCGGCTTGACTAAGAAGAACTTGATTTAGAAGAAAAGTCGCCGAACAAGGAGCCGAGTAACAAGATGAGAAAACCTACTCTGCAAGAAAATGAAAAAGTCGCCGACCTGACACCCATGCTTGATGTAGTGTTCATCATGCTCATTTTCTTCATCGTGACTGCCACCTTCATCAAGGAAACCGGCATTGAAGTGAACCGGCCTGATACGCTGACGGCAGAGTTTAAGAAAACGGTATCTCTCCTGGTCGCCGTCGGACCTGACAACAGCATCTGGATTGACAAGAAGAAGGTTGATATCCGTAATGTCAGACCTATGATGGAGAGGCTACATGCGGAAAATCCGAAGGGGGGGCTGGTGATCCAGGCGGACAGTAACGCCAAGGTCAATAAAGTGCTCGCTATCATGGATGCTGCTCGCACTATCGGGATTGTTCAGGTTGCCATCGCATCAGAAGAGAAATAGGAGGGCATAGTGGAACGTATCACTTTGGATCCGACGACTCTGGGACGCAACCCTATGATAAGACTCGGCATTTCCGCTCTGGCGGGTGTCCTTACCACTCTTGCCTTGTTCTATTTGATGCAGGCGCTCATTCAGGGTGCTGACAGCGCTCTCACAGAGGATCGCATCGGTCATCTAGTGGACTTTGTCCGCATCAAGCAGGACCAGGATCTTCAGACCAAAAGCAGAAAGGCAAAAAAACCCCCGCCGCCTGATGAGCCTCCACCTCTCGCTCCCCCGAAAGATTTCAATATCAATGTCAATCAAAACACATTCACCATGTCAGACCTGAATTTGAATGTTGATGTTGATATTGGTGGCGCTTTTGGTATCAGCGACGGCGATTACCTGCCAATTGTGAAGGTACAGCCTCAGTATCCGAGGCGGGCACTATCCAGGGGAATGACCGGCTGGGTGATTGTGGAGTTCACCGTTACCGAACTGGGCTCTGTGATAGAACCGCATATCATCGAGAATTGTGGTTGGATCAAAAATGTTCGTCACGAAGGCGAATGTGTTGATAGCCCTAACAATGTGTTTAATTCTGCAGCGACGAAGGCAGCGCTCAAATTCAAATACAAGCCCAAGGTGATTGACGGGAATCCTATTGCCACGGCAGGGGTGCAGAATAAAATTACCTTTGAACTGGTGGATGATTAAGAGGCTGTGCTTGTGATTAGAAATCTAGCAATACTGAGTCTTCTATGGGTTTTCCCGATACTAGTTGTCAATACAGGCGCCCTTGACCTGGGTGCATCCGCTTATGGCGAAGAAGCGAAGCCCGAGCCGAAGCGCAGGAAGAAAAGCCGCAGAGTGCCCGCCATGCGCGAATCGACTTATAAGAGAATCTCGGAAGCGCAAATAATGATTGATCCTGAGTCTGTTATCAGGGAAGAGGGTGAGCCTCCTCCAAAACCCAAAGGTACCCCTCAAGACGCAGTGAAGATGCTACTGGGTATGATGAATCGTAAGGGGCTAAACAGCTACGAGCGGGCACAGATTTGGAACACACTCGCCTTTGCCTACTACACGCTTAATGATGTGCAAAAATCCATTGATGCCTATCAACAAATCCTGGGCCAGGGCACCATCACTGAGGCTCTGGAACTAATAGCCTTGCGTACCTTGTATCAGCTTTATCTGGGCGAAGAGGAGTACCTCAAGGCAATTGAATACATAGAGAAATGGCAAGCAATAAAGGTGATTCCGGATCCTTATGCAACATACATAAAGGCGATTGCCTACTACAGCCTTGAAGACTACCAGAAGGCTTTTGAGAACGCATTGCTGGTGGAAGAAATTGCTATCTCTCAGCAAAGAACGATACAAGAAGGATGGTGGAGCCTACAGGTCACTCTATACAGCGAAAGAAATGATACCGATAATGTGATCCGGGTTCTGGAAAATTTGCTCCTGCATTACCCGAAGAAACGATACTGGAAACATCTGGGTTTTATGTATTCTGAGAAGGGCTGGGATGACAAGGCATTATCTGCCAATTACGCCGCCTATACTCAGGACTTCTATCAGAAGGAATCTGAACTTCTGAGGCTTGCCCAGATGTTGATTAACGGAGATAACCCCTACGAGTCTTCTCAGGTGCTGGTAACTGGTATCAAAGATGAAATTATTGAAGAAAACGAAGATAACTACAGATTGCTAGCCACGGCATACACTCTGGCAAATGAATATAGTCTGGCGATTGATGCCTGGCGTGACGCCGCCCGCTTTGCGGAAGATGGTTATAGTCTTTATCGTCTGGCACAGATGTTGGCTACTGAAGACCGACACAAGGAGGCAATTAAGGCTTATCAGGACGCCCTCAAGAAAGGGGAGTTGGATAAGCCTGCTGATGCGACCTTCTATCTGGGTGTTTCTCAGATGCAACTGGAGCGTTGGGGTAGCGCCACCAAATCTTTCCGTGCAGCCGCTCGGTTGGATAAGAAACAAGAAAAGAAGAGCCTTAAGTACATCCGCTATGTTGACGGTCAGCGTAGGCGCCAAGAAGCGTTGAAAAAGATGCTTGAGGACACCTAGACACTGCCCATTCTTACCTGGAGAGCCCTCAGCGGCTTGCTTGTGTGAAGGTAGTGAAGATAGTGAAGATTAGTAAAAAGCCCTCACACTAGTTCATAATAAAAACCTGCGTACACCTGCGTACACCTTGCGTACATAGAGCCCTCATTTGCGCTGAGGAGTAGCCTGATTGACTCAGGGCGTCCCTGATGATTTTTGGAGGAGCAATGACTGGCAGTTACTACGATATGTTTGAGCAGTTTGCCAGTTTTCTTGGCATATCTTTTCTATTGCTTTCGCCTATGTTGATACTTGGACTCTTCCTTGCCGGTCTGCTCCATGTTCTGATCTCCCGCGATGCTATTCTCAAATGGTTGCGTGACGACAGTTTAAGGTCTGTCGCCACCAGCGCAGCCATCGGTGTACCCATGCCGCTTTGCAGTTGCTCGGTAGTGCCGGTGGTTGCCGAACTGAGAAGGAAGGGAGCGTCCCGGTCAGCCTGCATGTCCTTTCTCATCACTGCACCAGAAACAGGCGCAGATTCAATTTTGGTCACTCAGGTATTTTTCGGACCAATTGTTGCCCTGGTCAGGCCTGTGATTAGTTTTGTTACTGCCGTGGTTGCGGGCATCTTTTGTATCGGACTGGTCACGGACAAAAAGGCTGAGCAGCATCTGGATAATGCCCAGGAGGATGATCATTGTGGTGGCCATGAATCCCTGATGCCGGGTGAAGAAGACTGTTATGTCAGCCCTTCACAACTGAAGGCGTCCTGGCTGAGTTGGTATAGGAGTATGGGTCGGGTAAAATCGGTGGTATCAGTTACCCAGGACTCAATCCCTAACTTCAGGAAGGTGACCCGGCATATTTTTCGTTATGGCTTTGTTGAAGTCGCTGACGATATCCTGTTCCCACTGCTTGTGGGAGTTATCCTGGGGGCGGCGCTATATCTAGTGATTCCAGACAATCTGATGTCATACGACTATGCGCGCTGGCTGTCCTATCCGGTCATGGTGCTGGTCGGGGTTCCACTCTACATCTGTGCTTCTGCGAGCACACCAATAGCGGCTGCCCTGGTCGCCAAAGGATTTAGCCCTGGTGCAGCATTGATCTTTTTGATGACGGGTCCTGCCACCAACACCAGCACCATAGCGATCATTGTCAATCAGTTTGGGGTGCGATTTGCGTCTGTTTACACGGGAGCGGTAATCGTCGTGACCGTCATACTGGGGATTTTGATTGACTGGATATTCATCGCTACGGGTATCACCCTTGCCGTTGATCTTGAATATTCTCATTCAACGGTTGTTCAACTCCTGGAATGGACGGGAGCGATTGTTCTTGCCGGTCTGATTGTCTGGAGATTGCGGGAGAGTCTGATGAAAAGCGGTTATCGCTCCATGTTTGCCAGACTACGGATTGGGAAAAATATATTTGGGGCTGAGCTTGCTGGTGACGAAATTTTTGGTAATAAAAAATCCGAGCATGACAAGCCCGATAATAGCGAATTTTAATCTGATAATACCTGACATGATGAGCTCCATCTGGACGAGATAGTGACAAGCCCGGTGAATCCAGAAATCCTGTTACTGGCTAGTTATTCTGTCGCCATCGTTGCGGCTTCTTTGTTGGGCGGCTGGTTGCCGAGCCTGGTGCACCTGACTCACATCCGCACCCAGTTGATGATGAGTCTGGTAAGCGGGCTCATGCTCGGCGTCGCGCTGTTGCATCTTTTCCCTCAAGCGTTGCCCGATACGACTGCCCCCCATGCTGTTGCAACCGCTGTCTGGTGGATGCTGCTTGGCATTATGTTCATGCTGGTGTTGTTGCGTCTGTTTCATTTTCACCTGCATGATTTCAGTCATGAAGATAAGGACTCAAGCCAAGATGACGACACTATGCCTCTGGCACATCCGCTCAGCTGGATAGGTGTTGCCCTGGGGATGGGATTGCATGTGATGGTTGAAGCCTTTGCCCTGGGTGCCAGCGTCAGGAGTGAAGGGGCACAAGCTGAGAGCGGTGCTTGGGCAGGGCTGGCTGTGTTCCTGGCGATATTTCTGCATAAACCGCTGGATGCCTTCTCCATTACTGGCGTGATGCAGGCGGGGGGATGGAGTCCAGGTGCCCGCGCCATTGCCAATTTTGGCTTTGCCCTTTTGTGGCCCCTGGGGCTGCTGCTCTTCTTCTATGTCATGGTACATATCCCTTCCTATGAGACTTGGATATTTTCCCGTGCCATGGCTTTTTCCGCCGGTGTCTTCCTGTGTATTGCTCTCTACGACCTGCTACCAGAAGTCCAATATCATCGCCATGACCGTATCAAACTCACCCTGACTCTGCTCCTGGGGGTGTTTATTGCCTGGGTGCTAGGACCGTCGCATTAATCATCAACCGAAACAGGTGTCAGATCCAATCATGCTATGAAGCCTTCTTGTAAGGCGGGCGCATGCTGGCAGCAAGTTTGGACACCATGGTTGATTGGGAATAGATTGATTTGGCGTGGCTGAAATTTCTGAAGCCGTCATAGCCATGATAGGCACCCATTCCACTTGGACCAACGCCACCGAACGGCAGGTCTTCCTGGGCGACATGCATGATGACATCGTTGAGAGTCACGCCACCTGATGTGGTGTGCGTCAGCACCTTGCGCTCCTCGGCGGCGTCCTGACCGAAGTAATACAAGCCGAGGGGGCGATCCCGGTGGTTAATATATGCCAGGGTCTCATCCAGATCCTTGTATTCTTTTACTGGTAGCAAAGGACCAAAAATTTCATCCTGCATGATTTGCATATCATCAGAAGGGTTCAACACCAATGTCGGCGGGATACGACGATGTTGCTGCTGAGAAAAATCTTCATCGGCAGGATTGATCTCAACAAGATCCGCTCCCTTTTCCTTAGCATCATCAAGGTAGGCTGTTAATCGCTCATAGTGGCGTTCGTTGATGATGGAAGTATAGTCAGGATTATCCTTGAGGTTCGGGAACATCTTCGTCACTGAGTCTCGGGCCGCCTGAACAAATTCGTCCCTGCTTTCTTCTGGCACAAAAACATAGTCCGGTGCCAGACAGATCTGCCCCGCGTTCATCGTCTTGCCAGCCATGATGTTAGTCGCTGCGAGTGCCATGTTTGCAGAGCGGCCAACGATGACCGGCGACTTACCACCGAGTTCCAGGGTCACCGGTACCAGGTTTTCGGCGGCGGCACGCATCACATGCTTGGCAATAGAAGTCGCACCGGTAAAAAGCAGATGGTCAAACGGCAGTTGACTAAATGCGCTACCAACAGTTGGGCCACCAGTAAATACCGCAACCTCATCTGCATCATAATCTGCCGCAAATAGTGTCCGCATCAAGTCGGAAGTCAAAGGCGTAAATTCAGAAGGTTTGATCATGCATCTGTTCCCGGCAGAGAAAATTCCCGCCAGCGGAGAGAAGGTCAACTGCACCGGGAAATTCCAGGGGCTGATACAGCCGACAACGCCGAGGGGTTGATATTCAATTCGTCCCCGGGCACCAAACAATCCTAAAGGAAACATTACTTTTCGTTTCTCCGGCTTGAGCCAACTTTTGATGTGTTTCTTGGCGTGTTCTAGGGGACCAATTGCGCCATCAATGTCGGTTAGTTTGGATTGCTCCAAGGAACGATGCCCAAAGTCGGCAGCCATGGCTTCGCTGAGCTTTATGCCATGTAGTTTCAGGATATTGATAGCCCGGTCTATCCGGTCAACTCGTACTGGGATGCTGACCTCGCCTTCCGCCAGGAGGGCCTGTTTTTGCTTGTTCAGTACCGCCTGCATACTTTCCTGGGTTGGTTCCGTGTCTGTCATTTGATACTCCATAAAAATGATGAAGGGTAAATTATGAACAAAAAAGCACAATACAACAAAAGAAAAGAGCCTTCAGCGTTTTGAGTATAAAGAGCCTTCAGCGGTTTGAGTATAAAGAGCCTTCAGCGTTTTGAGTATAAAGAGCCCTCAGCGGTTTGGGTAGAATGACGGATAAACGGAAGGTGGCAAAATGCCTGCCTCAGGTCTACAATCCAGCACCTTTATTTGAGCAGTGAAAGTCCCGGGGTGATAATGGGAAAGAGCCTTTATCAGAAGGTGTGGGACAAGCATCTGGTACGACAACTGGACAATGGACAATACCAACTATTCATGGCGTTGCATTTGATCCATGAAGTCACCAGTCCCCAGGCTTTCGGCATGTTGAAGGAGCGGGGTCTAAAGGTGGCGTTTCCCGATAGAACCTACGCCACGGTGGATCATATTATTCCGACAGACAATCAAGCCAGGCCCTTTGCCGATGACATGGCGGAGAAGATGATCCAATTTCTTGACGAGGCGGTGGCGGAACATGGCATAGAATATTTTCCGCCGGGCTCAGGGGCTCAGGGGATAGTGCATGTCGTGGGTCCCGAACTTGGTTTGACGCAACCGGGCATGACCATCTGCTGTGGCGACAGTCACACGGCTACTCACGGTGCTTTTGGTTGCATTGCGCTCGGCATAGGTACCAGCCAAGTCAGAGATGTATTGGCAACTCAGACCCTTGCCATGGATCCCCTGAAGGTGAGACGGATTCGGGTTGAAGGTATGCTCAGTCCTGGCGTTACTGCCAAGGATGTGATTCTGCATATCATCCGTGTGTCTGGCGTGAAGGGTGGCGTCGGATATGCCTATGAGTATGCGGGTTCAGTCATTGAAAATATGACGATGGAAGAGCGTATGACAGTATGCAATATGAGCATTGAAGGCGGTGCCAGGTGCGGTTATGTGAATCCAGATGAGACGACCTTTGAATATCTTCGAGGCAGGGAGAGAGTGCCTACCGGTGATGAATTTGATGCGGCAGTTGCTATCTGGCGAGATTTTGCTTCCGACGCAGACGCGGTTTTTGATGACGAACTCGTCATTGATGCCGACGACATCATGCCTACGGTGACCTGGGGCATTACGCCAGGACAGGCAATTTCCATTGATGAATCCGTTCCCAATCCAGATCAGATGCAGGGGTTGGAGAAACATCATGTAACGGACGCTTTGCAATATATGCATCTGGAAGCAGATATGCCCATTAAGGGGACAAGAATTGATGTCGCCTTTATTGGCAGTTGCACCAATGGCCGGCTGAGTGACTTTGAGCTGGTGGCGGGCTATATCAAGGGCCGGGAGGTTGCGCCCTCAGTGCGGGCGATAGCAGTGCCAGGTTCAGAAAAAGTCGATAGTGCCGCCAGGGCAAAGAATCTGCACACCATCTTTGAAGAAGCCGGTTTTGAATGGCGCAAGCCTGGGTGTTCCATGTGTCTGGCGATGAATCCGGACAAATTGATCGGGGACCAGATTTGTGCTTCAAGTTCCAACCGAAACTTTATTGGCAGGCAGGGCTCGCCCACCGGCAGAACCATATTGATGAGCCCCATTATGGTGGCTGCGGCGGCAATTGAAGGGAAGGTAGCAGATGCAAGGGAAGTGTTTCATTTGAGCGGGCAAACATCATGAGTCCTGCCGCTCGTCCAGTGCCCACCAGTCATCCAGTGATCACCAAGTTGCTTGGCACTGGCATCTATGTTCAGGGCAATGACATTGATACAGACAGGATCATCCCTGCCAGATTTCTCAAATGTGTGACTTTTGATGAACTTGGTCCGGCGCTGTTTTACGATCAACGATTTACCGAAACTGGCGACTCAAAGCATCATCTGCTGGATGCTCCTTGCCATAAAGGCGCGGAGATATTGATAGCAGATAATAATTTTGGTTGTGGTTCATCTCGGGAACATGCGCCTCAAGCGATTCACAAATTTGGCATAAAGGCGATCATTGCCGGTTCCTTTGCAGAGATCTTCCAAGGCAACTGTACCACCCTGGGTATTCCCTGCCTGGTCATGGCGGAAGAGGCAAGGAAGGAAATCGCCAAGACAGTGTTGGATACCCCGGATGCGGAGTTGTTGATTGATATTGAAAAGATGCAAGTCACTTGCGCCAACAATGTCTATTCCGTCATGATGAAGGCATCAAGTCGGCAGGCTTTCATGGCGGGCACCTATGACCCGCTGGAACATCTTCTTGATGGCATGGAAGATATCCGGCGCAAGGCGAGAAGACTCGGTTACGCCTAGCTAGAGGTTGTGATGGCAAGAAAGAAAATAGAAATATATGACACCACCCTGAGAGACGGTAACCAGGGCGAGGGTGTCAGCCTCAGCCTCAAGGATAAACTGGATATTACTCTTGCCTTGAGTGAAATTGGCGTGGACTATGTGGAAGGCGGCTGGCCAGGTTCCAATCCCAAGGATGATGAGTATTTCCAAAAAGTAGGCTCACTGGAACTGGATAACCTCAAGGTGGTTGCCTTCGGCTCAACCCACCGTGCTGACACGGCACCATCGGAAGACTTTTTCCTGCGAAAACTTATTGCCGCCAAGGCGGATGTAGTGTGTATCTTTGGCAAGAGTTGGGATCTACATGTTGAGCAGGCCTTGCGGGTGTCGGCGGCAAAGAATCTGGAGATGATTACCCATTCTGTTGCCCACCTGTCCGAGGCGACCGGAAACCCCGTTTTTTACGACGCGGAACATTTTTTTGATGGTTTCAAAAGTGATCCCGGCTATGCGCTGGCATCAATACAGGCCGCTGTTGATGGTGGCGCATCCAGGGTCATTCTCTGTGATACCAATGGCGGGATCATGCCTCATGAGGTGGCAGAAGCCATTCGGGAAGTCAGGAAGACAGTCCCCGAAGTCAAGCTGGGCATTCATGTTCATAATGACGGTGGCCTTGCTGTCGCCAACACCCTACGCGCCATTGAGGAGGGAGTGATCCAGGTACAGGGTACAATCAACGGTACCGGCGAACGATGTGGCAATGTTGATCTAACTGCCGTTCTCGCCAATCTTGAATTAAAGATGAACTACGATTGTCTTCCCCCAGGCAGGCTTGCAGGTTTGATGGGCATTTCCAGGAAGGTCTGGGAGTGTCTGGGTATCAAGGGTCCGTCAGGGCAGCCTTTTGTAGGTCCTTCCGCCTTTGCACACAAGGGTGGTATCCATGTCAGTGCCGTGCAACGTAATCCGGAAACCTATGAACACATCAGCCCGGAGTCGGTTGGCAATTCAAGAAAAATTCTTATCAGTGAGTTGGCGGGGACTTCCAACCTGAGAGCAAAATTGGCGAATAGATACCCTGAAATAGAAAACAACAATCTTGTCAAGGCTATTTTGAATGACATACAGGAAAAGGAGCATAGGGGCTATGTTTTTGAGAATGCCGATGGCAGTTTTGATCTCCTTGTGCGGCGGCATCTGGGCAAAATCAACGCCGGTTTTGAGCCAATTTACTATCGGATATATTCACCGAGTAGTTCAGCACAGGACTTGCCTGATACCGCGTCTGGTCATGAGATAGATTCGGACCTGGATGGTCAGATTGAAGCCTCCGTCAAGGTGAGTGTCGGCGGCAAGGCGCAGCTCTGTGCCGCCGAAGGCAATGGGCCTGTTGATGCGCTCAACAAGGCTTTGCAGAAAGCACTCGTTGATGCCTGTCCGGTCGTCAAGGAGTTGCACCTGACCGACTATAGCGTGAAGGTCGTCAACAGTACCCAGGAAACTGCCGCCAAGGTCCGGGTCTATCTTGAACATAGTTTCCAGGGTGAAATTTTCGGCACTGTTGGGGTGAATGTTGACATCATCAAGGCGAGTTGGAATGCGCTGGTTGAAGCCTATCAATATGCTTTGATACAGCGTACTGAATTTGTCCAGGACCTCCAGGACAGCAAAGGAGAAAGTGGTGAAGGTCGACGCACATCTCACATCTGACTGGCGGCAAATACCCAACAGCATTAAAGAATTAGAATCGGCTGGCTATGATGGTGCTGGCACGGCAGAGATGAATCATGACCCCTTCTATCCGCTCTTGCTGGCAGCGGAACACAGTGAAAACATTGAACTGAGCACTGGCATTGCGGTTGCTTTTGCGCGTAGTCCTATGATCCTGGCAAATCAGGGGCATGATCTCAACGCCTATTCCAAGGGACGATTTACCCTAGGGCTCGGCTCACAGATACGGGCTCATATCACCAAACGATTTAGCATGCCTTGGGGCGCACCGGCACCACAGATGCGTGAACTTATCCAAGCTATGCGTGCTATCTGGGCAAACTGGTACGACCAGGAACCCCTGCGCTTTGAGGGCAAGTATTATCAGCATACTTTGATGACCCCGGCCTTTACCCCAGAAAATACAAAATACGGCGCACCCAGGGTTACCCTTGCCGCGGTGGGACCGATTATGACGGAAGTGGCAGGTGAGGTAGCAGACGGGCTGATCATTCATCCCTTCAGTAACGAAAAATATATCAGAGAGGTCACCCTGCCCGCCCTTGAAAGAGGGCTTGCCCGGTCTGGACGCAGTCGGGACGAGTTTGAAATCAACTATTCGCCCTTTGTGATTTCCGGGAAGGACGAAGAGAGTTTTGAGCGTGAAAAAACGAACGCAAAAAACAGGATTGCTTTCTATGGCTCCACGCCCGCATATAAAAATGTCCTCGGTGTGCACGGCTGGGGCGAGATGCAACTGGATTTGAACCAGATGTCCAAACAGGGAAGATGGCAGGAAATGGGAGAAATGATTACCGACGAGATGTTAAATGTGTTCGGTATCATGGATGAACCGGGAAATCTCGTGGCGAGAATAAAGACACGCTTTGATGGGCTAATTGATCGAACCAGCGGTGACTTCCACTTTGTCAATGACGAGGACCGACTACAAATGATCGCGGATTTGCGGGCATAGAGTTTGTCTGCACTATGAACAGAAATGATTAGAAACATCTAACTTTTATTGAAATAGGAGTGAAAAATGGTAATGACTAGAAAACCTATTATCATCGCTGTTGTTGTTTTGTTACTCGGCATTGTAGCACTTGGCTATTTTCTGATAGATGAGGATGCCGACACTAGCCCCAAAGTAACGATCCCTGTGCCACCAGAAGTACCCAGCCCGCCCAGTTCCGTGGAGGACGAACCTGACCCTGGGTCAGACGCGTCTGAAGAAGATGACCCTCTCTTTGTCTTACCTTTGTTGGATGATAGCGATGCACTGGTGAGGGATGGTGTGCTTGATATGACCCGTAATGAGGACATCAATGCCTGGTTGGGGGTTGATAATCTTATTCGGAAGTTTGTTGCCTCTGTCGATAATCTGGCACAGGGTCAGATAGCCAAAGAACCTGCCCAGGTCATGACGCCCAGAGGGAAATTTCTCGTAACCCCGATTGATGATGAGACCTGGTATCTCAATACAGAATCCTACGCTCGTTACAATCTCTTTGGTGACATTGTGGAATCAATTGATGCGCGGCGAGCGGCGGAGTTTTATCTGCTCATCCGCTTTCTGCTTCAGGATGCTTATGATGACCTGGGATATGGCAATCAATCTTTTGATGCCAGGCTATTTCAGGCGATTGGCAGGCTTTTGGAAACCCCGGTCATTGACAAACCAATTCGATTGGTGAGGCCCGGTGTTTTTTATGAATTTGAAGACCCCAGATTGGAAGCCTTAAGTGGGGCACAAAAGCAAATGCTCAGAATGGGACCGGATAATACTCGGCACTTGCAAGCGAAACTGAGCGAAGTGGCATTAGAGTTGCGACCACTGTTGGATGAGTAAAACGCTACTAGGTGTCAGTCGTGGTGGCTAAGGCCTGTCCCAGAGAGAGAGCCCCCTCCCTTTTTTCCTCCCCCACAACCCATGATGAGGCTCTACAAGAGCATGGGGGCTGGTGGGTATCAGGAAACTGTCTCAATCGCATCCTGAACCGAGTCATGGATGGGTACGATATTGTGGAATCCGGTGATCTGGAATATTTCCATAATTTCTGGCGACAATTCCGCCAGGCAAAATTTGCAACTGTTCTGTTCGGCTTTCTTCGCCAATACCAGAATACTACGAAGCCCGGCACTGCTGACATAATCCAGAGAAGAGAAGTCAATCACCAGGGCACTACCTTCCAACTCCACATGCCCCGTCAACTGGCTTTCAAATGATGTTAATGCATCTGAGTCCAAGCGTCCTACTGGCTTGGCAATCCGTAGTTCGTCACGCTCTTCAATTGAAATTTCCATAGATAAGATCCTTATCTGGTTTTGTTGTGAGTCGGTTCCCCTCAATAGGGCATTAGGGGTTAATAGGGTGCCACAGGTTGCATTCGCATCACAATAAAGTCGCTAATGACTTCAGATATAGCATGAGAAACAAGGTCCATCTTACTGATTTGATATATCTTTTCATCAACAATACCAAGTTCTTTGGTGGCAAGCAGGTCTTCAAAGAACCCGGTGGCGTTGCATAGTGAGATGATTGAAATATCCCTGGAGTCGGGAATGTCATTGCTGAATAGTATTTGCATGATGCGTAATTTAACTTCCCGCTCCGCGCGACCATCAACTACCGGATATCGACGGTCCTCAAATACCCAGAGGTATTTCTTGTCTTTTTGTACCAGAATGCCCCGCTTGACCAGCAGTTCAAGCGACTTGTTTCTGATGTCATGGCTATTGTCGTAGAATCTGTGCACCCAGGTATTGATGCTTTGTTGTTCTTCGGCGGCGATTTGCTGGAGATATTCATCAAGTACCAAATGACCAGTCGGGGTGTCCTTCTTAGTGACCCAGAGATTCGTCAGATCGGAATCTATGCGCGAATGCAGTGCCAGGTCCATCAACACCGCGCCCCCTAGAGCGACATCAAGCGCCAACTGTTGGCGTATATTAATTTTCCCCGTGCTGTCATTCAACAGTAAGAGCAACAACTCCTCAGGTAAACTCAATGGCATGGATGCCCCGCTTTTTGTGTCGCTGGAATCCGTTTCAGATGCTGTCATGGCTATTCACCCCCATGGAACCCTCACTTATTATCACGCCAGTACAATTTATCATGCCAGTAGAGTATTATTTTGCACTCTTTCCCAATAGTGCAGAGTTTGCTTCAGTTCCGTGCTCCATTCAAGAGACGGATACTACCAGTTATTTATCCCCAGAAACCATGTTGCGGTATTTTTTTGCCTATCTTCTAGCCTATCTTCTGAGCCCATGAACCAACCTCTCTGGGCAGATAAGAAGCCACTTAGCAGATTATATTGGTAGTGTTACAGATTAAAATTATTGCTTGCAAGTGTTTTTCCAGGTCCGTGTCAGGATTCTACCCTAAAATGTAATCCTTTACTTGGTACCATAGTGCCCATAGATTCCATAACTACTAGATCCCATAACTACTGACATCATCACTAGAGGTTTCCGACCTCGCCCGGGCATTTATATGTGTTGCTCAGGTTGCACTTTAACTGGTTTTCAAGCATAACTCTATCGGATGTCTTACACCATGAATCCACGAGGTTTGGCATGATCGGGCAGGACAAGCATGACTGAAGAAACCGGCGCGGCGGGTGATAATCCTGTTCAAAATAGTGCCAAGGACACCTCAGTAGGAAGCAGATTCCGGTCCCTGTTCTTTCGTCTGTTGACCTGGTCCCTGGCGGCAGGTTGTTTTTATCTTGTTTATCGCCGTATTGACACCGCGGCACAGAATGGTGAATTGACCCTAATGCAGTACCTCGGCAACTTCTTCGGGGATGCCGACTGGATTTTATGGCTCATGTTGATGATTCCCTATTCCATCTTTTTCTTTCTGGTGGATTCCCATGCCACCTGGCGGGCGATCAAGTGGCTTAACACCAGTAAAATCAGGCTCGGCAATATATTACCCATCCGGGCGAGTGCCTATGTCCTATCCCTGGTCAATGAACAGCTTGGCAAGGGTGCCATGTCCCTGTACCTCCTGCGGCGGCATAAGATACCCGGCTGGCAGGCATTATCCACTATGATATTTCTGGCGATGATTGAGATTTATCAACTGCTGCTTTTCTCGGCGGTTGGCGTCTTCATCTACTATGATTTGATAATAGAATCCTCGGTGAGCCTGTTGCTACCGCGCATATTGATCAGCGTCTATATCCTGGCACTCCTCTATTTGCCGCTGCATCTGGCTTATTTTAGAGGCCGGATACTGAAAAACTTCAAACTGAGGGACTATCCGATATTCCACGCCATGCGCCATGCCGAGTTCAAACACTATGTGCTGATTTTGCTGTGTAAGGTGCCGAATCTTTTGGCTGGGGTCATGGTGTATACCCTGGCATTAGAATTATTTAGTGTGCAGGTTATGTTTGGACAAATGCTGGCGTTTCTTCCCATCATATTTTTGGCGGCGGCTCTGCCACTGCCCTTCCATGCGGGTGCGTTGCTACTCTGGACGGTGCTCTTCCCTGAATACCCGGAAGTGGGTGTGTTCTCGCTGATAATGCACAGCTTCTTTGTCCTGTTTAACGCAACAATCGGAGTGGTTTTTCTCCCCCGAGCCAACAAGGAATTATTTATTGAGGAGTCAGCTTAGTGTCGCAATAGGCTAACCAGGCGGTCGGTCATTGACATGAGGGTGCTGAGCACCAGTCCCCAGGCTATCCAAATCAAGAGGTGGAAGGGGAAGAGGGTGACCCCCAGGCTCAGTTGCATGATGGGGAAACCGGTGAACACGAAGTAACAGATGCCATTGTATTTGCCGAGTTGGCTTGAGCGGAGAGGCTTGCCCGCCAGGGTCCCTGAATCCAGCACATACTGGATAAATGCTGCCGGGACCAGAAACACCAGTAGCCAGGGCGCCCAGCCATGTCCGACTAGCCCTGCCAGTCCGCAGGTCACAAAAAAGGCATCGCAACCGTGGTCAAGAAGTCCGCCCGCTACTGAGGTGAGATTTAATTTTCTTGCCAGAAAACCATCGGCAAGATCGGTGCCAATAGCCACCCAGAAGAGAATCGCTGCAACATGCCAGCGGGAATCGAAGATGCTCCAGAAGAGCAACACACCAAGTAGCAGTCTTGACCCGCTGAGTAGATTGGGCAGAGCAAAGTAGGAATTGTTCATGAAAGATGGTTCACGGAAGATAGTTCATGGCGGCTTGTCCAGAGTCAACACCTGGCAACATAATGCCATAGAGCAGATGCAAACATATCCGACTAAAGACACAGTAGCAAAGCGAGATAGGTCATCATGCGAGTGCTGATTACCGGCGCGAACGGACATCTGGGGCAAAGACTCATCCAGCGGTTTGTGGCTTACCAAGCCAAGCCGATTGAAGTCGTTGCTCTGGTGCGCTCGAAAGTAGCCGCGGCGGCGTTGCAGGCAAAGAATCTAGCGACGACTATTCATGTAGTTGATTACCGTGACGCCGAATCTCTGGCGGCTGCTGCGGCGGGAGCTGACACCCTTGTGCATCTGGTAGGCATCATCAAAGAGTCCCGGGACAATAGTTTCCATGATGCCCATGAGCAGGCTTGCGCAGCACTGGTCGCGGCCTTAGGTAAGACCCCAGGCGGGACGAAGACGACCGTCAAGCAGATTATTCATATCGGCATCCTTGGTGCCGATATGAGCAGTAGTAATGCTTGTTTCAGGTCCCGCGCCGCCGCCGAAGATATATTGCTGTCTGGGCCCATACCCGCGACGGTGCTCAGGGTACCCATGGTGCTGGGTAAGGATGATGCTGCGTCCCGGCATCTGGCAGGGCAGGGGTCTTCTGCCTTCTGCTTCACATTTCGAGGTGATTGTCTGGAGCAACCCATTGACAGTGATGACATTATAGAAGCGATATTCCTGGCGTGTGTTTCTGAGGCGCCACCGGAAACCACTGCTGGCATCCTGGAACTGGCTGGTCCCGAATCTCTCTCCCGGGCAGAACTGATCCGACGAGCGGGCGTTTGTCTGGCGCAGCAGGCGGGTCGTCGCGCCAATCGTCTTCCCTTTGTTATTTCCCTGCCAATTGGTCTGGGCAATCTGCTTGCCTCCTTGCTTGAACTTGGCAGGAGCCAGCCGCCTGTGACCAGGGCAATGCTCGGTGTGCTGGATCATGATGACCGGGTGGATATTAACCACACCTGCCAACTCCTAGGCTTGAAGCTAACGCCTTTGGATGAGACCCTGAGTAAGGTCCTGCTGGAATGAGCGGAGACGACCGAGTGCTTATTGTATCAGGCTCATACTAGGGTCTCAGCGGTACTGCTGGTTGCTTGTGTACTTCACCCTCTTTTATCACCAGTATCACATGCGCCATCTGGCGAATGTCTGTGACCGGATTTCCGGCAACAGCGACAATGTCCGCCAATTTGCCCTTCTCCAGACTACCCAGATTGTCTTCAATACCTAGTAGCCGCGCCGCCTTGCTGGTGGCGGAAATGATGGCATCCATTGGTGGCATCCCCGCCTCAACCATGTAAATGAACTCCTTCCAGTTGTCCCCGTGGGGTGAGACGCCCGAATCAGTCCCGAAGACAATGGGAAGACCAGCGGCAAGCGCACGGGAAAATGTCTCCACTATGGTGGGACCTATAGCCTTGGCTTTTGGCTTGACCAGATTAGAAAAGTATCCTTCCTCCTCGGCTTTTTCTGCCACGAACTTACCCGCCGAAATAGTCGGTACATAGGAGGTACCCCGCTTGCGCATGAGTTTCATGGTGGCGGCATCCATATAGGTGCCGTGCTCAATGGAATCCACGCCAGCGCGCACAGCTCGCTGCATGCCATCGGTACCATGGGCATGGGCAGCGACCTTAAAGCCGTAATCCCGGGCACTCCTGACGATGGCGTCAAGTTCTTCATCGGTGAATTGTGCATTCTGGCCACTGGTTGCCTGGCTCAATACGCCACCAGTCGCGGTAATTTTGATCAGGTCGGCTCTATCCTTGTATCTTTGTCGGACTGCCTTCCTGGCGTCGTCGGTGCTGTTGATCACGCCCTCCTTGGGTCCCGGGTCGCCACGCAGTTCTGCATTGCGTCCGTTGGTTGGATCGGCATGACCACCGGTGGACGCCAGGCTTTTCCCGGCGGTATAAATGCGAGGTCCTGGAAAGTGTCCCTTGTTGATCGCGTCCCGGAGCGCAATAGAGATATTATTGTTACTACCCAGGTCCCGTACGGTGGTGAATCCAGCGTCAAGCGTCAGCCGAGCAAAGGGCACGGCTGCCAGCGCATGATCCACCGGGTCAAGGGTGAATCGCTCAACAAGTCGCTTCGGACTCAACTGGCTGGTGATATGAACATGAGCATCAATGAGCCCGGGCATACAGGTCGCTTCTTCAAGAGCAATCACCTGGTCATGGGGGCCACCGCCAATCTTGCCAGGGACGATATCAAAGATGAGATTGTCTTTGATGTGTATAGTCAGGGTGTTACTCATTTCCTGGGAGTAGCCGTCAATCAGTGTTGGGCATTGCACAAAGATATCGGAGAGTGCTTGCCCGGGAAGGAGCAAAAGCATGAGTATGAGAAGTTGTTTCATAAGATAATCCTTAAACAAGACTGGTTCATTCAAGCACAAATTACTGATGGACACACGCCAGCAGGTTGGGAACAATAGCCCCTGGAAAAGACATGATGCAAACACATAATCTGACCCAGAATGAAGCCCAGATGGCATCGGCGGACAGGGTAGTCCAGACGACCCCGGGCTTAACCCATCTGCTCCCACTACGCCTGATGGACAGATCCGGTCTCTCGCCCTGGCTCCTGGCACTGGGGACCTTTCTAGCCTTGTCGGTTATTGCAGTTGCCACCATCATTGTCGCGCGGGTTCCGGACCCAGCCATGTATCGCAACAGCATTGCTTTCACGGCGGTAATCAGCTTCTTCCTCCTCTTCTATTTTCTGACGGGGCGGGGTTGGCATCAGGATGTGGTCAAGTTTCTGGAATTTGATCCGACCCTGGTAAATATCTTTGATCTCCTGGAACCGGGGCGACGGCTGGTCTTGGTGGAGCTCATCATGGCTGTGGTCTTTGCGACGACGGATTCGCAGATGACTGACTTCACAGCTAAGGTGCCGACATTGCTCGCTCTGGGTATCTGGAGCTTTTATGTCATTGAGTACATCCTGATTATTTTCTGCGCCGATATAGTGTTTCGGCAACTTGTCTGCATGATGAAAGTCGTCCGGAAGATGCGCATTGATCTGCTCAACAGTGAATTTTACTCCACCCTGGCGAATGTCATGGTGCGGCATATCGGGCTTTATATTTTTGGGATGAGCATCATTTCACTGAGTCATCTCGTCTTTACCGAGGGCGACATCGGCATCTCAGAAATGCTCCTGGTGATGATGCCCTGGTATATGCCCGGGCTGATCATCATCAGCCTTTATTTGATTCCTTATAACCACTTCCGGCATAGAATGCGGTTTCGCAAGTATCAGGAGTTGAATTGTATTACCAGCGCGCTCACGGGGAACTTGACTGCCCTGGAACATTCACTCCTGAGGGGAGAAGCGCTGCCGTCTAAAATTGACCTGCTGTATTATCAAAGCCGGATTCGAGGGATCAGGGAATGGCCCTTCACAGATAAGATCCGTAGCCTGGTGCTCTTCGGTATTCTGCCGCCTCTCACTTGGGTGCTCGCCGCGCTTATTGAAGTCACCATTGAAAGTTTGTTGTAAATCATCAAGGTTCCGCCCGCTTGGTGACGAGTGTTTCTCGAACCGCGAGTTGAATAATGCTGATACCGGCAATGCCAATGATGCCAGCGAAGAGGAAGGCACCGGTCAGCAGGAATAGATTGGCGATCATGCTGATGCAGAGGGGACCAACGAATGAGCCAGCATCACTCATCAGCCGCCATACCCCCAGAAATTCCCCCCGATTTGACGCGCTTGAGAAGTCGGTGCCCAGGGTCATGTTAATACCACTGCCTAGCCCATTACCGCAGCCAGCCAGGAGGGCTGCGGCGGTGAGCGCGAAAGCATCGGCAGTCAAAGGAATGCTGACGAGTCCCAGGGTGAGAACACCCAGACAGGCGGTGGCAACGGGTTTTCGCCCCCATTTATCCATCACGAATCCCGCCACCGGGAACATGCTCATGTCAATGATGGCAGCAATGCCCACTATGTAACCAATCTGCGCCGTGTCCAGCCCGATGAAATCTCCCCAGAGAGGCACCATCAGTTGTCTGATGGCGCGTAGCATGGTCAACAGTAGCATGGCGATACCGGCGGTGGCGAACACCTTCTGATGTGCTCTGAACACAGACGGCAGGATTTTTAACAGGGGCAGGGCAGAGGAGACTTTGGTGGTTTTTTGACCGCGCTTCACAAACACCAGTATCAGCAGAAAAGGAAGAGTGATAAGTCCGGCGAGGCACAGGAAGACAATTTCAAAACCGAAATTGCTCGCTATGATGCCACTGACAACAGGTCCGATGAAGCCACCCATTCGTTGCAAGCCGGCCATGGTAGCGAGTGCCTTGCCGCGATGCCCAAGGGGTACAAGTTTGGTAATATGCACCAAACGACCCATAAACCACACCGACATCCCCGTGCCGAGCGCAAAGGCGGCGACGCCGAGATGCAATCCACTTGATGCCTGGCTAGCACCCAGGCCCGTCAGCATAAGCAACATGATGCCGAGCAGCATGGTGAATTTACTGCCAGCCCGTGATGCGGCGTAGCCAGCCGGAATATCGGCAACGATATTGCCCAGGCCACAGAGGGAGAAGACCAGAGCGGCAATGCCTGCTTGACCGTCAAGTTCCAGGACATAGAGCGGTAGCATCAGGATAAAACTACTGTTGCACACAGACATCAACACTACTGGCAGATAGACGGACAGGGACAGTTGTCGCGCCAGTAGCGGCAGGCTCAGTTCGGTGTTTAGGTGCCTGTTTTTGTGATCGTTTTTGTTATAGGTTTTGTTAGTGTCGTTGGAAGTTTCCATCATCATGGCTCAGGTGGTCAGGTAATTTGCATTCCTGTTGTCGTGTAAATTGTGGTACAAATTGTTCTTCCTACTTCCTAGATTGTCTTAAAGTCGGCAAAGATGCGCGGGACATAGATTAGCAGGGACATGGCTCGGACAATGAAATAGAGATACAGAGACAGCCACAGGCCGTGATTACCGTACAGCGGCACGAGGAAATACCAGGCTAGCAGGTAGGCACCGAGTGACAGGAGCATGGCGTTCCGCATCTCCCGCGTCTTGGTGGCACCGATGAAGACGCCGTCAAGCAAGTAACACCAGAGGGACACTATCGGCGCGAGAATTGCCCAGTAAGCGTAGTCCCGGGCAGCTGTCCGAACAGCCTCAACATTGGTCAGCAGATCAATGACGTGTGGACCAGTATAATAAAAAACCAGGCTCAGCGCTAGTGATGTGGCAAAACCCAGTTGGGTAATATATTTGACGGTGTCATTGAATCGTTTTCGGTTCTTCCCGCCTAGGGCGTTGCCGACAAGACTTTCTCCCGCCAAGGCGTAACCATCCAGGAAAAAAGCAGAAAAATTTACAAACTGCATTAAGACAGCATTGGTAGCCAGGAGAATATCTCCAGCTGCCGCACCCTGGTTGATGAACCAGGCGAAAGCAAAGATCAGGCACAGGGTCCGAATCATAATATCCCGGTTCACGGACAGCATTTTACGCACTGCCGCCATCCGGAAAAGCTGAGCCCATGGCAATCCCAGGGAGCCAGTTGATTTCAATACTTCTCTTATTACCAGCCCTGTTCCTACGACGGTCGCCAGGACTTCAGAGACTAGCGTCGCTACTGCTATGCCCGGGACTCCCCAGTCAAAGCCCACAACAAACACCAGGTCAAGAATAATGTTGCTGCCGTTGAGCAGGATTTGGATGCCGAGAATCATATCCGTCCGTTGCTGCCCGAGTAGAAACCCCAGCAGGGCGAGGTAAGTCAGGGACAAGGGAGCCGCCCAGATGCGGATCTGGAAATAGGTGAGCGCTGCCTCCTCCACCGCGCTACTGCCGTCAATAAGGAAAAAGACGAACTTGGCAAGAGGCTGCTGAAGTGAGACCAGCACTATCCCCAACCCGATACCGAGCAACACAGCACGGTACAAGGATGCCTTGATTTCATTGGTGTCCATCGCCCCCCGCGCCTGGGCAACGAGCCCGGTCGTACCCATGCGCAGAAAGCCGAAACCCCAGAAGAGAAAATTGAATATCAAAGCCCCCACCGCTATAGCACCAATCAGGGCAGGGTCCCCGAGATTACCGATCACCGCTGTGTCAACCAAGCCAAGCAGCGGTGTGGACACATTTGACAGAATAATGGGTCCCGCGATGTAAAACACATCCCGTCGTCGGATACCGGTGTTGTTTACATAGGAGTCTTTCACGGGCTTAGGTTAGTTTGAAGCAGGCATAACCAATCCGGTAGACCGCCGAGATACAACAGAGCCCACCAAACACCAGGGCGATTATCCAAAAGGCAGCAGGAAAGAGACACAGCAACACAAAGGCAACAAAAGTCTCAAAACCTTCTGCCAGTCCCGGCAGATAGTAGAAAGACTTTTCAGGTGTCATGTCTGTGGAGATATGGTCCTTGGTGGCGAAGATAGAAAAAGCAAGAAAGGCACTACCATTGGCAACAAAGCTGAATATCAAGAAGGCACCATAGAGCGCCTCTTCAGGATGGGCAATGCTCGCGCCCAGGACAAAGGCACTGTAAAAGATAAAGTCAAGCGTGATATCAAGAAACCCACCCCGGTCCGTTGCGCCCTCTATTCGGGCAAGGGTGCCATCAAGCGCATCAAAGACCCGATTGATGAGCAGGCAGACAAGTGCATAGTCATAATAGGAGAAGGCGAGTAGCGGCAAACACAGCATACCGATGACAAACCCGGCGAGGGTCAGATGATTAGCGCGCAGATGCCAACCGCGCAACAACATGGCAACCCGGTGCAGCCAGGGGGTCAGTAGCGGGGTCAGTCGGTTCAGCAGTTGATTGTCAAGCATTGCTCATATTCCCGGTGTCGGCGTCCGATTATTCCACATCCGCATGTGTTAAATTGAGATTTTGCGCCAGAGTAGATACAGGTGGAATTGAAGACCATCCGGTATGCCGTTGAGCAGCAGATTGCGACTATCAAATTGCATCGTCCGCAGCGGCTGAATGCCTGGACAGGGCGGATGCATACCGAGTATCGGCAGGTGTTGGAGCAGGCAGACCAGGACCCGGAGGTGCGGGTCATTGTGGTCACGGGTTCTGGCAAGGGTTTCTGTGTCGGCGCGGATACCAAGGCGCTTGAAGGGCATGTGAAAAAGGGCGGCTATGACCCGGGGACACCGGCTCAACTCGCCGAGCCGGGCAAGGGTGTCCGGGATGAATTCAACGCTTCCTTTGCCTATCACTTTGGATTAAGGAAGCCGGTCATCGCGGCAATCAATGGACCGGCGGCTGGCGTGGGACTGGTGCTTGCCTGCTACGCTGATATTCGTTTTGCCGTGCCAGGCGTGAAATTCACCACCGCCCACGGCAAATTGAATCTCCCGGCGGAATATGGTCTGTCCTGGTTATTGCCACGGCTCATCGGATTGACCCGCGCCAATGATCTGCTATTAACCAGCCGGATATTCACCTCCGATGAAGCCTATGCCATGGGTTTAATTAACCACCTGGTGGCGCCTGAATCATTGCTGGACGAGACGACAAACTACGCCCTCAAGATGATAGACAATGTCTCTCCGGCATCACTCCGGGAAACCAAATGGCAGATATACACCGACCTGCACCGAGACCTCGCCTCGGCAGTCAATGCAAGTGAGCAACTGCTTGAACGCATGAGCCGGGAAGATGATTATCGCGAAGGCCTCAGCGCCTTGCTTGAGAAGCGCAAACCAGAATGGACCGGGCGGTAGTGGGGGTGTTTAACTGGCTGTTGTGTAATAGGTAATTTTATTTACAGTATCTGCGTTCCTACCTAAATTTCTATTGACAGGCATCTATTTCACTCTATGATGGTGAAATGATGACGAAACTTAAAGACATTGCCACTGTACAGATGGGCTTCTCTTTCCGCTCACGACTTGAGCCAGAGCAGGGTGGCGACCTGGCCGTGATTCAGATGCGCGATCTCACGGAACGGGGTCTGGTGCAACCTCACCTTCTGATGACTATTCACAGCCAGGGCATCAACGAACGCCATTTTGTCAGGCGTAAAGATTTAGTATTTCGCTCCCGCGGTAAAACGACAACAGCGGCAATCATTGACGATGATGAAATAGACCGGGCTATTGTCGTAGCACCCTTGTTAAGAATCCGAGTCACCAACGACAAGATCCTTCCAGAATATCTTTGTTGGTTCATCAACCAGCCGTCCGCTCAAGCCTTCTTACATAGCAGGGCTACCGGAACGGCGATGGTGATGATTGGTGTGTCCATACTCCACGCCTTGGAGGTACCTGTGCCCAGCCTTGCCGACCAAAATAAAATTATTGATCTTGCCTTATTGGCGCGTAGGGAGCAGGCACTAATGGCGAGCATATCAATAGTAAAAAAACGGCTCACAGACAGAGACCTGATGTACCTGGCAACACACTCTGAACCAATCCTTAATTGAAACAATGCAGGAGGTATAAAAAATGCGTATTACAATAAGAGGGCACCACTTTGAAGGCACATTTGGGTCGCCGTCAAGTCTCAAAAAACAGTCAGGAGTCTATGCGATTCTGGGGTGGGACTCTGCAATGAACAAGTGGGAAGTGATTGATATCGGTGAATCTGAAGATCTGAGGCACCGTGTAGAAAATCATAACCGAGAAATTTGTTGGCTCAGGCAACCCTACACCATTTTGAATTGCGCCGCTTACTACTGTAATGAAACAAGGCGCATGAGCATTGAGAAAGAATTGCGGCAGGAATATCAACCGCCTTGCGGCGAGCATTGAGTAAATAGCATGAACACACAACTCCAACAAAAAGACATCAACGCCGCCGCTTGGAAAGCCTGCGACAGTTTCCGCGGGGTGATGGATGCCACTGGTTACAAGGATTACATCCTGGTGATGCTGTTTCTCAAATACATTTCCGATGTTTGGAAAGCCCATTACGATGAATACAAAAAACAGCACGGCAAGGATGATGTGCGCATCAAGCGCAAACTCCGCAATGAACGTTTTGTCCTGCCGCCAGACAGCAGTTTTTACTATCTCTATGAAAATCGCGGGGCAACTAACATAGGGGAGTGCATCAATACCGCGCTGGATGCTATTGAAACTGCCAATAAAAAGAAACTGGACGGCGTTTTTCGCAACATTGATTTCAACAGCGAGGCGAATCTCGGTGAAACCAAAGATCGTAACCGTCGCCTTAAGATGTTGTTAGAGGATTTCAACAAGCCCGAATTGGATATGAGTCCGCAGCGCGTGTCGGAAGATGTAATCGGCAATACCTACATCTATTTGATTGAGCGCTTTGCCTCGGACGCTGGGAAAAAGGCAGGTGAGTTTTACACGCCGCACCGGGTATCCGAACTGGTGGCGAAACTCTGCGCGCCCAAACCCGGTGCGCGTATCTGCGACCCCGCATGTGGTTCCGCAGGACTTTTGATTGAAGCCGCGCGCGTGGTGGGCGGCAAAAATTATTCCCTTTATGGCATGGAGGTGAACGGTAGCACCTGGGCGCTTGCCCGCATGAATATGTTCCTACACGGCACCGATGCAGCCCGCATTGACCGATGCAACACCCTTACCGCCCCGATGCTGGTGGAAAAGGACCAACTGATGAAATTTGACAATGTGGTCGCCAATCCGCCGTTTTCGCTCAAGCAGTGGGGCGCTGGAGATGCCGAAACGGATACTTACAACCGCTTCTGGCGCGGCATACCTCCCCAATCCAAGGGCGACTACGCCTTCATCAGCCACATGGTGGAAGTGGCTTTGAAAAAACAAGGGCGGATTACCCTGGTCGCCCCGCATGGTGTTTTGTTCCGCGGCGCTGCCGAGGGACGCATTCGTCAGCAGTTGATTGAAGAAAATTTGCTGGATGCGGTCATCGGCTTGCCTGGCAATCTTTTCCCCACGACAACAATTCCGGTCGCGATTCTGATCTTTGACCGCTCGCGTGAGTCAGGAGGCGCGAATGAACAGCGCAAGGATGTCTTGTTTGTTGACGCCAGCATGGAATATGAATCTGGCAAGAACCAGAACAGGCTCGGCGAGCAGCATCTGGACAAAATCCTGAAAACCTATAAAGCGCGGAAGGATCTGGACAAATACGCCCATCTCGCCACCTTGGAGGAAATTAAAGAAAACGACTTCAACCTGAACATCCCGCGCTATGTGGACACTTTTGAGGAAGAAGAGGAGATTGATATTGATGCGGTCGAGCAAGAGATCGGGCAACTGGAAAAGGAGTTGAGCAAGGTGCGCGCGGAGATGGGCAAGTTGTTGAAAGGAATAAAAAAGGCATGAAAGAAACAGACAAAATTGTCGGCGAAATGATTAAAAATGCGTATTTTCTAGCTATATTCCCGTGGACATGTATACAAAATCCTGTTTTCGTATACATGTTACGGAAAAACACATACAATTTATAGCAAAAGGCACTATTGCAATGACACAGGTGTACTCACTTACGCAGTTTCCTCCACGGGTGGATTTTCAGACCGTTCCGGTTCTTACAGCATTGGCTGACGCACGCGGCGCGCTGGGCGAACTCAAAGGTCGTGTAACCAGTCTGCCCAACCCAACTATCTTACTGGACACCTTATTTTTACAAGAAGCGCTGGCGAGTTCCGAGATTGAAAACATTGTTACCACTCAGGACGAGGCATTTCGCGCCGGTCTGTTCTCCAATGAGGGATCAGTGGAAGCCAAGGAAGTGGCACGTTACCGAGAAGCCATGCGTCTTGGCTATCAAACGTGGCTGAAAAATCGCTTCATCAGCGAAAATATGCTGGTTGATATGTTCCGCGTGCTTAAACAGAGCGATGACGGCTACCGGCAAACTGGCGTGGTGATACGCAATTTGCAAACTGGCAAAGATGTCTATGTTCCGCCACAAAACCAACAGGAAATTGAGAAACTGATGGAGAAACTGACAAATTTTATTAATGATGAATCGTCCTGCGACCTTGATCCGCTCATAAGAATGGCGTTGATTCATCACCAGTTTGAAAGCATTCACCCCTTCCCGGATGGCAACGGTCGCATTGGTCGCGTGCTGAATGTGCTGTATCTGGCTCACAAGGGTCTTTTGGATGCGCCCATTCTTTATTTGAGCCGTGCCATTAACCGCATGAAACCAGACTACTACCGTCTGTTGCAAGCCGTGCGTGAACAAGGAGCGTGGGAAGAATGGATTATCTACATACTGGACGCCGTTACTGAAACCGCAAAAACAACCTTGCAAATCGTATCGAGCATTTGGGACCAGATGGCTAAACACAAAAACCGTATGCGCAATGAACTACCGAAAATCTACTCGCAGGACCTGCTGAACAATCTGTTTCGCAACCCCTATACGCGCATTGAATATGTGGCGCATGATTTGAAAATTAATCGCCAGACAGCACGCAAATATCTCAAACGATTAACCGAAAAGGGTCTTGTAGAAGAGGTAAAGTCAGGACGGAACAACTATTACATCAATAGAAAACTGGTTGATCTGTTGGTCAATGTTTCGGCGGAAGGAGAGCAAAACAACGACTAAATCGCGTATGCGAGATTTGGAATTTACTGAAATGATGAGTAGGAAAGCGAAAAATAATCAGGCGTTGCCAGAAGGATGGCGGGAGGTGAAACTAAATAGTGTCGCCACTATTAAAACTGGACCTTTTGGTACACAACTACATCAACATGATTATATTCATTCTAATGGGACACCAATTATTACTGTTGAGCATTTAAGCGAGAGAGGACTAATACATAAAAATTTGCCTTTGGTATCTGACCATGACAAAAAAAGACTAAGCCAATATCTAATTCAAGAAAGTGATATTGTGTTTAGTCGTGTTGGTTCAGTGGATAGAAGCAGTTTAGTTTCAAAAGAAGAAGACGGGTGGCTTTTTTCAGGTCGTCTCTTACGGGTGAGACCCAAGAATGTGCACAGTCCATATTTGAATTATTTTTTTCATACACGTAAATTTAGACATTATATGAAAAGCATTGCGGTCGGCAGTATTATGCCTTCAATAAATACCAGTATATTAAGCAATGTTATTATTTACCTTCCCTCCATAGATACACAAAAAGCCATCGCCACTTTACTTGCAACCTGGGACACCGCCATCGAAAAAACCGAAGCACTAATCGCCGCCAAACAGAAGCAGTTTAAGTGGCTAGCAACACGATTGATTTGTCAAACAAAACATCAACGAGATTTTGTATCCAATTGTGCGCAGGAGATTTCTGTTAGAAATAAAGACCAGCAGATAAAGCAGGTGATGAGTGTTACAAACCATAGCGGTTTTGTTCTCCCGGAAAAACAATTTTCAAAACGAGTCGCTAGCGATATGACGACCAATTATAAAATTGTCAGAAAAGGCCAATACGCATACAACCCAGCCCGGATCAATGTGGGCTCAATTGCCCGGCTTGACGGGCAGAACGAATGCATTATTAGTCCAATGTATGTTGTTTTCGAGTTGAACAATCATACCGATAGCGATTTTTTTCTGCATTGGCTTTCATCCCATGAAGCCAAACAGAGAATTAAAAATTCCGCACAAGGTAGCGTCCGTAAAACAGTTGGATTTCACGACTTGGCATCTATTCCTATCCCCGCACCGCCACTTCAAGAACAACGCAATATTTCTAGAATACTAAACGCAGGAAAAAAGGAAATTAACTTGCTGAAGGATTTAGTAGAATTTTATCGTGTCCAAAAACGCGGCTTGATGCAGAAACTTTTAACCGGGAAATGGAGCGTAGATACCTGCCCTTGACACAAACTTGGATTGGTAGGCGATGGTGTTAATCACTAATATCTAGGAGATTAAAATAATGATTAGCTGGGAGATAATTATTTATATTTTTTTGGCATTGGTAAGTATAGTAGCCGTCAGAATTGGTTTTAAATTTGATATAAACGAATGGTTGAAATCAAGAAAAGAAATACAAAACCTCTGTTCCTCTCCCAATGACCAATGACCAACGACCCAACCCCGCTTAAAAAATCATGCCCTATAAGGGACAAACACCCCTTGACAAATTACTCAATGTATTGAGTAATATTACTCATGGCATTGAGCAAAACTAAATTCACCAGAAGCCAATCTGCGGAATTGCAGCGGCGATTAAAAGAGCCGCGGCGATTCATCCAGGTTATATCGGGTGCAAGGCAGGTGGGCAAAACCACTATGGTGTTGCAAGTGGCGGAGCAGGGCAGATTAGCCTACCACTTTGCCAGCGCAGACGAACCGACACTGCGCGGCAGCGGGTGGATTGAAACACAATGGGAGAAGGCGCGTTTGCTTGCCAGGGAGCCGAGAAAGAAAAATGCCCTGCTGATACTGGATGAAGTGCAGAAGGTGCCGGGCTGGTCAGAAACGGTAAAGCGTCTCTGGGATGAAGACACCCGCATGAGAAGACCGGTGAAAGTCGTATTGCTCGGTTCGGCACCACTGTTGATCGGGCAAGGGCTTACGGAAAGCCTCGCCGGACGTTTTGAAACCCTGCGCCTGCCGCACTGGAGTTTTTCTGAGATGCGCGAGGCTTTCGGGTGGGATTTACAGCAGTATCTTTTCTATGGCGCCTATCCGGGTGCCGCGACGCTCATAAAAAAGCCGGCGCGTTGGTCGCGCTACATCATGGACTCTCTCATTGAAACTACTGTGGCGCGTGATGTGCTACTGCTTTCCCGCGTTGACAAGCCGGCATTGTTGCGCCGGTTGTTTGAACTAGGTTGCGCCTATTCGGGGCAAATTCTTTCCTACACGAAAATGATGGGGCAACTTCAAGATGCCGGCAACACAACAACGCTGGCACATTATCTTGACCTGCTTGCGGGAGCCGGCACGCTTGCTGGGCTGCAAAAATACTCGGGTAGCATGGCGACGAGCCGGCGCTCAATTCCAAAACTTCAGGTCTTCAATACGGCACTGATAACCGCCCAGTCTGGCATGACCTGTGCCGAAGCATTTGCCAATAAGGCGTATTGGGACGGCTGACCGAATCCGCGGTGGGTTCACATTTGCTTAATGCCACTGTTGGCGGAGACTGTGAATTGTTTTATTGGCGGGAGAACAACCGCGAAGTGGATTTTGTCTTGCGCAGGGGAAAGAAACTGGTTGCCATTGAAGTCAAAAGCGGCAAGAAACCTGCTTCATTATCAGGACTGGATGAATTTGCCAACAAATTCAAGCCTACAAAGAGTTTGATAATCGGCACTGGCGGTTTTTCCCTTGAACGGTTTTTGTCAACGCCTGTGGAATACTGGCTAAGCTGATGCCAACATTCACATTCAACGAAACACATCTCTCCCAGATCCCGGCGCTGATGGAGTTCATCAACCTCGGATACACCTACCTCAGACCGGAGCAAGCATTGGTAGAGCGAGGTGGACGTCTCTCCAATGTTTTGCTGGAGAATATTTTGCGCGAGCAACTGAAAAGGATAAACCACATTCCTTTCAAGGGCGGCGAATATCTATTCAGTGAGGAGAATATCCAATCCGCTATCCAGAAGATAAAGAATGTCAAATATGATGGTCTGCTAAAAACCAACGAGAAAATTTACAATTTGATAACGCTGGGCAGCAGTTTTGAACAAACCATTGAGGACAGATCCTCCAGTTATACACTGAACTATATTGACTGGGAGAACCCCGCCAACAATGTCTTCCATGTGGTGGCGGAATTTTCCGTTGAATGTATGTCTGGCACTGGAACCGCGAGGCCAGACATCCTGCTGTTTGTGAACGGCATTCCCCTTGTTGTGATTGAATGCAAGTCTCCCAATGTTGATGTGAAGGAGGGGGTATCACAGAACCTTCGTAATCAAGGCGCTGAATTCATCCCGCAACTTTTCACTTATGCGCAGGTTGTATTGTCTGCGAATAAAAACCGAGCCATGTTTGCGACTGTGGGAACAAATCTGGAGTTTTGGAGCGTCTGGAAGGAGTTGGACGAGGCTGATGAAGCGATACATTCCTGCGTGAATAAACCGCTATCGGCGGAACACAAGGACCGGCTGTTTTCTGGCGACTTTGCACAGGCGCGACAGCACTTTGACGAGATTGAGAGCGAAGGTGGTCGTTCTGTTACTGAGCAGGATAAATGCCTTTACAGCCTATGTCGCCCGCCGCGTCTGCTTGAGATTGTTTATGGCTTCATCATCTTTGACTCAGGCATCAAGAAAATCGCCCGCTACCAGCAGTTTTTTCTGGTCCGCTCCGCTATCAAACGCATCAAGCAGAAAAATGGCGAGGGCAAGCGCACCGGCGGCATCGTCTGGCACACCCAGGGTTCTGGAAAGTCCATCACCATGGTCATGTTAGCGCGCGCTTTGATGCTGGATGCGACGCTTAAAGGCATGCGCATCATTCTGGTTACCGACCGTAAGGACCTGGATAAACAACTGGGCAACACTTTCCAGGCTTGCGGGTTAGACAAGGTGCAGGCGACATCCGGGCGGAATCTGGTCAAGCACATCAAGAACCGGGAAGGCATCATCACCACGCTGATACATAAGTTTGAAAAGGCTTTGGCGTCAACAAAATTTGTTGACGATTCACCGGATATCATCATCCTGGTGGATGAGAGTCACCGCACACAATTTGGTTCTTTGGCGGTGGGGATGAGGCGGATGCTACCAAACGTCTGCTATATAGGTTTTACCGGCACGCCCTTGATGAAAGCAGAAAAAAACAGTTTTGCCAGATTTGGCGGGCTGATTGAGCCGTCTTACTCGGTGCGCCAGGCGATTAAGGACAAGGCAGTAGTGCCTCTGCTGTATGAAGGGCGGCATGTGGAGATGATGCAGGATCAGGCTGCCATTGATCTTTGGTTTGCTCGTCATACGGAAGATTTGACAGACCAGCAGAAAGCGGATTTGAAGAGAAAATACTCCCGCGCCAAAGAGTTGAGCCAGGCAGATCCGGTGATCTATATGCGTGCGTTTGATATCAGCAGGCATTACCAGACTCATTGGCAGGGCACTGGATTTAAGGCGCAACTGGTGACAGAAAGCAAAGCGACCGCACTGAAGTATCACACTTATTTTGCCCAAATAGGCATGGCGTCATCGGAACTTGTCATTTCCCCGCCAGACACCCGGGAGGGGCATGTGGAAGTAGCGGCAGAGGCCAGGAGCGGGGTGGGGAGATTCTGGAAAGAAATGATGTCTCGCTATGGCTCTGAGAAGCAATACAACAAACAGATTATCAATCGCTTTAAGGAGTATGGCGCTCCAGAGATTTTGATTGTGGTGGACAAACTCATCACCGGGTTTGATGCGCCGCGTAATACCGTGCTGTATCTGTGTCGCAAGTTGCGCGAGCACACATTGTTGCAGGCAATCGCCCGGGTAAACCGCCTGTATGAGAATAAGGAGTATGGCTATATTGTTGACTATGAGAATGTGCTGGGTGAACTTGACAAGGCATTGTCGGCATACGATGCGCTTGAGGGTTTTGACAATGCCGACCTGGCGGATTTCCTGGTCTCCATCAATGAGCAGGCGTCCCGGTTACCGCAGCGTCATTCGGAACTTTGGGATCTGTTCAAGGAAATCAAGAATTCTCACGATGAAGAGGAATATGAAGTATCCCTGGCTGATGAAGGGCGGCGGGATGCTTTCTATGAATGTCTCAGCAAATATAGCAAGACGCTTGCGATAGCGCTGTCATCCGAGAAGTTCGTGATGCAAACCGATGAGGCTCAACTGCAAGACTACAAGGGCGATTTCAAGCGTTTCCAGAAACTGAAGGAGGCAGTCAAACTGCGCTACGCTGAAGCCATTGATTACCGTGATTATGAACCTCGGATTAAAAAGTTGCTGGATACGCATATTCAAGCAAACGAGGCTATCCAGTTAAACGAACCGGTGAATATCTTTGATGACAGCACATTCACTATGATCAAAAAAAAGCAGGGTATTTATGGCAAGAAAACCGACGCGGCAAGAGCCGACATTATCGCCCACGCCGCCAAACGTAAAATTACCAAAAATATGGATAAAGACCCCGCCTTCTATGAGCGGTTCTCAAAACTCATTCAAGATACGATTGATGATTTCAGGCAGCAGCGGATATCGGGTCTGGCGTATCTGCAAAAGGCGAGTGATCTTCGCGATAGGGTCATGAACATAGAGCGCGACGATGTCCCCGAGAGGATCCGTGAAGACGCTGAGGCCTGCGCCTATTTTGGGGTGGTTAAACCCTGCTTTACTGCGCTGGATATGAACGAAATCCAGGTTGGCGATATTGCCGTGCAAGCGGCGCTAGTCATTAAAGACGCCATAGAAAAAAATTGGAAAGTGGATTTCTGGAACGATAGCGATGCACAGAATGCCGTGAAAAATAAGATGGATGATTTCCTGTATGACGAAGTGAAAGACGCGCATGGCGTTAATTTCTCTCCTCAACAGATGGACGAAATTGTCAGCAAAATGATAAAGGTGGCAAAATTCTGGAAGCATGGTTAATGGAGGAAACAAAACACGCCATTACCTACGCCGGCAAATCCATTGCCTTTCAGTTGCGTTATGCAAATCGCAGGACCATGGAAATTGCTGTGTATCCCGACGGCTCGGTGTCCGTGAAAGCACCCTTGGGAACGGATGAAAACCTCATTGAACATCGCCTTCAAAGACGCGCGCGTTGGATACTGCGCCAGATTCGCTATTTCGCGCAGTTTGATCCGCGCAGGCCACAGCGGCGGTTTGTCGGCGGCGAAAGCCATCTGTACCTGGGCAGAAAATATCGGTTGAAGATACAGCGGTCTGACACTGACAGCGTCATGCTAAAGCATGGCTTCTTCCGTATTAGCGCAGTGGACGACAAGCCGGAACATATAGCGCAGTTGCTTGAACACTGGTATCGGCGCCGCGCGGATGTTTATTTCTCTCAGGTCTTTGAAGAATGCTGGCATCACTTTCCAACCAATAAGGTAGACAAGCCCCGCCTTAAAATCCGCAATATGAAAACACGTTGGGGCAGTTTGAGCAGGAAAGGCGGGATGACCTTGAATCTGCAACTGATAAAGGCGCCCAGAGAATGTATTGAATATGTCGTGATTCACGAGTTATGCCATTTGCTACATGCCAATCACGGCAAGGCGTTTTATGACTTGCTTGAGAGGTCTCTTCCTGATTGGATAAATAGAAAGAAAAAACTGGAAATGGCGCTGTGTTAGGGGCTATTCTTAGGATAGGCACATCTACCAGGGGAATAATGCAACTATCCCTATCAGATTGATTGTGATAAGGTGAAACTAGTTATTTTACGGTTAGAGCAGATGATTGAGATTACCGAGTCAGCGCAAAAGTATCTTGTAGAGTTACTTGCCAAGCAGGAAGACAAGGACATAGCGATCCGCATTTTCGTTGCCGACCCCGGCACCCCGATAGCGGAAACCTGTATTGCCTATTGCCGGCAAGGTGAGGAACAGGAAGAAGACCGGCGGGTTGAGTATCAGGATTTTGTCGCCTGGATAGATGAGCGCAGCATACCTTTTCTGGCAGAGGCGCTGGTTGACTATGCGGAAGACCGGATGGGTGGCCAGTTGACCATCAAGGCACCCAACTCAAAACTTCCCAATGTCACGGAAGATAGCCCCATAGAAGACAGGATCAATTATGTCCTGCACAGTCAGATCAACCCTGGACTTGCTACTCATGGTGGCATGGTCAGTCTGGTTGAAGTCATTGATGCAGAGATAGCAGTGCTGCAGTTTGGTGGCGGTTGCCAGGGTTGCGGTATGGTGGACATGACGCTCAAGGATGGTGTTGAGAAAACATTGCTTGAGCAACTACCACAACTAAAATCTATCAAGGATGCAACCGACCATACGATGGCGGAGAATGCCTACTACAAGTAACTTTTCTCCTGAGCCCTGAGGAGAGGGGCTAGGCAGTCCTGTCTAGTGGCATCTCAAATGGCGTTCGGGAAGGCAGAGTATCCTTCGTCTTGTCTCGCAATTCACGCACCATGGATTCGGTTGTCGTCCAGTCCACGCAAGCATCGGTTACGGAAACGCCGTATTTCAGATCATTCAAATCCTGTGGCATAGATTGATTACCCCAATGCAGATTGCTCTCCACCATGAGCCCGATAATGGAGCGATTGCCCGCCAGGATTTGATCGCTTGCGTTTGCCATGACCAGGGGTTGCTGGGCAGGATCCTTGTTTGAGTTGGCATGGCTACAATCAATCATGATGTTGGCGGGAATCCCCACACGGAGTAGTAGCTGCTCACACAGCTTGACATGAGCCGCATCGTAATTGGTCTTGCCGCCACCACCTCGTAGCACGATATGGGCATGCCGGTTACCGCGGGTGTGGATGACGGCAACTTCTCCCTGATGATTGATACCCAGGAAACGATGTGGCGCAGACACGGACTGCAAGGCGTTGATGGCGACTTCAAGATTACCGTCAGTGCCGTTTTTGAAACCCACTGCCGAAGACAAGCCGCTTGCCATTTCCCGGTGAGTTTGTGATTCAGTGGTTCTGGCACCTATGGCGCTCCAGGAGATGAGGTCCTGGAGATATTGTGGTGTGACCGGATCCAGCGCCTCGGTTGAGGTCGGCAAGCCCAGTTCCGCCAGGTCCATCAGCAGTTTGCGTCCCTGCTGTAATCCTTCAGATATATTGAAAGAATCATTCATCAGCGGGTCGTTGATAAAACCCTTCCAACCCACTGTCGTCCGCGGCTTTTCAAAATAAACTCGCATCACGAGGAAAAGGGTGTCATCAACCTCGTCAGCTAGTGCCTTGAGCTTTTTGGCATAGTCCATCGCTGCCACTGCATCATGGATTGAGCAGGGTCCGATGATAAGAAGCAGACGATGGTCCTGCCGCTCCAGAATGTTTTTGATGGCAAGGCGTCCTTTGGCAACTGTCATCAGTGCCTGCTCAGAGGCTGGCAGTACCTGTTTCAAGGCTTCTGGATTGATGAGAGTTTCTTCACTCAACACGTTAATGTCATCCATTTTAATTTGGTTCATAGCCGTCCTTCCTGCGCCGCTCATGAGTTTCCATTTACAATTTTTTGCTTGGCTACTATTTACACAAGGCGCGCATAATAATCACTGGCGCAGGGATTACAAGTAGTTATCCGAATAAAACCCATAGCCAGTCGGTCATGGCGACGCTTTTAGCAGTATAATGTGCCTGACTATCAACCGGCACTGGTGTCTTAAACCTGGCAACTAATATATGCAAGCTCCTGCCATTCTCTACAAACTTTACGAGCCGTTACTCTGGTCGCAAATCAGAAACGGACCCACGCCGCATCATATTGGCTTGATCGTTGACGGTAATCGCCGCTTTGCCCAGATGCAAAGCATGACATCCGCAGAGGGTCACCAGGCTGGTTCCCGCAAACTTGAAGATTTTCTGCGCTGGTGCTGGCGGCTCAATATCAAGATTGTGACTCTATATGCCTTCTCTACGGAAAATCATAATCGGAATAAAGAGGAAGTTGATTATTTGATGCATTTAATTCTGCAAAAGTTAAAACAGTATCAGGCTGACCCGATGATTATCAGGGAAGGGGTGAAGATTAAAGTCATTGGTCAACGTGACAATCTCTCTCAGGAAATGATCCAGGAGATTTGCAAAACAGAGGATCTGACTAAGGAGCATGACCGATTCCTGTTGAACATTGCAATTAGTTACGGGGGGCGAGCCGAGATTATTGATGCGGTCCGACAAGTGGCGAGAGACATCAAGGCGAACAAATTGGTCCCTGATGATGTCAGTGAAGATTTGTTTGAACGGTATCTTTATACGGAAGGCTTGCCAGACCCGGATCTGATCATTCGTACTTCAGGGGAAGAGCGGTTATCCGGTTTTCTCTTATGGCAGAGTGCTTATTCAGAACTTTATTTTTCGGAAGTTTACTGGCCCGCTTTCAGGATGATTGATTTCTGGCGTGCGATTAGAGTTTACCAACAGCGTGAGCGCCGATTCGGCAAATAACTGCGGTAAATAATTGCGGTAAATAGTTGTGGTAAATAGCCGCCAAGTCATAAAGCGATCAAGGGATTTATCCGGGTATGAGTTCAAATAACCAGACACTTTCATTCTCCACAGCCTCCGGTGTCAGGCCGGCTTGGTATTTATCATTAAACCGTTGCAACACAGCCGGGATCTGTTCGCCTTCGCGCACCCGGTTGCACCGCATTTCATAAAGTTTTCCGCCGGCACGAATAATAACCTTATTGTGTCCCATCAACTGGTGGGGCCAACGTTTCCAGATTCGTCCCATGCGAGATTTCATATAATTGCTGTAAACATAGACACGATTGTCGTGTACTGCCAGCCACAGGACCCGGGAGCGTTGAGTATGCCGGGTCTCCATCTCCAGGGTGACAAATTCGTCCAGGAAGGACCAGTCTTCAACATCGGTCACCAATTCGCCAGATTGGAAGGCTCCCCCGGCGACAATTTCCACGGGTCCATCGTGAAATCTGACATACATCAGCAAGCAAACCACCAACAATAATACCAGCAGGAGAATGCCCAGAAACCATTTGAGCCCGGTAGTCATCACTGATCTCCTTTTATCGGCAAGGCAAGTATCCTGACCAGGGGACGAATCTTATATGCCCATCATGGTTTTGAATTTTACGGCAGTTTCCGTGGGCCTACCTCTTCCACCGCGAATGACGCCCGGGATTGACCATTTGGGTCTTTGCGTTTTTTTAAGATTACGAATGTTTGGATTTTTGATAAGAGCAATTTGTATCAGTGCGGTTTCCAATTCATTACGAATCTGCTTTGAGACTACCTTCTTGCTTCCCTCTGGTGCCACAATGAACATTGCTGGAGTTCCAGTTTTGCCTTCTTTTTTGAGGGCATCGTTGTAGCATCTAAGTTGCTCCTGCTGCATGCACTCCTCACGCATTGTGCTCGTCGTCTGACCGATATAGTAGGGGGAATAGCCCTGCACATGGCGGAGAGCAAAAATATAACAGCCCTGTTTTTTGGACATTCCTTCTTCATCCAATAAGGCAAGAAATTTTTCGACTTGGGACTTACCAATTAATCTGGTGATCCGTTTTTTGGCAACCGGAATTTTGAAGGGACCGTAAATTTCTAATTTGTTAGACATAATTATTTCCTTAAAATTTTCCTGTATATTTGTGTCTTCATTTTATGGTTTACATGCGATTTACATTTACCATTCAGCCAATATACCAAAAAAATATAATATTTACACTGTTATTATCCTTTATTGGCGTGTACATATTCGTGTGTATAAATCATGTTTCACTGGGTTGATTGGGAATAACAAAAAATATCCAGGATTTACCAGCTTCGTCAGACAGGATAAATTATCGGGTTTCCCGCTCAGGATTATTCTATACTGAGTCTATAATGCAGAGGCTCCTGGGAGGGGTAACAGGGAGCCTGTGTTGGCTTTCTCGGCTACTTAGGAGGTTGTTATGCTGGTGGGTATCCCGAAGGAAATCAAAAACCACGAATATCGGGTTGGCTTGCTACCCGCTGGGGTGCGGGAACTGGTACATCATGGACACCAGGTCATTGTTGAAAAGGACGCAGGGGGCGGCGTTGGTTTTGACGATGCGGCTTATGAGAAGGCAGGCGCCAGTGTCCTGTCTGCCCCGGAGGAGATATTTGCCCGCGCCGAGTTGCTGGTTAAGGTGAAGGAACCCCAGGCATCCGAGCGCGCTATGCTACGCGAAGCGCAAACCCTCTTTACCTATCTGCATCTCGCGCCTGATTTGCCCCAGACCAAGGAGCTATTGCAGAGCGGCGCCACCTGTATCGCCTATGAGACAGTGACCGATGCTCAGGGTCGTCTGCCTCTCTTGGCGCCCATGTCGGAAGTGGCGGGGCGGATGTCTGTCCAGGCTGGTGCCATGTGTCTTGAAAAGTCCCACGGTGGTAGCGGTATATTGCTGGGTGGTGTCCCTGGTACGCATCAGGCGCGGGTACTGGTCATCGGCGGCGGTGTCGTCGGTCAGAATGCAGCTCAGATGGCGGTCGGCATGGGTGCCAGGGTGACGATCATTGACCGGTCGCTTAATGTGCTGAAAAGCCTTGATCAACATTTCGGGAATAGGGTGCAGACCCTCTATTCAACCCATGATGCGATTATTGAGGAAACACAAAAGGCAGACCTGGTCATAGGCGCGGCCCTGGTCCCCGGTGCCGCCGCACCCAAACTTGTCACCAAAGCGATGCTGAAAAAGATGCGCCCGGGTAGCGTCATGGTTGATGTTGCCATTGATCAGGGCGGCTGCTTTGAAACCTCTCGCGCCACGACACATGACGATCCGATTTACCTGGTGGACGGCATCGTCCACTACTGCGTTGCCAACATGCCGGGAGCAGTGGCGAAAACTTCTACCGCTGCACTCAGCAATACCACGCTGCCTTTTGTGCTGGAACTGGCGAACCGGGGCGTGGAGGTAGCACTGGTTGCTAATCGCTATCTGCGACAGGGGCTTAATGTCTATCGGGGTCATGTTACTCACCCCCTTGTTTCCGAAGCACATAATATGGAATACAGACCTCCGGAATCCCTCTTCCCCGCCTGAGTTTGGGACGGATGTCGGGTCATTTCCAGGGATAATTCTCTAGCCGCTTCAAGCAATTCTCCCACAGAATAAACAGCCATATCCTCTGGTCTGCTCCTGCCGCCACTCCTTAGAGTAACGGCATGAACCTGGACGACAAACAGCAGCGATTGCAGACCAAACTGAGATCGGAAATGGGTCCAGTCATTCTTGGCGCGCTGAATGATTCGGCGGTTATTGAAGTCCTGCTGAATGCTGACGGTCTGCTGTGGGTGGAGCGAATGGGGCATCCCATGGAGCAGGCCGGCGAGATGACGCCAGTGAATGCGCTGTCTCTGCTAGGTACCATCGCCTCCTCATTGGGTACCACCATCACCAGTGACAATCCGGTGCTTGAAGGAGAATTGATTACTGACGGTAGCCGGGTTGAAGGGATCATCCCACCGATTACCAGCGCACCATCTTTTGTTATCCGTAAACGCGCCCTTGCCGTTTACAGTCTGGCGCAATATGAAGCCACTGGCATCATGACGGCGCCTCAGTATGAAGCCATCCTCCAGGCAATCCGCCAACACGACAATATTCTGGTTGCAGGCGGCACTGGCAGTGGTAAGACCACCCTGGTCAACGCACTGATTCAAGCGATCACCGACATCTATCCCGAGGAACGTTTGATCATCCTTGAGGACACGACGGAAATACAGGCAAGCGCACAAAACATTCTGGCATTACGCACCTCACCCCGGGTCACCATGAGAGCACTGCTACGCGCAACACTAAGACTGAGACCTGATCGCATTCTGGTCGGTGAGGTGCGCGGCGAGGAGGCACTGACCCTGCTCAAGGCATGGAACACCGGGCATCCCGGTGGCATTGCCACGATCCACGCCAATGATGTGAAGAGTTCCCTCGGCAGAATGGAACAATTAGTAGCCGAATCCGGCACTGAATCTGGCAAGGAGAAACTTATTGCAGAATCAATAGACCTGATTATTGGCATTGAAAAATTCCAGGGGAAATGGCGATTGACCGACCTGCTCAGGGTTGAGGGCTATGACATGAATAGGGGTTATCACATCGCAGGAGTTACCACCAAATGATGAAGGACGCATGGCAATTATTAAAAAGACGCTTAACGGCACCGGGCTTCATAGGAGCAAAGACACGCTATCTGCTAGTCGGCTGTCTGATGTTATTGATGAGCCCGGAACTGGCATTGGCGGCGGCAGAGGTTGCCATGCCCTGGGACTCTCCTTTGAAACAGTTGCAAGCAAGCCTGACGGGACCGGTGGCTTTGGCGGTCTCCATCGTGGGGGTAGCGATCTGCGGCGCGGCGCTGGTATTTGGCGGCGAGTTGTCAGAATTTACTAAACGCATGGTGATGCTGGTGCTGGCGATCAGTATTTTGATGGGCGCCTCCACGCTCATTACTACCCTGTTTGTTACTTAACATTTTCTGAACCAATCTCAAGGAAGAGGCTGATATCCACATGGAAGAACTAACCCCCATCCCCCTGCAACGGGCTTTGTTGCGCCCGGATCACATGATGGGCTGCGAACGCGAACTATTTCTCTTGTCCGGCATCATCGTCGCGCTCTTGACGCTGGTGTCCTTTGATTGGGTCGCCGCTGTTGCCGGTGGGCTAATTTGGATATGCACCCTCTGGTCTCTGCGTCGGATGGCGAAAACAGACCCCCTGATGAGCAAGGTGTATATCCGACATATCCGGTACGCACCCTATTACCCGGCACGGTCAACTCCCTTCGCTCCCAGTAGTCGCCACGATAGATAGGTGCTGTCTCGTGTTTGTTATTGACAACGCATTCATAAAATCTGTCGTCAGAACCAGGATTTGCGATAACCGATTTTTAATATGAGATTAGTGAAAATATGAGATTAGCGAAGTCTTCAATCTGGCGGCCGGAGGTAGCATTTGAACATGAGTCACGACAGAGCGCGCGCAAGGCATATTGATAACAGGAATTACCAGTGATACCGAAACTGCAATCCTTAAAGCAACATCGTTCCTCGCTCCTGGCAACCAGTGACCTGCTTAACTGGGCAATCGGAGTAGATGACGGCATAGTCCTCTGTAAAGACGGTGCCCTGATAGCAGGATGGCACTATAGGGGGCCCGACCTTTCAACCGCTACACCTCAATATCAAGAGCAGGTGTCCGCCGTCATCAACAATACTCTGCTCAGCCTGGGCTCGGACTATGCCATCCATGTTGATGCTGGCAGGACCCCATCCCGCGACTACCCGGAGCCATCGCTCAGTGCATTTCCTGATCCGGTGTCACAACTGATTGATGAGGAACGGCGGCAGCAGTTTCAACTTGCCGGCGCCCATTACGAGACAATACAAACCATCGTCGTGACCCATTTGCCGCCCAGGGTGAATGAATCAAAAGTGATTGCCTTGATTTTCGACGATGGCGTAACAGAAACAGACAACCAGCAGACGAAACATCAGGTAGCAGCGTCAACCGCGCTACGGCAATTCAAAGCAAAGTTGACAGAGATTGAAGATAATCTGTCCGGCATACTTGAACTGCAACCTATGCAGAGCATCACCTATCAGGATGCTCAGGGCGTCTCCCACACCAGTGATGAACTCCTGACACATCTGCGCTGGACCATGAGCGGAGAATTGGAACCGCTCAATCGTCCACTCCTGCCACTCTTCCTGGATGCGGTGCTCGGTGCCGATGACCTGTGGACTGGCACCACCCCCAAGCATGGCGAGCATTACATCCAGTGCATTGCGATTGACGGTTTTCCGCTTGAGACCTACGCCGGTATCTTGGCAGGACTGGCGCATATGCCTTTTACTTATCGTTGGTCAACCCGGTTTATTTTTCAGGACCGGGAAGCAGCTGCCGCCGCCCTCCGCGGTTACCGGCGACGCTGGGCGCAAAAAGTTCGTGGCCTCTATGACCAACTGCTCAATCGGGAGCCAACCTCATCAAGTGTAATTGACGGCGACGCTCAGGCAATGGTGATGGAAACTGACGGGGCTCTGGCGCAAAGCAGTTCCGGCCTGGTGGCTTATGGCTACTACACCAGCGTGCTGGTGTTATATGACCGGGACCGGCAGCAACTGGAAGAGGTTGCCAGATTCGCTAAACGCAGGATTATTCAGCATGGCTTCGTCGCAAGAATTGAGACGGTGAATACCCTGGAAGCCTGGCTCGGCAGTCTGCCGGGACACATAGTGCAGAACATTCGCCGGCCCATGCTCCATACCCTGCATCTGGCGAACCTCTTGCCGGTTTCTTCGGTCTGGACGGGGGAATCTTACGCGCCTTGTCCCCTGTATCCCCGGCTCAGTCCGCCCCTGCTCCATGCAGCAACGGAAGGCACGACGCCTTACAGGTTGAACCTGCATGTTGGCGATGTTGGTCATACCTTGATGTTCGGACCAACCGGGGCTGGCAAGTCCACCGCGCTCGCCTTGATGGCGGCACAGTTCCTGCGTTATCAGGGCGCGTCCGTGTATGTATTTGACAAGGGTAATTCGCTTGAATGTCTAACCCGCGCCGTCGGTGGCAACCACTATACGATTGCTGATGACGGGGGACCCTCCTTCGCACCCCTGTGGAAAAGTGACGATCTTGGCTGGCAGGCTGAATGGGTGGAAACACTCATGCGGTTGCAAGGGCATGTCCCCACGGCTAGCCAGAGGAATGAACTCGCCCGGGCTCTGAAATCTCTGGGGGCGAGTGCCCACCCGACCCTGACGGACTTGCAGATAGAACTGCAAGACATGACGCTCCGAGATGTGTTGCAGCCCTACACCATCAACGGCATGTACGGCAAGTTGCTGGATGACCGGGAAGACCAGATGAGGCTCAGCACCTGGACGACCTGGGAAATCGGCGAACTGATGAATAGGGAAGACCGGATTCGCATACCGGTCTTGTTGTATCTGTTTCGATGTATTGAGCAGGCGGCACAGGGCCAACCCAGTCTGATGATCCTTGATGAAGCCTGGGTGATGCTCGGCAATGAGGTGTTCAAGAACAAGATTCGCGAATGGTTAAAGACCATGAGAAAAGCAAATGTGGCAGTGATACTCGCCACCCAGTCACTATCCGATGCTACTGGTTCCGGCATCATGGACACCCTGAGCGAAAGCTGCGCCACCAAAATTTATCTTGCTAACCCGGATGCTGATCAGGGCGATAGCCTGGGGCTTTACACCTCCCTCGGGCTAGGGCTACCAGAGATTCAAACAATAAAACACATGACACCCAAACGGGAATATTACATTCGCTCCAGTGCTGGCAGTCGGCGGATCAATCTGTCTCTGGGGAAGATTGCGTTGCTGTTCGCCGGCGTCTCATCGCCGAGCGATCTTGCGCGGGTGCGGGAGTTACACCAGTTACATGGCGCTACCTGGCCCAGGCAATGGTTACAAGAAAATGGACAGGACAATGCCATCTAACCTCAGCATCCGCGCCCTGGTCTGCTACTTGTTGATAACGGCAAGCATGACGCATAGGGCGCATGCGGCACTGGCGACCGAAGGCACCCAGATGATGAACAACATTCAACTATTAATAGCGTCCCAGCGCCAATTAAATGAATTGACGACATCCATCCAGCAGTACCAACTCATGCAACGCAACGCTAGGCATTTACCAGACTTAATTCGTAGCGAGATTCTGAAAGACCTGGGGAGCCTGGCAAGCATTGTCCAGGTCGGGCGTAGCATTTCCTACGCTTCTGCCCGAATTGATGAGGATTATCGCAAGGCATATAAAGATTATGAGTATTACAACGAACAACGAGCGCCTGGCACCAGATTTAGTGAGCAATATGGAGACTGGTCCCAGGCAACCCATGATAGCGTCCAGGGAGCATTGCGCGCCGCGAAGTTGCAAACGGATCTGTTTGACGACGAGACGAACAGCCTTATACGACTCCAAAATATGCTGATGAATGCAGCCGGCACCATGCAGGCATTGCAGGCGGGTGGTCAGGTTGCCGCTCTGCTAGTGGAGCAAACACAAAAATTGCGCCAACTCCTGGCTGCACAAATACAACTACAGGCGGCTCATACTGCCAGCATGACTGACCGGCAGGGCAGGACTGATGCGGCTTTGGATGCCTATAATGTTGCTGAGCCTACCGTTGGTGCTAAGCGGAAAATTATTATCGGCGAATCGGTGCGATAACCGTGTCCCGCCAGACTAGAATAATTTTAACAAAAGCCTTGCGTACCTCGGCAAGCCTGCTTTTGCTTCTACTGCTACTGCTCTATGTTGATCGGGTGTCCGCCGCTTCCTTGGGTCTGCTGGACGACATGCAGATTTCTTTCAAGAGCGAAACCGAGAAGTGGTTTGCACCGCTTGAGAGCATCGCCAGGAGTCTCTTGATTGGGCTTGCCATCCTGTCCCTGGCGTGGAATTTTTTGCAACTTGTCCTGCGCAATGGTGACTTTCAGGAAATCTTTCTAGTTCTGGTCAAACACCTGCTGACTATTGGCTTGTTTCTGGCGATCATCTTCAATGCCAGAGAATGGACGGCGGCCATTTTGGACAGCTTTGTCACTGCTGCTGGTGCTGCTACCGGGAAGGAGAACCCCGACATGTCGGCGGCATCGGTGCTACATCAGGGCCTGGCACTGGGGCAGAAGATCACGCAACTTGGGTCTGCCTGGTGGGAGCCCCTGGTCCTCTATCCACTATCGCTCATCGCGGTGCTTTTGTATGCCGTGATGGCTGCCTACATGATGCTCGTCTATGCGGAGACCTACATAGTCACAGCCGGTGGGATCATTCTGCTGGGCTTCGCCGGCACGGACTGGACCCTGGACTATGCGCGCAGATATCTGACCTACTGCGTCAGCGTCGGGGCAAAATTATATGTGCTCTATTTGGTCATCGGGGTTGGCGCTCAGATGATTAACACCTGGGCAAATGAGCAGGTGCTGAGCGACAGGTCAGCGATTATTGCTGTTATCGGCGTGCTTTTTGTGATGGTCGTCCTGGTCGTCACCCTGCCTAACCTTATTCAAAATCTCATCAATGGTGCTGCACTTAATACTTCTAACATGACCAGCCTGGGCATGGCGGCTACCGCCGTCACCAGCCCCGGTGCCGCCCTTGTGAAAACGGCTGGCGCGGGGGTGATTAACGAGAGCCTTCACAGTAGCGGCGGCCTAGCCAGGAGCCAAGGTCCTCTGAATAGTGGACAACCGAGCAGTAGCACTTCGGTGCCTGGGGCTAGATCTTCAAGCAACGGTCTTCCGCAAGGACAGACGGCACTCTCCTCGGGAAACATGGCAGGACAGACGCCGCGATTAAGTCTGGCCGACGGGCGACTACATAGACCAGTGCTTGAGACGATAAAACCTCTGCACCGGGACGAGAGGGAGTAGCGTGGCTGACATATTGCAAAACTATTTGGATGCCCGTCAGGAGTGGAATGAACGCTATGGCGTATTTGTCCAGGATGCCCGGCGCTGGCGGCAGATCGCCATAGCAGCCCTCGCCATAGCCGCCATCAGTCTGGTCGGCATGATTGTCATCGCCAACCAGCCGCGCCAGATACCCTATATTGTTGAGGTTGACAAGCATATTGAGCCGATCAATGTCTATCCCGCGGACACCCTGGCGCAACACACCCCGGCCCTGACCCGTAGCATCATTGCGCGATGGGTCAAAGACTACCGCGGCGTCAGCCTTGATAGGGAGGTACAACGCCAGGCAGTGAAGCGCGTCTATGCCCACCTCAGCACTGGCTATCCAGCCTACAGAGCCGTGACCGACTGGTACCGAGAGAACACACCCTTTGAGAGGGCTTTGGCAGGCACCGTGGTCGTGGAAGTCCAGCAGATACTGCAACTCTCGGCAAATACCTGGCGCATTGAATGGACCGAACTGGCGCGCAATTCTGGCGGGGAAAGCCTAACGAACTTCCACATGACGGGCACCATGACTGTCGTCCGGGGGCAGGTGACGGACGAGACGATCCTGACCAATCCCACGGGGCTCTACATACAAAACATTGACTGGAGCCAGGATCTGACATGAATAGTAGCAGGGCGTTAATTGTGCTCCTTGTCGCTAGCCTCAGCATAACGACACTTCTTGCCGCGGGTGCCCATGGCGATGCTCTGCCATTCGCACCAGAGACCCGCCTGACGGCGAAGGAGCAGAAGGCACTCCTGCAAGCCGAGACCTATTTAAACGGTGCTCAGTATCCGCGCCGGGACGGGCATCGTGTTCTCTACCTCTATGGCGCGGGACAGCCGGTACTGATTTGTTCGCCGCTCAATGTCTGCCTGATTGAATTAGAAGCGGGTGAAAATATCAGACCAGGCAGTGTGCATCTTGGTGACCAGGCAAGATGGCAGGTGTCGCCAATCATGGGTGCGGGCGAAAGAACACATCTAGTGGTGAAGCCGACGGATGTCGGTCTGGAAACCACCATGGCGATTGTCACCGACAGACGCACCTATTATCTGCGTTTGGTATCCCGCCTTGAGGATCACATGCCCGCGATTGCCTGGCTCTATCCAGGCGATCTTGAGGACCGGATGGGCGCATTTTACGCCACCGAGGCAGCCCGGAAGCAGGAGCAGGTTTTCGTCGCCACCGGTGAGGATATTGCTAAGCTGGATTTTAACTACACCGTCTCGGGCTGTAGCACTTGCCTCTGGCGACCTCTGAGAGTCTATAACGATGGTGAGCAGACCATCATTCAACTGGGCAGGTCTATGCCAGAACTTGAGGCACCCGCATTGCTGGTCGTATCTGGCAAGACGGAGGGTCTGGCTAACTATCGGCTAAGCGGAGATCGGTATGTGGTGGATCATGTTTTTGAGGAAGCCATCCTGGTTGCCGGCCTAGGCGCCAGCCGAGACAAGGTGAGAATCAAACGGGGGCAGCACCGATGAAGGACCTATTCATGGCGCATCTCATGGCACATCTCATGGCACATCTCATGGCACACCGGCTCATTGATCAGATCCACCTGGTTTTCGCCAGGACATTTTGCGCCCTGCTAGTGACGCTTGGCACCGCCTGTGCGTCAACCGGTGATAGGAGTTATGAGTTGCCTGAGTTGTCGGAACGAGACATTAGTACCCTGGCGGCCGTCATGGTTGATGCGGTCCAACTGAGCTTCGCGCCCGCCAAGACGGTGTTTGCGATGCGCCCTGCCGGAGCCGTCGGGACCAAGGTAGCGACACGCCTGCGGGAACTTGGCTATGGCGTGACGCCAGATCGGCATCAGGATGCACTTGGCTTGCGTTATAGGGTCACCTATCACACGGACCGGGTCCTCTATCTGAGCGTCGCGGTAGATGCGGGCTGGCGTCTGGACAGACTCTTCATCCCGGACCTGGAGGGCCGGCTCCGACCCGCGAATATGGCGACCCTACGGGATGATGACCATCGCATGGCGCAACGCCGTGAACTCCTGGCAATTATCCCTGGGCTGGCTAGATCAAGGGCTAGTTATTCAATGCCGGCTGCATCTATACAAGCAAATACTCGTTTGACCAGTGCGCCACCAACCTCAGACCCCGGCAAACAACATACCGCGAACCAATCAATAACCTCTCAAGACCAATGCGGCAGGGTGACGCTGGAACCTGGGTCTCTGCGGAGCAACGTTACGAAGATACTCAGGCGGTGCGGCTACGCCATGGGGAACTGGGTAATAGGCGAGGGCGGCTACATTGATGACTGGGTGATTCAGCAACCCTATGCAGTCACAGTGTCGGGCGGCATAGCGGGCGTCCTGAGGCTACTAGATGCCCACTACGCTATCACTGGCGAGCTGCGCCAGGTCAGTCAGACAGTTGATTTCAATTACACGGGAGACGCCTTGTGAAGAAGACCCACCGGGGTGGCATAAAACTCTGTGCCCTGATACTGCTAAGTAGCGGCTGCGCCTCCATGGAGACTGCACAGATGCCAGCAGAGCCGCCGCCGTCTGAAACCGCCCCTCAACCGGCGCCGGTGCTGGTGGCGAAGCGGGTCCGGATCCCCGACTCAGCCAAGTGGTTGACGGAGCACCTGGAGGTCAAATATGGCCCTATTCAAGCAAGTCTAGCCTTGCGGCAACTCGTCCCTGGCGGTGTCCTGCGTTTTGATTTCAAACTGCCAGACAAGGAGCCGCTGGTATCGCAGCCACTTGAGGCAATCACCCGTATGGAGCATATCAACGCTGTGTGTATGCAAGCCAACTGGGCATGGCATGTGCATCAGGGGGTGGTAACGGTGACGGATATGGAAACCCGCACTTTCACCATTCAGGCGCCGCCGGGACAGTCCATCAACCAGTTGGGCAATAGCCTTGAAGCGGGCTCTCAAACTCAGTTGAATTATTTCTCCAACGCTTACACCGAATTGTATGAAGCGGTGAAAACCGTGCTGGCGTTGGATGACCAATTGGGTGCGGGTGAAGCTCAGGGGCGTATCAGTCTGCTCGGTGCCAGCGGGCAGCTACTTGCCACCGCCCCACCAGAGACGATGCGAGTCATCGCCAGACTTGTCGATGCGTACAACGAGCGGATTAACCGCCGAGTGGCGATTGAATTCGTCCTCTATGAGGTAGATGTGACTGAGACCGCCACCCGCAACCTGGATATTTCCGCCATTCGCGAAGCCGCAATAAGCACCGGCATCTTCTTCAGTGGCTCAAATTTTAATAGTGGTAACAATGCTGGCGAGCTTTCCTTGCGATTTAGAGAGGGCAGTAGCCGTCTGGGTGGCTCAGAAATCATTCTCAACTGGCTCAGGACCCAGGGGGAAACCTCCATGCGGCTCAGGAAGAAGGTGGTCGCGCTCCATAATCAGGTCACCCTGCTACGGGATGTTGAAACGATCCGCTATGTCGGCAGGGTAGCGGTGGAGCGGCAGGTCAGCGGTCCCAGTGAGACTGCATCGCCCAGTGTAGAAGTGGAGGAATTACACACCGGGGAATCCTGGGCGGTCTTGCCGACGATTGATGAAGACCGGGTCTATCTGCGTCTTGCCTTAAATCGCGCCGCCCTGCTTGGCTTTGATGATTATGCATTTGCCGCCGGGAACATCTCCGGGCGCCTGCCGCAGAGCACCGAAAAATCTGTCGGCTTACCGATTAGCCTCTACGACGGGGAAACCCGATTGATTACCAATCTTTCCTCAACCATCACCCAGTCCAGCACGGCAAGGTCGCCGTTGCTTGCCTGGCTTCCCTGGCTCGGTAAATCAAAAGACGACCTGGACCGCCGGATTGAATCCGTCATCACCATGACCGCACACATACTCTAGCGAGATGCTGGACATGCACCAGAACAACTATTTGCATCGAGACACCTTGAATGGGCGGGATCTGACCATTGCCGTGAACCAGCCAATCACGGCGATTGAAAGTCATGGTCTGACCCAGGCGGCCAGACTACGGAAGTTTATGAGTGTCAATCGCGCTACCTATCTCTTGGTACAAAAGGATCTTGCCTGGTGTACGGAACGCCGTGCCGTGATTGTCGGTGCCCAGTGTCTTGACTGGCAATTGCCTGATAGCCGGACGCTCATCTGCTGGCCCCTGGACAATGCGGTTTTTTTCGCGACCCTCAGTAGCGAGGGCTTCAACATGATTGAAGCCGAGAGTGAAATGATCAACTCCTTTGAGGACGCGCTTGAAGTGCTCGCCGCCTGCAACACCAGTGTATTGATATTACCCGGTGGCACCCTTGCCGCCAGATTGGAAGCCGCCGGCTATCCGTCCAATGCCAGTGATGCCCAGGTCTTGTTGGATGCCTCTCGGTATCGTACCCGGTCATCGGTGTTGATTTTCACCCAACTCAGGCTACCGCATCCCGCCCACGCTTTGGTGTTGCTACTGCTGATAGGTAGCGGCTTTTCCGTCCATAAGTTGCTCAGCGACAGGACCGGCGGGGATGAGCAGGTGATGCAGATCCTTGAGCCGCCCCAGGGGCGCCCAAGTCTGGTGCATGAGCTCAGGGCAATACGCACTGCCATCCAGGATTTGATGGTCTTAACGTTACACGGGCTCAGCCGAATCACCTATGAAGCAGACACAAGAGAGTTGCATGCCACTGGTCAAGTCGATTTTAATAAATTGATAAGAATGAATGAGATAGCGAAGAAATTTAATAAAACACTTAAAGTTATCGGCAAGCGTTGGCAATTGGCTTATACCCTGGTACCCGGCGAGATTGGGAAGCAGCCACTCAGACCGATAGATAGCGAAGTAGCACGGTTGGTGCAGCCCGGTAGTGCCGCCGGATTTTCGGTATCCATCCAGGAGTACCAGACGGGCGGACCCCCGCTCTCCCTGGACCAGGGTTTCCGGCTCCTCAGCCGGGATTACATAGAGGCGGAGCTGTTGATGACGGCAAATTCCCAGCGGAGCTTGGTAGCCCTTGCCCAGTTGCTATCCCATATTGCCAGTTTTGAGCCCCTGCCCAATGCGCGCCTGAGGAGGTTCAGTGTTGAGATGTCCGAATCTGGCGACCTGTCCTTGACGCTCAGCATCCTGGTGCGCGGTCAAGAGCCGGTGTATCCAGAAGAGCGTCAAGAAGACATCCAACAGAAGGCGGCTGAGTCATGATGAAGTGGGCAACCCAGCTCCTGGTCGTCAGTCTGTTGCTCTTCCTCAGTAGCCAATCGGCGCTAGCGGAGGCCTGCGCTGAGTGCACCCAGGCAGAGCGAGACCAACTTCGTATCCGCACGGCACACCAGATGGCATTGTCCCTCAACGAACTTCTGAAGGAACTGGAGATGCTTGCTCGTTACCCGGAAGCGGTTGCCCTCTTGCTGGCGGACGAGGAGCAGCAACTGAGACATCAACTGGAAGATGTGTTGGCCGCTATCCAGGATGGGACCGCTATCCAGGATGGCAAGAAGGCTCCCGTGCCGGTGGCGATACCAGACCGGACGCCTAAGAGCGCATCAAAAGCAGACCTCAAGGATTTGCACGGCTTAAGACCCGCCTACGCTCAACTAGCGGACGATGCCCGCGGCATCCAGGCGGTAGCGATCCTCCTGAGTCAGGGACTCGCCCTGACCCTGTCGCCGGGCAACAGATTCCGACACAAGAACCAGGAATACAAGTTGCAGGATATCCGGCGCGTACCCGGCGAAGCTGGTGCCTTTGAAATCCTGCTACAAGGGCGCGACGGCAAGACGGAGATATTGAAGTGGCAATAGCCAATAGGGTGATCAAAGACATAGACGAATTGACCGGCATTAGCCAGTCCCAGGACCCGGTCGTCAGGCAGATACTCAATGAGCATAGAACCAACTGTCAGGCAATCGTCACCAACATGTATGACATCTATTATGTCGCGCCCAGGAAGCCGGCACAGGCAATAGCCTACAACGAGGTGAAACGTGCCGTCCGCCGTCAAGGGGCGGGCGAGGAGCAGGCGGTCACCGAGTCGGTTTACAAGAGTTGGATTGCCCGCAAGGAAGAGCACAGCGATCTGCTGACCACGAAACGTGCCGCCAACGAGCAAGTAGATGAACTGCTGGAAATTGCCATCAGTAGCAAGGCTAGCGACATTCATATCAACATCAGGTCAGAAACCAGAGTGCATCTGCGGATTCACGGCCTGCTGGTTGAGAGCGCCAGATTTTCCGCTCAGGAAGGCATGGCGATTGTCGCCGTCATGTTCCAATCCTATGCGATGACGACCTACGGCATGGAGGAAGCCAGGGACGGACAATTCTATTTTACTTCTCGTGTGACCCGCCGCTCCTATATGGTCCGTCTGAACAAATTGCTGATGGTGGGCGGCGGTATTACCTGCAAGTGCCGACTGCGTGACACGGCGGATGTGATTGACCTCAAAACGGCCGGTTACAGTGTTACCCAACTGGATGCTCTGGGGGAAATGATGGGCAGAGGCCAGGGGCTGATGGTCATCACTGGCGGCGTGAACTCAGGCAAGTCCACTTCGCTCACGGCGCTGCTCAATAGCATTCCTAGTTGTTATTCCATTCTTGAAATCAGCGATACGGTGGAAGTGAAATTACCGCATGTCTGTCATGTTGAACTGCCCAGCGAAGGTGAAAATTTGGAACGGCGGATTGCCGCCGTCCAAGACTCTACTGTTCGGCAAGACTCTGACTATCTTGCCATCGGTGAAATGAGAAACCGACTCACGGCATCCAAGGCAGAGATCATGGGTTTGCAGGGCAGGTTTGTCCTGTCAACGGGACACGCTTCAGACGCCGTGTCTTTTTATCTGCGCATGACCAGCAACTCGGATTTCGGCATGAGCGTCAATACTGTTCTGGCGCCGCGCTTTATGGTGGGCATCATTAGCCAGACTCTGGTGGAGACCCTCTGCCCGGATTGTAGTTCACCCATGCCGTCTCCCGACGCTGTGGCAAGGTCAACCTTCCCGAACACCGATGCTCTGCTTGCCTATTATCGCGCCGGTCTTGGACAGAGCACCGATGCCATCCGCTATCACCGCCAAGGCGGTTGCGACAACTGCCAGGCCACCGGCTTGAGTGGTCGTACCGTGGTCGCCGAAGTCCTGCCCTTTGATGAGGAGGTGCGTGATCTTCTGCGTAGCGGCAAGTTTGAACAGATTCAGGAAGTGATGACGAGACAGGGCATGGAGACCCGGCACGAACATGGTTTGACCAAGATATTAACCGGGGCGATAGATCCCTTACACCTGTCAAGACGTATTGACCCACCAGGTCCTGCCACCATCAGAGACTGGGGTAAGCACTCATGCTGACTCGTCTTAACCATCTGCTATATCGCGCCCTAGTGTTTCGGCAGGGACTCAGAACCAATCTGCTGATCTCTATCAGAATGCAGATAGAGGCGGGCATTCCCATTATAGACACCTTCAAACTCATCCAGCAGGCGACGAAGGATCACAGCCTCAGGCGCCTGGCGGACATGTCACTCTCAGCAGCTATTATCGGTCAGCCCTTTGCCAGCAATTATGCCGCCGAGGGCTTCTTTAATGACTATGACGCTCGGTTGCTGATAGCGGGTGAGCAGCATGGCGCCCTCCCAGAAATGATCCAACTCATTACTGCAACCTCCGATCCGGGGCAATCATTTTTTGATGTTGTCATCCTGCCCAACGCGCAGTGGATACTGGGGCTCCTGGCGATGCTGGCACTCACCATCTATGGTGTAACCTATGAAAAACTGATGACGATTGGCGACCGAACCCCGGCGGATTTCTTTCTCCTGGGGCATTGGCTCCAGGAACACCTCCTGTTGATTGCCCTGGCGCTTGCCATTCTTCTAGCAATCTATATTCGCCTCCGGACAATGCTTGGCGGGTCATGGCGTAGCCGGGCACGGTCCCTAGGTTTCTTTGGTGCCTATGACAACAGGTTCATCGCCCAGATCTGTGATCTCATGGCGGCACTTTTCAAGAAGGGGGTTGCACAATCTACAGCCGTCACCATTGCTATTGCCCTGGTCTCCACAGGCACCCGCCCAGGATATTTTGAGACCGCATTGACCCGGGTTCGGGATGAGATGAACCGGGGCCCAACATTACTGCCAGCACTGGGACGACATCTGTTGGACCCAGAAGCCACCGCTCAGCTCAGTTTACAGGCGCCGCGGCAGACGGTCGCGGAATTGGAGCGTGCCTTCCGTAACTATGCCCTGGTTGCCCGGCAGAAGACTGCCCAGATTTTATCTGCTATGGCATTTGTCACGGCCCTGGTGACCGCTCTGGGGACATTTTTCCTACTCGTGCCGCTGATTGATGTCGTGATGGGCGCGGGTGTGGATACGGGGTTTTAACCAATCATTAAAAAAAGGAGTAGTCCGATGCAAGCAAGAGAAAAATCGCAAGGCTTTTCCACCCTGCAGGTAGTAGCGGCACTGGCTATCGCTGGCACCCTGACCGCGGCGGCGGCCAATGTGTTGCTACCCATGTATCAACGCAGTGTGCTGAACAATGCCTACGAAGAGTTGTATCTGGTCACCAATTCGGTCCGGCAATGGCGGGAATATACCGGTAATTATACTGGTCTGGACAGTTTTACCAAACTGACCGAAAGGGGTTACCTCCAGTCAAGCCGTTACACAAGCGGTACCGGTGAAAATGTTTTTGGCAATAACATCGCGGTGGCCAAGGATGGTGACAGGGATGCCAAGCTGACCTACACGACCGTCACCGCGGCGCAGTGTCTGAATCTGCTTGACCGTTCAATAACCATCAATGGCATTAAAACATCACCGGCGCCGTCTTGCGATGCCTCAAATGTCCTGACGGTAACCATTGATTAGGGAGGCAGGATGAATCTGCTATTGAAGGAAGATGGAAAACAAGAGGGCTACACGGTGCTCGGTCTCGTCCTTGCGGTTGCCATTATGGGTGTGATTACGGCGCAATTTACCGAGCGACTGGAACATGAATTAATCACTCAAGCCGAGACAGCAACGGTGAATGATATGACGCAACTTGCTCGTGCTCAGCTCAGTCACCGCTGGGAAAACTCGGACTGGGCGCGAAAGCCTGCCGATCTCTTCCGTCATTTCCGCAATGTCAATGGGGTCGGCGAGCCTTATAAGTTTGACTTTGTGCCTGGTTCACCCCTGTTCATCATAACCAGGATGCGCGCTGAGGGCTCGGCGCGTCGGGTCGCGCAACGACTCGGTAGCTTTGCCAAGCTTGCCCTGGATCAAGAAACCGACGAGATGACCCTGGTGCGCGCGGAATATGCCGTCCCCCTGGGGACCCTAGCGTCTTTGAATGATGAGTATTTGCGTCGCGACGGTGCCAATGATGCGTTTGGTGACCTGCACTTCCGCCGCGGTGCTCAGGCCGACATTATGATGAATGGCAACCGGATTGAGGGCGCTTCCCGGATAACCGCCAGGACCTCGGCGCACCTCGGGCTGGTCAATGCCGACCTAGGTGCCTTTGATACCCTGACGGTGCAGCACTTCAGATATAAAACACCCGAAGACACGCCATGAAAGCAAAAATATCATTGTTGCTACTGTTGTTGACGCTGAAGCCAGGTGCCGGGCTAGCGGCAAAGGGAGATCAGCTCTGGACGCCGGATGACCCGAAGACCCCGATACTCAGGAATCATCCCAGTGCCCATACCCAGGTATGCAAATATCGTTCGGATGATGGCTTCTGTTACAGGCTTTGGCTAAACGACCCGGCTGAGCCAAATATCCACCTGCCCATCCCCTGGGCAAAACGGGAAGACTTCGGCACCCTTTTGGATAAGTTGGAGCGGATGGAGGCGGGGGGCTATTGTCTGCTCTATGAGGGCAAGGAATGGTCAGGTTGGACTGGGCAGGGCAGGGCAAGTACCAAGTGTGGTGAACTGCGCCACCAGACCGAAATGAGCACTTGCCTGGTACCCGCCACTGCTTGTGATGACACCACTACTTGTCAACTGAATAGTCACCGCACCCGCTCTGGTAGAAGCCGTAATGCGTCCTGTGGTGTGGTAGAAGTGGACCGAGAAAATACGCTCATAGCGGAGAAGACGTCAGCAGTAGAGCCGCCACCGAGCAATCCGACAGCGCATGATGTGGAAGATGAGGCTACAGAAGATGAGGCTACAGAAGAGATGTCGCCTGTGGGTTTTCCGATCTGTGGCTTGCTGGTTCCTGATTTTCACCGCTCTACAGACGAGTCTTCACCAGCCCTAGATGCCGGTCAATGTCATTGGCAACCTGGCATGCTCATCAGCAGGATCTATGCCCCGCACCGAGGCATTGGTCTTCGCCCCTATCCCTGGGGAGCGCTCACCGGCGCCTGCTCTCCCTTTGACGATGCTAGCCCAAGATATTATTACGAGAACCGGGGTAGCCTCATCCATCGGATAGATACGGAACTGCTGCTCTACATCCAGATGTGCGGCTAGCCCGTATCATTCATGTTGGGATGGGGTGGCGCGGTGCTTGGCTAATAATGCTACTACCAGGTGTTTTGATAAGGTGCCAGAATAATGTCCTTGTTGACCAGGACGTTAAAACGAAATCCAGGGCGGATAACCAGGCTGGGTTGAATATCAAAATTTCTTTTGATGGTTTCTCGGCTGACCTCTCCCCACTGCCGTCCCAACTCAGCACTGAATTGCTCCCGACGGGTAAAGGTGTCCCGACCAGCATCAACTTGCAAGTCTCCCTGGGAGGACTGAGAGGCGGCGCTGATGACAGACAGCAGAAAGGCACTGCCAAATGTTCGCCAGTAATGATTGTCAATTCTATCCTGAAATCCTGATTGTCCCCTGGCATCAACACCGGGCATATTATCAAGGGCAAGAGTTGATGCATCGGGAAACTGAACCCTGCGCCAGACTACCAGCAAGCGTTTCTGGCCTGCGGCAATATGATGGTCATAATCGCCGATCAGTTTTGAACCTGCGGGAATCAACACAGCCGTACCGGTGCGTGTATCTCTGACTGAACGTGACACATGCGCGATGATCATCCCAGGGAGATCCGAGTTGATCTGCGTATCCAGAATGGCGGGTATCACTGTCCCCACCTTAATCTCAAAGGGGGCAATAGGTGCAAGTTTGAGATGCGGCGAATAGGCATAGGAGGATGCTTCATTGACATACTTCTCTTTACGCCCTCGCAAATTTGGATCCGCTGCCGCCGGTTCTTTGCCTGCTCCCAGCAGAGTATCAATGCGATTTGTCAGGAGGTCATTAGTCATCACCCCAGGGGGCAACTGGGTCTTGGGCAAGGATGCGCTCAGTGCGAGAGGAAACTCAGGCTGGGCAAAGCTATCGTCTAGTTCAACCCGGGTCCTGGAGACGATGGCATCCCGGAGCAGGGCATCGCGTAACTGCTGTATTTCTAGTTTTCTTTCATCCTGAGCGTCTGATTGAAACGGCGATAAAAAGTCTGTTGCTGCGATTGCTTTTGATAGAGGTGATGGAGTGGCTACTTTTTGGTCCCTGGTATCAGCGCCAGCCTCGGGCAACAGCACCTCAGGGCTCTCGTAACCCTGGATGATCTCTTTATAGCCCTTGCCCGCGTCAAGTATGGACTGAGCGCCGGTCATGTCCATTACCCCTGAGTTACCCGGAGCCCTAGATGATTGATGCCGCTCCAGCACCGCATAGACCAGCGCACACAAGGCAGTTAAAAGCATGACCCCGACTGCCAATAGCGGCAACTTCGTGAGTCGTACCACCCCCTCGGCAGGGTGTTGCGCATCTTCCGGGGCATCGGGAGAGGCACCGATGACAGGTCTTTTCTTGCTCATATCTTGGAGTCCTCTGGTTTGCAGGGCGACACCAGTGTCAAAAGAAATCGACCGGGTGACAAGTGATATGAGATGAAAGGAAGCCTGGTTGCTATGAATGGTTGTTAGGATAGGTTGCTAGGACGGCTTAGTCTTACTAGGAGAAAGAGAGGTGCCATCTGGGTCAGAAGGCTCAGGTGTATCCTTACCAAGTGCTCGGTATCTTTGGCGGAAGAGGTAGGAGTCGAACCCACCAGCCACTTTGACAGCAACTCAACAGCTTTGAAGGCCGCGCGCCCCACCGGGGACGAAGCTCTTCCAGTGCCATCATAGCAAAGTTTACCTCCGGGCAAGCGAAGCGTAATATCCCGCCTTTATAGTCATCACTCATCATTGTACGCCCTATGATTGAACCCTTGATGCCATCCGAGCCTAGTCTCCGGATCTACTATGCGATTGCTTTACTCAGCCTTGTATTTGCTCTGGTGGGGTTTAGCTATAATGCCTGGCGTCTCGAACGGTCGGAAGAAAACAGCAATATCAGAAGTGCCGCCTTCCAGGTTTTATCTGAAATTTCCGAATTTGAACAAGTGCTCTACGCCAGCCATTATGACCAGAATCAGATTGAAGGTAGCCCCAGGCGCGGCTGGGTCAAGATCGGTTTGATCAACGATCTCAGTATGCTCATTGGTAAGGATGTTGAGCGTGCCAGCGCGAAACTGAAAGCCAACTGGTCAGCCAATTGGACGCGCGTTCCTGCCGAGGAGGCCGCCGTTCACACCATCATTGAGACCCTTGATGAAGTCCGGGTCGCCGTAAAAGCCAGGCTTGCAGAACTAGGATGATCCTTAGCGAGGTCCCTGGGCATCGTCTATCTTAATGTAGGTGCCGGTGACAAACTCCGAATCCCGGGACAGAAAGTAGAGCAGGGTGGAGTCCATCTGTGCCGGGTCGCCCAACCTGCCGCGGGGAAAATACTGGGTAATGTCGCCCATGCGTTCCAACATGCCATCCATCATTTCCGATGCAAAGGCACCAGGTGCTATGGCGTTAACATTAATGTGATAGCGCGCCCATTCCACGGCAAGAGTTTCTGTCATGCGAATAATCGCTGACTTGGTGATGGAATAGAGGGCGGCTCCATTGCCGGCATAATTGAACCCTGCCACGGAAGAAATGTTCACCATTCTGCCAGGTGCCTTGGCAGCAATCAGTCGCCGCGCCACCTCGCAGGAGAGTTTGTAGGGGCCGACAAGATTAGTCGAGAAGACGGCATCCACCAGTGCATTACTCATCTTGTGGGCGCGCTGGGCATCGGGAATCCCGGCATTGTTGATCAAGATGTCAACCAGACCGAGGGCAGATTCAGCCTTGTCCACTAGAAGCGGAATCTCATCTGGTTTGGTGATGTCAAAGACGATGGGCTCACAGACACCTCCCTCAACACGAATTTCTTTTGCCAGAGATTCCAGTCGCTCAGGGCGTCTGCCGGTGAGCACCACCTTCGCGCCACGCTTGGCGATGACCCTGGCGAAGCGCCAGCCCAATCCAGAGGTGGTGCCGGTGATTAGAGCCACCTTACCAGCAAGTTCATTGGAAACATTAGGTAGTGGGAAATCAGACATGGTTATCCTCGTGCATAGATTATCTACCGCTTGGCCCTTCAAGCCCCGGCAGGCAGTTGGTGATGGTAGTTTTCTCGGATCTGTTGCCATTCCAGCTTCATCCAGGGGGTGAACTTCTCTGGTGTCTCTGAGAGGGCTATGTCCAGGTCCTGGATAGAGAAGAAGCGCCACTCGGCGATTTCATTGGTATTGACGATGATTGCCTCAGCCTCGGCTTCTCCTGCCCAGACCCAGCATAATTCATTTTCACTGCCTGCTCCTTGGTACTGCGCTTGATAGATGAATTTGTAAAGAAAACTGAGTGGGGTCCTGATGCCTAGTTCCTGCTCAAGCCGTCGCTGGGCAGATACCTCGGCATCTTCACCTGGCCGGGGGTGACTACAGCAGGCATTTGACCAGTAGAGGGGCCAGAGATGTTTTTGTGCGCTACGCTTTTGCAACAGAACTTCCGCCGCCGAATTGAAGATAAATATAGAGAAGGCTCTATGCAATACGCCAGCACCCAGGTGACATTCCAGTTTGGACAGGCTACCAATATCCTCATCCTGTTCATTCACCAGAATGAGTTGCTCCTGGTCTGAAGAGATGCTCGCCTGGTTCATGCTAGACAGATACCTGGAGCGCTTTGAAGCCAGCCTTGCCTAGCGCATTGACGATAGCATCACACTGGTCCCCACCCAGGGCGACGATGGAGCCGCCACCGCCGGCACCGGTGAGTTTCGCGCCCAGTGCACCCTTGTCCTTGGCTATCTGAACCATACGGTCCAACTCTGGTGAAGAGACCTGTATGGCATTCAACAGGCCATGGTTAATCGTCATCATGTGCCCCAGAGTAGGGTAGTCACATGCTTGAGCTGCCTGAATACCTGTTTCTGCAACCTTGGCAAAATTATCAAAGAGCTGTTCATAGAGATAGCGGTTCTGTTGCCACCTGTCTCTCACCCTGGCAACCATATCAACGGTGAGGCTGGGTTTTTCAGAAATGCCGATAACCAGATGCAGAGGCTTGGGGAATTCCACCCTGTCCAGGCGGGGATGCTCGCCCGCCTGATATATGATCGGCACACCAAAGGTCGCAATCGTGTTATCAATGCCAGACGGTGTGCCGTGGGCTGCGGTTTCACACTGGAAGGCAAGTTGATTGATCTTGTCATCGGCAAGATGAATGTGGAAGTGTGCTGAGACAGCTCTGATAATCGCCACCGCTATGGCGGCGGAACCACCCAACCCCATGGCTGCTGGAATGTTCGGCTTTACATGGATTGAGAAGTGCCGTTTGTCTATTTCTAGTTGGGCGAAAACAGCCATGATGGCAGCCCACCAGTGTGGATTGGATTCTTCTAACTTACCGTCCAGATCCCAGGCCGGCACAGTAATTTCTGGCAGGTTGTCCGAGTCGGAGACTTCTGCTACCACGGCGTTTTTGATTGGCACCGCCAGGGCAGGCCTGCCGTAAACCACCGCGTGTTCTCCTAATAGTATGATCTTGCCATTGGCAGTCGCCAGGGTAGCCTTCTTTCTCTTGATGCCATTTTTACTGTTGCTGTCGGTCAATTTAGAAATAATTTTCTGGGCAGAAGTCACGGTGATGTCTCTCTGTTCAATCAGTCTGGTGACGACTGTTTCAAACAATTCTTTTGGCGTCCCGGCGGTGGCTGCCACGCTTCTTGCGTGGAGCGACATGTGTCCCTTCTGTATGCCTTCTGTGGACAAGGTTTTGATGGCGGAGAAATTCTGCGCCAGCCCGACTGCTGCCATGAGTTCTGCCAATTCTGCCGCTGAATCAAGTCGCAACATTCTCTGGTTCATGATGATGGTATCGTTCGCCTCAAGGGAGCCGCCCTTGATACCGACCTTAATGGGTATATCAATCTTCCCGTGGAGGCTGCCGTCCGAGTCCGACTGCCAGGTGGTTAAGGCGGTATATCTGCCGTCCTTCGCCGCGTAGGCGTGGGCTGCCGCTTCTATTGCCCGCCAGTCATTGCCTGTTGCGACCGCCAGGGGGTCTATGCCATTCATAATGCCCTTGTTATGTGTGGCTGCCCGGTAGGGGTCAATGGTAGCGAATTGCGAGGCGAGGATGATGCCGTCTCTCACTTCCGCGCCGGAAAAATGCTTGCCTTCCAACTCTGCCACCGGGATCTTGACCCAGGCACGGACTATGGCGCGGTCAGTGAGGTTTGAGAGTATGCGAAGGAAAACCCTGCCGTCGGTCATTGCCTCCAGGTCAGCGGCGATTTCTTCACACATAGCATTGACCACATTCGCGCCCATGACATCGCAGGTGTCCACCAGCAGATGCACAATCACCATCAGTGGGTTGTCTTCCGTATGCTCAAAGATACGGACTTCAATATCCTTGACGCCGCCGCCCCGTTCCACCATGCCGGGATGAAGTCGGTTTAGTTTGTCAATCAGTGTTGCCTTGTGCTGCAAAATCTGCCGCTTGGCTTCATTGGCGTCAGGCGGACTGACGAGTTGCACCTGACCAATCAGTAATGACTCTGCCGCCTTGGCAGTCACTCCGCCGGATTGTCTGAAGAGTTTCGCCGCCGCGCTGAGGGCCGCAATGATAGACGGCTCTTCCACCACCAGAGGAACGATGTAATCCTTTCCGTTCACCTGGAAATTAAGACCCAGTCCCAGGGGCAGGCTCATCACGCCTATGACATTTTCAATCATCTTGTCAGCCCGATTGAGACCGAGGAGGTGATGACCATCTTGTAAAGATGCCAGATCAGATTCGGACAGCCAGCCCTGGTCATGTAGCCGATTGAGCCTTTCCCGGATGGACAGCTTATAAAAACCGGGGAACCGCGCCCGGTCCACGAGATTGCCTGTTGTTTGTTTATACATTGCTTGTTTGTCAATCCGTTCAGGATGAAAAGTGGAAGATGCCCTGCTGGGTCAAGTGCTTTGCTAACTGATTTATATGCTCCCGGTTGCTACTAAGGGCGATACCGAAATCTCCGCCACCGGCGCCAGATAGTTTATAAATGCAGTCTGCGGATTCTACCTGCTTTCGCAACCGGATGTGTGCTTGGTTGTAAAAATCCAGTCGCGACAGTTTTGAGAGTTGCTCTAATTGCTTGTCGTAGTCACCTAGGGCTGAGATGAGTCCCGCCGCATCATTCTCGCAGAGGCGCTGCACCGCCTGCTCGGCACTGGTAGAGAGGTCCTTGATGATAGGCTGGTAGGCAGATGGGCTTAGTAGCCGCCAGTCATCTAGTTGTTTGAGGTATGCCGCACTACTGGCTGGCATGCCGGTCCAGATATAGAGGAGGCGGAGGTCGGGCGGCAGGGTGACAGCCACTGGCGCCTGATGGCGTCGGAAGATGATGTCCCGGTCCAGCGCTGAGAGGGCAATGTCGGCACCACTGCCCAGTCCGCCCTGAAGTCGTTGGTGAGCATCGGTGGCAAGCCGAATGAGGGCCTCCTCCTCTGGCTGCTCAAGCCCGGTCAATGCTCTGACCAGGGCGACCGTCAGAGCGGCACTTGATCCCAAACCTAATTTTTGGTGATTGCGATAAAAGGCACTGGTATCAAGTAGCATTGACAGCCTGCCTGCTGAGACCCGATTGACAAGGTCATTTGAAAAATCCTGGGCGGACAGGCTAGCCATGACGCTGTCAACTATTGGTGTATTACCTAGTGCCTCAGAGAGCGGCTGGACCCGGGTTGCGTCTGACATCAGCCTTAATTCTCCGCTATCTGCCGGCCTGATGCTGACTCTTGCCCGCTGGGGCATTGCCCTGAGAATGGCTGGCGCACCCTCCAGAACAGCATATTCACCACTCAGAAACAGCTTCCCCGGAGCACCGGTGACTGGCATGGCATGACTTGTCATGGCGGGCAGACCTGGATATGTGGACTGCCACCCAGCTCAGATCTGAGAGTGCGGATAACGCCAGGGACCTGTTGTAACTCCTGCTCAAGGCGCTGTTCCGAGCCTTTAAGACAGACAGCTTGCACCTGGGGCCCTGCATCTATCGTAAAAAACACTGGACATCCCGCCGCCCTGAGTTGCCTGATTTTGTGAATTAGGGCAAGGGTTGCCGGCGTCCAGTAGAGGATCGGTGGGCGGCTGGTGATGATGGTGGCATGCATCTTCAGGCAGTTGGATTCACTCACCTCGGCAAGCAACTCAAAATCGCGATTTGAGATTGCCTGCTTCAGCAGCGTCAAATCATCTGGGTGCGAGTCTAACCACCCCTGATAGTAGGGTGAGGTGGTGGCGCTTCTCAACATAGCCTCGCCTGAGCCGACTGCTTTTTCTGCCAGGTCGGTAATGGCAATGACGACACTCAGGGGCCAGTGTTCAGCAGATGCAAATTGTCTGGCGAAAGCGTCTGCTACCATTACGACTTCTACAAAACCGCCGAAGACCGAGCGGGCGGCTGAGCCGGAACCTCGTCGCGCCAGTTGCGATAACTGTTTTGCGGAGAGTTCCAGTGCCATCAGTTGGTTGATGGCGAGAGCAAGTGCCGCCATGCCCGAGGCGCTGGAAGCAAGCCCGGAGCCGGTGGGGAAGTCGTTGTGCGTGATTGCCCTGAAGTGCTGCTCAAAACCGTATAATCTGCGGCAGAGGTCAAGATAGGTCCGTACCCGGTCAATGCTCTTGCCGGATTGGATAGTATTCAGGCTAATTTCATCTTCCGATCCGGCCGCCAAAGATAATTCCGTTGTGGTGCTGAGGCCATCAAGACCGATGGACAAAGAACCGGTGGCAGGTTGATTGGTCATAGACTCAGCCTTGCCCCAGTATTTGACCAGGGCAAGGTTTGAGCAGGCGGTCACCAGGACTTTATTGTGCCCACTCATGGAAATTTCGCCGCTTTGGAGGCCATCTTGTCTGGGGTTTCAGAATGATTCAACATGCCTGGGGTCACATACACCAATTCAGTATAACGGGCTTTTGACGATGCTTCAGGATGATTTTGCAGCACGCCTACCGGCATATAAAGGCCGGGTGAAGAAGATGCTGGAGACCTTTATTGAAGCCCAGAATCTTGAACCAGGACGGCTGAGAGACGCGCTCATCTATGCCGTCTCCTCCGACGGCAAGCGCATCCGTCCATTGCTGACTTACGCTACGGCGGAATTGCTGGAGATACCTGCCCAGGTTGCCGATTATCCCGCTACCGCTGTTGAGTTGATACACGCCTATTCCTTGATTCACGATGATTTGATGGACAAGGATGACCTGAGACGGGGCAAGCCAACAGTGCATCAACGATTTGATGAGCCCACGGCAATCCTCCTGGGCGATGCCCTACAGACGCTTGCGTTTGAGTTGCTGAGCCAGGCTGAGGTGGCACCGGACCTAGTCGTCGCCTGGACAAGACAGCTTGCCAAAGCGGCCGGCGCAACAGGCATGATACAGGGGCAGGCGATGGATATTGAAGGCGAGTCCAGGCCCTTTGTACTGGAAGAACTGGAAACCATGCACCGCAAGAAAAGCGGCTCACTCATCGCTGCGAGCATCATGCTACCCGCCCTTGCCAGGGAGACCTTGTCTGAACAGACCCTGAGTCGGCTCTCCAGTTTCGGACAGCATATAGGGCTAGCGTTTCAGATACGCGATGACCTGCTGGATATTGAAGCGACCACGGCGCAGCTAGGCAAACCTCGTGGCTCAGATCTGAGAAATGAAAAATCTACCTTTGTCAGTCTGCTGGGACTAGAGGCATCCAGGTCCAGAATGTATGAATCTCTTACCAGGGCAGAAACAGTACTGGATGAACTAGGCGCGGGGGCAGCGGGGTTGAGATGGCTCTCCGGTTATATCACGGCAAGGACGCACTGAAACCGCGGCGGTGGCGCTCATCTAATGAGCATGGTATCTACCCCCAGTTGTATGATGGGAGCGAGAAGATGAATGACAAGGTAGCAGATGATGAATGCTTATGACCTGGTAATCAGAGGCGGCAGGGTCATTGACGGTAGTGGCGCTGCCGAGAAGACAGCAGACCTTGCCATTAGGGACGGGGAGATAGCCGCCGTCGGTACCATCCGCGCCAAGGGGCACCAGGAGATTGATGCCACAGGTGCCCTGGTCACGCCAGGATTTGTGGACATTCATACCCACTATGATGGTCAGGCGAGTTGGTCCAGCCGAATGAAGCCGTCAAGCCATCATGGTGTCACTACCGCCCTCATGGGTAACTGCGGTGTCGGCTTTGCGCCGGTAAAGCCTGGTGACCGGGAGATGTTGGTGCAGTTGATGGAAGGGGTTGAGGATATCCCCGAGGCGGTGCTTCATGATGGCCTGCCCTGGACCTGGGAATCCTTCCCGGACTATCTTGATTTCCTCTCCGAACGTTCTTTTGATATGGACCTTGCAGCCCAGTTACCCCATGCCGCGCTCCGGGTCTTCGTCATGGGTGAACGGGGTGCCAACCGGGAACCGGCAGATGCCGATGATATTGCTGCCATGCGCTGTCTGACCACCGAGGCAATTCAATCTGGTGCCTTCGGATTTTCCAGTTCAAGAACTCTCAATCATCGGAGCAGTACCGGCGCACCGACGCCTTCATTGACGGCGGCACGTGAAGAACTGGTTGGCATAGGTCTAGGGGTGCGTGATGCCGGCTCTGGGGTGCTTGAGATGATTTCAGATTTCAAAGACCTGGACCCTGAGTTTGATATGTTGATGGCAATGGTTGAGGCAAGCCAGGCACCTATGAGCATCTCTCTTGCCCAGGGGTTGAATCCTCAGGGTTGGAAAAAGCTGCTCGGCAAAATTGACCGGGCACGGGCCTCAGGACTGGTGGTGAAGGGTCAGGTGGCACCCCGTGCCGTTGGTATCTTGCTGGGTTTGACGACGACCATGAATCCTTTTAGTGCCTATCCTGCGTATCGTGAAATCTCTCATTTGCCGCTGCCGGAACGGGTTGCTCGGATGCGCTCGCCCGGTTTCAAAGAAGAGTTACTGTCTCAAAGGGCAGGGCAGCGGGGTACCTTTATATTGAATGACTGGCACCGAATGTGGTCGCTGGACGAGGCTTGGGATTATGAGCCGCTGCCTGGGCTGAGCATTGAAGCAAGGGCGCAGCGGCTAGGTGAGTCTCCTGAATCCCTGGTGTTCGATCTATTGCTGGACCAGGCGGGCAAGCAACTCTTGTACACCCCGTTCGTCAACTACGCCGAATATAATCTTGATTGCTGTCGGGAAATGATTCTCGCCGACAATACCGTGATGGGACTGGGCGATGGTGGCGCGCATGTTGGAACTATTTGTGATGCCAGTTTCATTACCTATCTCCTGATCCATTGGGGCAGAGATAGAAAGCGAGGTGAATTAATTGACCTGCCGACACTGGTGAAAGCTCAGACCCGGGATACCGCCATGGCGGTCGGACTCAGTGACCGAGGTCTGCTGATACCGGGCAAGAAGGCTGACATTAACTTGATTGATTTTGATAATTTGAAAATTGAGCTACCCCAGGTAGTCAGAGATCTGCCTGGGGGCGGCGCAAGACTTGAACAAAAAACCACCGGTCTTCTTGCTACTATCGTTGCGGGTCAGGTGACCTATCAGCAGGGAGAAGCCACAGAGGATCTACCGGGGCGACTGCTCAGGGGTGCCAGGTGATTTAGCGGTTCGTAAAAGTAGTGCCTGTAAAGCGGGTAAGAGCCCGGGATCCTACCTAGAAACCGGAACCCGGCTGCTGTAAAAATTCTATTTCTTCTGGCCTGGAGACTCTGCCGAGCGAGGCATTGCGATGCGGGTACCTGCCAAAACGATCAATGATTGCCTTGTGTTTGAGTTCAAACTTCAAATTCTCTTCCAAGCCAGATAGTGAAAAGAGCAGCACTGCCTGGGCGTGAATCTGCGGCGATTCACTGTGCATAAATGGCATATACAAGAAGGTCTTTTCTTCGGGAGCTAGATTGTCAATGCCCGGCTGGGCGAGGGCTTCCTGACTCAGCGCCAGAGCAACCGCATCACATTGAAAGGCTCTGGCGTCATCTCTATATAAGTTGCGGGAAAATTGATCCAGCACAATGATTTCCGCCAGCCGTCCCTTCAGGGTGCTACGCCATGCAGAAATTTCTCCCGCCACTGCCCTGGCGTGGAGGCTACCGAATCGCTGTTTGATGCGCTCATCGGTCTCTTTATTCCTGGTGAACCTTGCCTTGGAATTTAGTTCAGAAAACCAGAAATTGAGTAAAGTGTCCGGTGTCATTAGGGTCCTGTTGTCCTGATGAATTGTGGTTAGTTGTGGTTAGTTGTGCTTGTGGTTTGTCGCAAGCCAAACTAATCTGCCTCTGTTATCCCAGTATAAAATCTTTTATGTATAAGTTCCTGTCCAGATCAATATCCAAACCCGAGCAGGGTATGCTGATGGGCATTCTTGTGGGCTTGGGATTTGGCGTCTGGGGCCTGGCATATTTTGAGGTCCTGAGTCCGCTTGACCAGTTGTGTGTCATCTCTAGTAGCCTGATGGTCTTCCAACTATTAGGCGGCACTATTGCGGCTGCTATGGGTAAACCGCCTCAGACGCCGATTAAATATCGCCCAGACCAAGAGGGCAAACAGGAAACACATTAAGATCTTGCCACAAGAACTCCGCGCCAAGAATCCAGCGCCGCATGCTTCGCATTACTTCTCTATAGTAGTTCTCTGCGGTCACCGATGCGCCGGGTGATGCCCTGACGGTCAAAGTGCTCCAGTATTTCAATTGAAAGATTGCGTCCTATACCGGACGCATCACGGAACTGTTGCACCGTAAAGGAGCCGTCAGGTTTGGCGGTCTTGTCAACCAGAGATTGTAATTCTTCCAGCGCGGCAGGCAGGAAGTAACGGTTCTTTACCGGATGGACGACCAGGCCCAGCTGTGCCACCCGTTGCAGGGTCTTCTCAAGTAGCCGGGGCTGAATACTGCATTGCGCTGCCAAGTCATGGAGGACCGGCGGTTTGGTTGGCGATACCTGCAACAGGGATTCAATTTTTTGCCAGAGGGCAGTCTCGGTGTTTGAGAGATGGAGTCTGTGCTCCGGGTGTCGTAGCAGATTACCTTCCTGCGTTAATCTATGTTGCTTCAACATTTGCGTCACCACATATCGCAACAGACCACTTGACCAATGGCGGGCAAATGTTTGATGTATCTGATTGACTGCCAGCCCTGGCTTGTCGGGATGGGACTCGTGCCAGGCAGATAATTTGGTTTCCAGCCAGTGATAATGATTTAGAAGATGCGCTCTCAATAGGATGCCGCCGTCCTCAAGTTGTAAGACCGGTAGGGTGCCTAGTATGCGACTCAACGCATCCTTCCTGAGGTTAAACATCCCGGCAAGACGCTGCATTGAAATACCAGTATCAAAATGCTTTAACATGGTGTGTAGGCATTTGGTGGCGGAAGTCTGGCTGATTGCAAGAGCAAGGTCGTGCAGATAGGCGATGCGTTCTGGTCTTGCTCTGCCTCTTTTTGGAGACCAGGGATCAATGACGATGCCGCCTCCCAGGGTCCGCTCGGCTGACTGGTTTCGAACAATCACCCTGTCTCCCGTGCACAGATTGATAGACGCATCAAGCACCAGTTGTACTAGACCCATCTCTCCCGGCCCTAGCTTCCCAGATTCCAGAATAGCCAGTCTTGCCGTCACATGATTGGCGGCGGCATGTAGATGTACGGGCGTCCAGTGAGAGACCGGCTTCTGCTCGCTCTTCGCCAGGCTCAGCATCACATCCACCCGCTTCGTCGGCTCGCCAGGATTGGTTGATAACCAGTTGCCGCGATGAATATCAGCAGGCTTGAGTTGATTGCCAGTGATATTCACTGCACATCGGTCACCTACCTGAGCAGAGGTGGCAGGTTGATTTTGAGTATGCAGACCTCTGACCCGCAGGCTGATATCTCCAGGCATCAGATATACCGCATCACCTTTACTGACCCTGCCCGAAAAGACACTGCCAGTCACCACCAACCCAGTACCCTTGATGTTAAAACTCCGGTCAATCGCCAACCGAAAGCAAGCCGCGTCTACCTGACTCTTGTCTGTGCCCGTCTCATCCGAAGCCGCTTCCAGAGCAATCCTCAGCTGAGCAATCCCTTCTCCAGTAACGGCTGAGACGGGATAGATGTCCGCCTGGTCAAGAAAGCTGCCGGCAACAAGTTGTTTGACCTGGCTGGTGACGCTGGCGACCCTGGCAAGGTCGCAGCGGTCTGTTTTAGTCAGAGCAATTATTCCCTGGTTGATGCCTAGCAGATTCAGGATTTCCAGATGCTCCACCGTCTGCGGCATAACGCCATCGTCAAGGGCTACTACCAGCAGTGCCTGGTCTATCGCAGCGACACCGGCAAGCATATTGCTGATAAACCGGATATGCCCTGGCACATCTATAAAACCCAGGCGCCCGCCGCTTTTTGTGTCAGTGTAGGCAAAGCCCAGGTCAATGGTCAGACCGCGTTGCTTTTCTTCGGCAAGTCGGTCGGTATCAATACCCGTCAAGGCGGCGACCAGCGCGGTCTTGCCATGGTCAACATGTCCTGCCGTTGCGATGATCATGCGCGTCTATACATCCTCTTCATTACAAGCCCGTTACATAATTTTCTTACAAGAGGAGATGCTGTAACTCTTGCTTCAAGCCCTCAATGTCGTCCAGGGTTCGCAGGTCAAACATTAATTTGCCGTTCTGGAGCCGACCGATCACGGCTCGGGGTAGTTGCCGAAATGCCCCGGCTATCTGCTGGAGTGCTGAATCGGAAGCGGAGATTGGTGAAATCTCAATAGCAATAGTCGGCAGTTTGTCCAGGGGGAGGGCGCCGCTACCCGCCTGGCTAAAACTCTTTCGCTTCGTCACGGTGGCATGGCCCTGAAGAGCCTGGCTAAAGGATGCCAATAACTCTTCTGCGGTCTGGTCTATTTCCTCAAGACTCCTCGTCAGGTGCCTGATGGTTGGCAGCTTGGTCTTTAACTGGTCCGGATTTCTATACAAAAGTAAGACTTCCGTCAAGGCGGCGATGGTCATTTTATCCGGGCGCAGGGCCCTTTTGAGGGGGTTTTTTTTGATGGTAGATAGGTGTGCTTTGGTGCCAACTATCACACCCGCCTGAGGTCCACCAAGGAGTTTGTCGCCGCTAAAAGTCACCAGGTCAGCCCCCGACAGGAGCACCTCGCGAACTGTCGGCTCCCCAGGCAAGCCGAATTTTGCCAGGTCCACAAGGGTGCCGCTACCGAGGTCCACCAACAAGGGCAATTCGTGATGGTGCGCTAGATGTGATAGGTCCTGAGAAGAGACCGCCGAGGTAAAGCCTTTGATCTCATAATTGCTGGTGTGTACCTTCATTATGAGTGCAGTCTGGCGGGTGATTGCGCTTGCATAATCCTCAAGATGGGTGCGATTGGTTGCGCCGACTTCAACTAGATGACAGCCCGACCTGGACATGATTTCAGGTATGCGGAAGGAGTCTCCTATCTCAACCAATTCACCACGAGACACGCACACCTCTTGATTGAGTGCCAGGGTATTGAGACACAGAAGTAGGGCAGCGGCGTTATTGTTCACGATTGTTACCGCCTCGGCACCTGTCAACTCAAGCAACAGGGCTTCAAGATGTTGCTCCCTATCTCCACGGGTGCCTGACGGAATATCAAATTCAAGGTTGCAGGCATTGCCGGCGACTGATGAGACGGCGTCAATTGCCGATTGAGGAAGTAGCGCCCGGCCGAGATTTGTATGCAGGACTGTCCCGGTCAGATTGAATACCCTGGTAAGCCCGGTCGGTTCCTGGGATGCCAGTTCGCTTGCCACCTGTTTGACGATAATATCTGGATCGGGTACTTCATAGTCTGAGTCCTGCCGCAGTTTCTTTCGTTGCTGCTCTAATATGCGGCGGACAAAACTGGTGGTGCGCGCGCTGCCGAACCGGGTCAAGACTTCCTCCAGGGCAGGGTTTGTCAGGATTCGATCAACCGATGGGATCTTTTGCCACTGACTATCCTCCGACATAGCCTAGGGTGCCTCTTGTGACGCTGCCTCTGTTTGCGTCTCTTCTAAAGTCTTTTCTAAAGTGTTTGCGGCGGCACGGTCTTGTATGGTCCGAATTTTCTGAGGCGCCTCTTCTAGGGAACAATCCCAAGCTTCGTCTCTGGAGACACCATAGCAGTAGTACCAAGGAAACACCCCCGCTTTGCGCTTCTCTGCCGACACCAGAGTCTCACAACTGTTATCATCCAGGCAGTTGCCGGTATTCTTCTTAAACCAGGAACAGGCAGACACCAATGTACATAGCAAGAGGAGGATGAATAGTCGTAGTTGAACTTTCCTGGTCATATTGATAGTGTCCTGAGGCGAGTTAAAATATCTGTTCGGCTTGGGGAAAGAGACCAAATATCCCACCCGTGTGAATGAATACAATGTCGCTCATACCGGCAAATCGACCTGCGGCAATTTCCTCCAGCATGGCATTGAATGCCTTAGCTGTATAGACAGGATCCAGAATGATACCTTCCATTGTTGCCATTTTGCGAATAGTCGCAAACACCATGTCCGTAGCCCGACCATATCCGGGACCGACATAGCCATCAATAATCTGGATGGGCAGATCGGCTATATCAAGCGACTGCTGGTACCGTTGTTTCCAGCGTGCAAAGTCCTCGGTAATCTTGTTAACAAAATAGTCAACATCATCGCAAACATTGAAAGCAATGACCTCAGTATCCAGGTTGAACATAGCGTTCCCGATGATTAAGCCGCCGAGGGTGCCACCTGAGCCTACCGCAGATACCAGAGCACCCGGTGAGATATTGTGCCTATTGAAGTCTTCCCTGAGCTCCCGGGCACATTCTATGTATCCCCAGAGTCCTATTTCATCCGTTGCACCCACCGGAATTGTGAAGGTTTTTTCTCCCTGACCTGCATAGTCGGCGGATAGCCGCTCAAAAATGCTGTCTATGTCCTGAAATTCTTCCGCCGAGACATAATCAATTTCGGCGCCAGTTAATTTGTTAATCAGCAGGTTGCCGTCTATCCGGTCGGGTTCCTTCCCACGGAGTACAAGATGCAACTTTAAGCCCAACCTGCTTGCCAGAACTGCAGTAGCACGGCAATGATTAGACTGCACGCCCCCGCAGGTGATCAGCAGGGTGGCATTTTCTTCAATTGCCTGGGCGATTGAAAATTCCAGTTTGCGAATCTTGTTGCCAGAGGCGGCGGTATCGGTCAGGTCGTCTCGTTTGATCCAGATGTTGATACCGCATATTTTTGATATTCGCCTCAGGGGTTCAAGCGGAGTGGGCAAATTTGCCAAGGGTATTCGTGGTGGTTCAATCATATTTTATGATAATGGTGCTTATTTATATCATCGGCAATATTTGCTGGTGTCCAGCGGACGACCCACACAGGACGCGGAGTAAAGCATGAATCCGATACTGATACCAAGTGACCTGAGATATCGTTACTTTTGTAATAGCTGGAAAATGATCATCCTGGCGGCGGTGCTCCAAAGCACCGCTTGTGACAGGAATGCCAAATTGCTGGTGATGTCAGGTGCCACCATGGGTACCAGTTACAGCATAAAGACGGTGCGGGAAGGACATGCCCAGTCGACACTCCAAGCAAAGATTGATGCGGAATTACAACGTTTGAACGCGATCTTTTCCACCTATGACAAAACTTCTGAATTGTCCCGATTCAATCGGTCTCCAGTCTCTGAGCCTGTTCCTGTTTCATCTGATCTGATGGCTGTGTTGCGTATCAGCGCGGCGGTACACCAGTTATCCGAGGGCGCATTTGATGTGACCCTCGCGCCACTGATCAACCTCTGGGGTTTTGGGCCAGGGGAAAGAAGCAGAGATGATTTGCCTGCCGAAGGGGACATTAAAAAGTTATTGCACAGTATCGGCTTTGATGGCATTTCGCTTGGACTTGACACGGCGACCAGACAGAAACTCGTGACCCTGGACCTCTCTGCGGTTGCCAAAGGCTATGCTGTTGACAGGATCGCCGAGTTGCTAGAAGCGGAAGGTATTGCGAATTATCTGGTAGAAATTGGCGGCGAGCTCAGAGGAAGGGGCACTAACTCCCGGGGCGAGGACTGGCTGGTCGCTATTGAAAAGCCGCTTGCTCCTGCTTTTTATGAATCACCTAATGAACCGCTTCATCCTGAGGTTTACATGACCCTGCCGATTCATCGCCTGGGTATGGCAACCTCCGGAAATTACAGAAACTTTTTTGATCTGGATGGGGTGCGTTATTCCCATACGATTGACCCGACGACCGGATGGCCCGTCAATCACAATCTGGTCTCGGTGACTGTGCTACATGAGAGCACTGCCTGGGCAGATGCACTGGCGACCGCATTCACCGTGCTTGGCGTAGAGCAGAGTCTGGAACTTGCTACGGCACATCACTGGATGTTTCTGGCTATAGTAAGAGACGCCTCGCCAGAAGATACGGCAGGGCAGGATATATGGATGACCATCACTTCTCCCGCCATGGACGATTATTTAGAAGCAATTTAGAAATGATTTAGAGGTGATTTAGAAGTGTTTTAGAAGTGATGCAAGTTGACTAGTGCTTCTTATTACAAGTGCTGAGGGTGCTTAGTCTGCCCAGATGGATTTTCTTTGCAGATAGAAATCATGGCAGGCAGCCATGTCATCAATAAACTTAGATAACTCAGTCAGCTCTAGTGCCTGGGGTCCATCCACCAGTGCCTCTGGCGGATTGGGATGGAAATCCACCAGTACCATGTTCGCCCCGGCAACCAGTCCTTGGGCTGCCGAATGCACTATATCAAGAATACCGTCCGGGGCAGCATCGCGGCTACCAACCGAGTGAGAAGGGTCAACACAGACCGGCATACGGGTGAGCCGCTTGACGACAGGCACCTGGCCAAAATCCACCAGATTGCGATGTGGTGCACCTGCGTCATTTTTCATGCCCCGAAAACAGAAGACCACCATAGAATTACCTTCACTCGCTAGATACTCGGCAGCATTCAATGATTCATTCAGACTGACGCCATAGCCTCGCTTGAACAAAACAGGGAATCGTTGCTGTCGCCCGACAGCCTTTAATAGTTCAAAGTTTTGAGTGTTGCGAGTGCCTATTTGCAGCATCACGCCGGTGGGGTTGCCGGTGCGCTCAAGACATTCAGTAATTTCATCAATATGGCTTTCATGTGTCACCTCCATAGCAATGACTTGTATGCCGTGCTTCCCCGCAAGTTCAAACACATAAGGCAAACACGTTTTGCCGTGCCCCTGAAAAGAGTAAGGATTAGTACGGGGTTTGTAGGCACCCATGCGCGTACAGACCTGTCCCTGTTGTGCCAGAGAGCGCATCATCATCTCAACATGCTCTGGTGTATCCACGGCACATAGGCCTGCAAAGAGATGATAAGTGTCCTGACTAAAGTGAACATCGTTATAGACAAAACCTGAGACGCGGCGCTCATCCTGATGACGACCAAGAATACGGTAGGCTTCGGAAACCCGCAGCACCCGCTCAACACAGGCAAGGTTCTCTATCTTCTCCTGATCTATTTTCTGAGTGTCTCCCAGGAGGTAAATTTCAGTGAGTTTTTTTTGTTTGCCTTGAATGACATGAGTCTGTAGTTGGATGCCTTCCAGCGCATTAAGGGCAGCCAGGGTCCCTGCATATTCGGTGCTGGTTTCATCGGTATCGGAATCTAATATAACAATCATCTTTGCTTCCTGAACTTCCTGCTAAAGTCGGTGTCTTGGTCCGGTCTGCTCCTTTGCCGAGCATAACTACACCATACCAAATATAGGCAGGTATCCATACAGAATCTCATCATCCCAGCTATTGTTAACGGCTATTGTTAACGGCTGGCGCCCTTGATCCTTTACACCTGGCTTCTGGCTGTCGTCAAATGTCGGGCTAGAAGAGGCAGTTAGATTGGATAAGACTGACGGATGATTGACAGAAAAATCAATAGGTGTACAATGAGCGACCTTGTTGAAAAATTTTTAACCGGACCCATCTGGTGAATACATATCTAACTAACAATGTTTTAACCAGCAATGCTCTAATAAAGAGCAGGCACGGGATGCCTATTCTTGAGGCAGATCCTCTTGAGGCGGCTCCGGGTTGCTCCTGTATCTACTGTAAAGAGCACTTTTATGAAGGCTTCACCCAGGCAACTGATACCGGGTGGGAGGCAAGGTTCCAGAACTGATTCAATCGGTGACTAGAAAAAGCCTCCAGAGCAATCTCGGGGGCTTTTTTTTGGTTTCACTTTGGCATAAATATCATGGACATCAAAGACAAATTACAACGCAACATCCGGATACTGTACCTGTTCAGCTTCTGCTGGCTGGCATTGATTATCATCCCGATAGTGGTCCCTTTCTTCGCCAGCAAAGGTTTGGCATTGGCGGATGTGTTTGTGCTACAAAGCATTTTTGCCTTGTCGGTGGTGATCTGTGAAGTGCCATCCGGTTATCTGGCAGACATCATTGGGCGCCGTAACGCGCTGATGATCGGGAGTTTGTTTCATGGCATAGGATATACGCTGCTGTGTTTTGCCGAAGACTTTGCCGGGCTAGTGTTGTTTGAGGTGACTGTCGGCTTGGGTGTGAGTCTCTTGTCGGGTGCTGATTTATCGCTGCTATATGACAGTCAGATCGCCTTGCGGATGTCGCCAGGGGAGAAGACCAGAGGCATCGCCAACCTGCGGTCCATAAAATCCACCGCCGAGGGTATGGCTGCATTGCTGGGTGCTGTCCTGGTGCTGACATCCTTTGAGTTGGTGCTGCTGGCGAATGCAGTGGTGGCATGGTTACCATTTTTGCTGTCCTTTGCGCTGGTGGAAGCACCCTACAAACGTATGTCGGCAGCACAACCAGTGCGCAATTTCAAACGCATCATCTCGCATCTGTATTGGCGTGACGAACTGCTGAGGTTGACCAGTCTTGCGTTGACTTTCTATGGCTTATCAACCTTTTATATCATCTGGTTGATCCAGCCTTATTGGGAAGCATACGGCGTTCCCCTGGCGGTCTTTGGCATTCTCTGGGCACTCCAAAGTTTTACTATTGCCATAGCGTCAAAAATGTCCATGTCCCTGGAGAATCGTTTTGGTCCCGTGCTGGTGTTGATTGTCATGGCACTCCTGCCTGTTATCGGCTATCTCGGCATGGCGCTACCCGGTGGTATTATCGGCATTCTGCTTGCTTTTGGCTTTTATGTGAGTCGTGGTATTCATCAGGTGATTTTGACTGATGCCTTCAACTCCCGGGTACCGAGCGAATTCAGAGCGACGGCAAATTCTATGATTAGTTTTATGTTTCGGCTGGTCTTTATTGTGACGGGTCCGCTGGTAGGCTTGCTCTATGAATGGCAGGGGATGACGATAACTCTGTTGATGTTGGGTATCGTCTGTGTACTCTTGTTTCTGGTTTTGATGTTGCCGCTGATTCGCTCCTTACAAAGGATAAATCAAGATGAACCAGAGCCGCCGATAGGCGAGCAACCGGCAGAGGAATTGAGCACAATATAAAAAGAGATTGGAAAAGGCACCAAGGAGCATCACAAAAAAGAGAGGTAGCTTGTGGTAGAGCACACACCCCGGCGAGGCTTTGATCCGCTGACATATTGTTTTGAAGACAAGACGCCTAGGCCCGGTGCTATTACCCGACTAGCCGAAGGGATCTACTGGATACGGATGCCTATGATGGGGCGTCTGGACCATATCAATGTCTGGCTGATACGGGATTACGACGGCTGGACGATAGTGGACACGGGCTTGTTTCGGGAAGAAGTACAAGCGCATTGGCGGACTATCTTTAACAAACATTTGGCTGGTAAACCCGTGACCAGAGTCATTGCCACGCATTTACATTCCGACCATACGGGACTGGCGGGCTGGATTACCCGGGAGTGGGGATGTGACCTCTGGATGAGTCGTAGTGACTTCTTCATGTGCAAGGTGATGGCGGCAGACGGACCTTCCGATGTGCCAGAGGATGCGATTAAATTTTATCTGCGGGCAGGGTTTACCGAAGAGCGGCTTGAGCGTTATCGGCAAAGATTTGGTCAGTTTGGTGCCAATATTTCTGAATTGCCTGCCGGATACCGGCGTATCAACGATGGTCAGTACATAGATATTGGCGGACGCGAGTGGCAGGCGGTGATAGGTCACGGGCATGCGCCAGAGCATGTCTGTCTTCACTGTCCTGAACTCAAACTCATCATAGGGGGTGATCAGATCCTGCCGAAGATCACTCCCAATGTTAGCGTTCAGCCTTCTGAGCCTAGGGCTAATCCGCTACGGGACTTTCTTAATACTTGTATTAGATTTAGAGAATTCCTGCCGTCTGATTTGATGGTGCTACCGGCGCATGAAAGTCTATACAAAGGCGTGCATGAAAGGCTGACGGCATTGATTGATTGGCACGAGGTTGCACTTGGGAAGTTGTACGATCTATGCAGTGAGCCCAGGCGAGCGGTGGATGTATTCCCTGCACTTTTCAAGAGCGAGATTACTGATTGGACTTTCTTCCCTGCTACAGGCGAGTCCTTGGCGCATCTGCATTGCGCGCTGGAACGGCGGATATTGCAGGTTACATTGGATGAACAGGGGGTCGCCTGGTGGCGTCAGGCCTAGGTGCTTATCGTCAAACAAAGCAGTGAATTATGGAATTTAGGAGAGTGTTCCCGCCCAACATGCTTCTAATAAAATACGAACTCCATTGGCAACAATCAATATCACAACACCCATCCCTAGAATTTGGATTACACGGACTGCATCTGGGTAAGAACGCTTCGTCCACAGGTAAAACAATATGCATGTTAATACCGTTGTAATACTAATGGCTATTATCGTTATCATATTTCCTCTGTTCAATATCAAACATTGATCTAATGCGTTTTAAATTCCCTAATACGAATAAATCAAGAATGCCTCTTATGTATCCGGTGCCTGACAGTTTGAACTAAAAGCCCCAACCGCTGCACCAGTACCATAGCCACCAATGCCTGCTAAGGAACTCGCTACCACCACTAATGCCACCGCTCCCAGTGGAGTAATGGTTGCTAGGGTAATGGCAGAGATCATAATGGTTGCACTAGCGGTCCCGGTAGCCACAGATATTGAAGTAATCATTGCTGTCTCCCGTACAACCTCCGCGCATGATTGTTCACGAGCAAAGTCACTAGCCATGTCCTTGCCAGGAACTTCCCAAGTAACAGACAGCGCGCTCATTATAGGAAGCAAACCAAAAACAGCAAACAGTATATATCTAGGAGTGAAGTGTTTTGGTAAAACCCCTTTTGAAAAATATTTCATCGGAAAATACATGACTATCGCTACCCCAATCCATGGAATGATACTGAATAGTTGAATCAATCTCATAGTCTTTTCTTTCCTTTTATGCGACGGGGCTAATTTTAGTCATTCTCAATGTTATTATCAGTATTGCAACTTGGATGGTATTCGTGCGCATCTGCCCCACCGGCAACTGCACCTCCCGCTCCTGCACCTACTACCATCCCTAACCTCACAAGCCAACCTCCTGGGACAAAGATACTTGCAACAGTACCCGCAATAAGACCAAACTGTAAATATCGTACAGCAGAATCGGATATGGCTTCACGACATGATTTTTCATCAATATCGGCAGGAGATCTCGTATCACTGCCGGGGGTATCATCAGATTCTTGGTCATCAAAGAGCACTGATGCCATGCCCCCACCAATTTTATTTTTTTCTGAGTCTAGTAATAATCTTGGCTTATTACTGTCTATATCACCATTGATAGTTTGATGAGGATTAATTTTATATTCGCTATAACTAATTCCTGCCCACCTACTAAAGGCTCTGTAAAAACATTTCACATCGGTAAATCTCAATTCTTCGTATATCAGACTTGCAGAATGCGCTGGTTGTTGTAACAAAGCAAAACATCGTCTTTTTCTTTCCTTGTCAAACAACTTCTGGAAAGAAATGTTTTGTTGTCCCAATTTTCGATGTAAAGATCTTGTACTAATAAATAATATTTTAGCCAAATCATCGACATAAAAATCTTTTAATGTTGGTAGGTTTTCTAGTTCGGCTATCCGAATCACCCAACATGACTAGGCGATTTCATCAATAAGCATTTGCGGGGCATCTATGTATTTGGCGCGCAGATATTCACTAAAAGACTTGGCTTGTTTGTCAATACGATGATTGGAAGACACGCCTTCCCCCAAGACATCGTGGATGTAGAAGTTGAGTGCCTTCAGGTTCGGCATGTCGTAGCGTTCAATTCGGTAGGATGCCATGTCTGGCGCGAGTTCCTTGAATTTCTCAACCGTGAGAAACTCATGCAGATAGGCATAGGCAAGGTCTGTCTTTGCCCAGACGCCGCAGTTAGCACAGCCGCCCTTGTCCCCGGAACGAGTGCCGTAGAGTCTGCCGAAGGGAAGCCTCAGAGTTTTCCCGCGCGGCGGGGTGCCAATTTTCACCGGTACTTTTTGATAATAGATTTCCTCAAGCCCCAGCCGTTGGGTGGGTAAGACCTCAGTGGTCTTGCCGTTTATATGTACCCGCTCGGTGACCTTGCTGCTGTCCAGCATGGCGGGCCAGTGAGCAAGCACGGGGGCGCCGTTGTAGTCACTTTTGCCGCGGCTGGTGTTGCCGGGTATTCCCGCCAGTGACAATTCGGTGACCTTGGCGGCAAACAACCGGCCCACCTTTGATGGGTCGTCTGTGGTGACGGTTATCCTGAGTGCGGCGTAGGCTTCCTCATTGGTGGCCGGGTCTTCCTTGTCACTTCTGATGAGTTGAACATCAACATCATCAAATTGCTCCCGTCCGCCCAGATTATGAAACACTGCATCAAGATATAGCTCCGCCTTCTTCTCAATATCCAAGCCCGTAAGCAGCACTTCTATACTTTGCTTGTGCGCGCCCAGGATGTTGATGCAGACCTTGTGACTAGGAGGAGGGCTAGAGCCGCGGCAGTTGGAAACATAGACTCGGTCGGCGCCGCTTTGTTCCAGTTTCACCGTATCAAAGTGAGCGATAACATCAGGGTTGTAATAGGCAGGTGTTGAAATCTCGTAGAGCAGTTGTGCCGTGACGGTGCCAATGGACACCAGCCCGCCAGTGCCAGGATGTTTGGTGATGGTAAAATTCCCATCGGCTTCAATCTCGGCAATGGGATAGCCAACATTGCGGAAACTGGGCACTTCTTCAAAAAAAGCATAGTTGCCACCGCAGCACTGGGCACCACATTCAATAATATGTCCGGCGACCAGTGCGCCGGCGAGCGCATCATAGTCGTTCCTTGCCCAGTTAAATTTCCATGCCGCGGGACCTATGACAACCGCGGCATCGGTGACCCTGGGACAAATAACAATATCGGCACCCTGGTCCAGGGCTTCTTTGATGCCCCAGGCACCAAAATAGGTGTTGGCTGTCACGACCTTGCCAGTAGCCTCAGACAAAGGGATGCCCTGGTCAATGTTGCTGAGCATTTCGCCGTCTGCCTGGAATCGTTCCAGGTCGTCGCTTATGTCATCGCCGTCAATCCAGGCTACCTTGGAGTTCACGCCGAGTTCGGCAAGTAACTTCTCTATTTCGTCCGCCATGCCTTCAGGATTTAACCCTCCGGCGTTGGAGACTATTTTGATGTCCTGCGCTTTACAGGTCTCTGCGACTTCCTTGATTTGCTTCAAAAAAGTGCCAACATAGCCCAGGTGTTCACCACGGGTCTGTTTCTGGTGATAGAGGATTGCCATGGTGAGTTCAGCAAGATAATCACCGGTCAATACATCTATAGGACCACCTGCGACCATTTCCTTCGCTGCCATGATTCGATCGCCGTAGAATCCGCTACAGTTGGCAATCTTGATACTTTTAGCCATTCATTGCCCTCGTTTGTCCAGTCGTAACTACTCCCTGTCGCGAGCCTTGGTGACCCAATGAGGTTTTCGTTTCTCCCTGAAAGCCGCCATGCCTTCGGCACCTTCATCGGATTGGAATATTCTGCGACTCCATTCGGCGGTTTCCATAAAACCCTCTTTAATGGACAGTTGCGACACCCGACGAACCAACTTCTTACATTCCACAACAGCAAGCGGACCTCCCATATTGATAGCGTCAACTTCTTCCTGAACAGCCTGCTCAAGTTCATCTTTGGCTACGGCGCGATGCGCGAAACCCATGTCAACTGCTTGGCGACCACTGAATCTTTCCCCGGTCAAGAAGAGCTTCATGCCGTGATGAGTGCCCAGTTTTGGCAGGCAGACCACGGAAATGATCGCCGGAATTACGCCAATGCGTACTTCACTGAAACTGAACTCAACATCGGCATCGGTAATCACAATGTCAGCGGCACCGATGAGTCCCAACCCGCCAGCAAAGGCAGCACCGTTGACCGCCGCTATCACCGGCTTGGGGCTATCCAACATGGCGGTCAGCACATCAGGGTAGGGCACGGCACGCTGGTTTCTGTTTCCCTGACCAGGTGGATTTTTGAGATCGGCACCAGCGCAAAATGCCGGACCCGTGCTACTAATCACGATGCAGCGCACAGTATCATCTTGGTTGGCGGCAAGGATATGGTCATAGAGTTCGGTGACCAGGATGGCGGATAGGGCGTTGCGGTTTTCGGGCCGGTTAAGACGGATCCAGGCAGCGCTCTGCTTAACTTCGTAGAGTGTAGCCTCGGTACCGGACAGGCTGGTTTCTTCGTTCACTTTTCTGTACCTCGTTTGTCATCTGCATCAATAGTTACCAGGAGTTGACCATTTTTCACCTGCTCGCCGACCCGGACATGTAGCGCGGCTATTACGCCATCCCCGGGTGCAGTAACCGGGTGTTCCATTTTCATGGCTTCCAAAATGAGCAACAGATCCCCCTTGGTGACCCTGTCGCCGGGCTTAATCTCCGTAGAGAGGACCGCACCCGGCATGGGGGCAACCAGCCCGCCCGACAGCTCATCCATGCCAGGTACGGGATAGCGGGGCAGTTGTCGCAACGCCAGATCACCAGTGGCTCCGTGTATGAGCCAGGTATCACCATCCTGCTCCAGGTCAAAAGCAAGTCTGCGCCCGTCTATATCTAATTCAACATGTCCCTTGCCGCAAGTGAAGGGCAGGACGGTTTTTTCTGCCGGATCATCATTACTACGCACTCTGAATCTGCCGTCTCGCTGGGCGCGATATGCCAACTTAATCGGCTCAGCAGCTGCCGGCGGATGGAATGTGATGCTTTCAAACGGCATCACCGTGTTGCGCCAGCCACTCTGGATTGATTGCATCACCCTGGCGGCAGCTTTATTGCGCGCTTGGGACTCCATGATAACAGCGATGGCAGATTCAATAACTTGATCCCTGGCAAGGGCAGGGGGGTGCAGTGCTACGGCATGGCGTTCAATAAAGTCGGTGCCGGTGTCGGCTTTGATAAAGGCTGGATGTCTCAGGGTCAAGACTAGGAAGTCCCGATTGCTGGTCAGCCCTTGGATACGGGTAGTTTCCAGGGCTCTGGCAAGACGGGTTGCTGCTTCTCGGCGGGTCGGGGCATGGACGATCACCTTGGCGATCATGGTATCAAAATCCGTGCCAATCACAGTGCCGGACTCAACGCCAGAATCAAATCTAGCTTGTCCCACCGTGGAAGGTTGCCAAGCGATGACCCGTCCGGGCGACGGCAAAAAATCTCGCTCTGGGTCTTCCGCACAGAGCCGTGCTTCTATGGCGTGTCCTTTGATCTGCAGGTCCTCTTGACGAAAGGACAGAGGTTCACCCTCGGCGATACGAATCTGCTCCCGTACCAGATCATGGCCAATGATCTCTTCAGTCACCGGATGCTCAACCTGGAGCCGGGCGTTGACTTCAAGAAACCAGAATTCAGCGCCACTGAGCAAGAATTCAATAGTACCCGCCGATGAATAACCAAGTGTTTTGGCAACCTTGATTGCCGCTGCGCCCATTGCCGCCCTAATCTCATCGGTCACAGCCGGGCAGGGTGCCTCTTCAATAATCTTCTGATGGCGGCGCTGGATGGAACATTCCCGTTCAAAGCAATGCACCAGGTTGCCGTGTTGGTCTCCAATAATCTGAATTTCAACATGTCTGGCACTTGGCAGCCATTTTTCCATGAAGACCCGGTCATCGCCAAAAGCACTGCCTGCTTCTCGCCCGGCACTGTCAACGGCATCTTGCAGGTCATTTTTAGTCATAACGACCCGCATGCCCCGACCGCCGCCGCCGGCAGTCGCCTTTATCAGGACCGGATAACCTAGTTCCTTGGCTGCCGCTACCAACCGGGTTGAGCCATCAATTTCTATTGCCGGCAGGGTGGGTACATTTGCTTCCAGCATCAATTTTTTGGCGGACAATTTGTCCCCCAGGATATTGATGACTTCAGGCGAGGGTCCTATCCAGGCGACACCAGCGTCCAGGACGGCACGCGCAAAGTCGGCGTTTTCCGAGAGGAAGCCATAACCAGGATGCAAGGCATCAGCACCGCTGCGTCGGCAGGCAGCCAGCAATTTTTTGACATTGAGGTAGGTCTCAGCTGGACTGCTTCCCCCCAGGGCAATCCCAGTGTCGGCTTCGGTGACGAAGGGCGCAAGGGCATCTCCTTCGGCGTAAACAGCGATAGTGTGGATGCCCATATTTCGGGCAGTGCGCATAATGCGTCGGGCGATTTCTCCGCGGTTGGCAATGAGCAGTCTGGTGATCGGCTTGATTTGGCTTACATTCTCCATGTACCGAATTCCTTGGTGCCTTCTACCTTGTTGTTGTAACACGCAGACAAGGACATGGCGATAATGGTGCGGGTATCACGAGGATCAATCATGCCGTCGTCCGATACGCGGGAGGTGGCGTAGAGGCCCTTGGAACGTTCTTCCGCCCAGTGTTCGGCGGTGGCGGCTCTTTTTGCATCTGCTGCTTCATCAAATGCAATGCCTCGACGTTTGGCGGCGGCGCGCCTTACAATGCTCATCACCCCGGCCATCTGCTTTGGACCCATGACAGCGATCTTTGCCGTGGGCCAGATGTAGGTGAACCGGGTGCCGTAGGCGCGGCCGCTCATGCCATAGTTGCCTGCACCATAGGAAGCCCCGACGATGACGGTGATGTGGGGCACCGTGGAGTTGGACACGGCGTTGATCATCTTGGAGCCATTTTTGGTGATGCCGCCCTGCTCAAAATCAGTGCCGACGATATAACCGGTAATGTTGTGTAGGAAAAGTAACGGCACATCAATTTGGTTACACAGCTGGATGAACTGGGCGGCTTTTTCCGATGATTCGGAAAACAGGGCACCGTTGTTGCCGAGGATGCCCAGGGGATAGCCGTGAATAGATGCCCAGCCACAGACTAGAGTAGGTCCATACAGGGCTTTGAATTCCTCAAATCTGGAACCATCTACGATGCGCCCCACCACTTCACGGATATCAAACGGCGTTTTGATGTCTTTTGGCACCAGGCCGAGGAGGTCTTCAGGGTCTTGGACAGGTTCATCAAAGTTCGGCTCAGGTGTTGGACCCAATTTGCGCCAGTTCAGGTGTGCTACAACTTCCCGACAGATACGGATGCCGTCCAGTTCATCCTGTGCCAGATAATCTCCCAGCCCGGATATTGTCGTGTGCATGTCTGCCCCGCCCAGGCTCTCTTCATCAGCATCTTCGCCGGTCGCCATCTTGACGAGCGGAGGTCCCCCCAGGAATACCTTGGATTGATTTTTGATAAAAATGTTGTAATCACTCATGCCTGGTTGGTAGGCACCACCGGCTGTTGAGGCGCCGAACACAACGGAGATGGTAGGGATTCTGAGTTTTGACAACTCGGTAATTTCATAAAAAAGTCTGCCGCTTTCTGCAAAGTGCCCGCCTTCCCGCTGGGTAGCGGCTTCCGGATCACTGCCGCCGGCGCCACGGAGGTCTGCACCGGCAGATTCCACGAACTGCACATAAGGCATGCGGTTTACTCGGGAGATTTCCAAGCCGCGCATTAATTTTTTGGCATTGAACTGGTTGAAGGCACCCGCCCTGACTGAGGGGTCGTGTCCCAGGATGACACATTCAACATTCTCAATAATGCCGATACCAACCACGAATCCTGAGCCAACAGCGTAGGGAGAGCGCCATGCCGCTAGGGGGCTGATCTCAAGGAAGGGGGAATCCCGGTCAAGCGCATGAGAGATTCTCTCCCGGATTGGCATCTTCTTCCTAGCCTCAAGCCGTGCCATCGCCTCCCTGCCGCCGCCTTCTGCCGCCTCTGCCAGCAACTCATCCATAGTGTTAAGCATGTCAAGCATGTCGGTTCTATTTTGCTGAAACAGGTCGGAGTTGGGGTCCAGCTTTGATTCCAGAATCGGCATACATTTCCCCAGGAAACAATAGATTGATTGAATAGGCTTAGGTCGATTTGAGCAAGGATAAGAATTCCATGCGGGTGCTTTGGTTGTCACGAAAATCGCCGAGCATCACTGAGGTCTTCATCAGCGAGTTTTGTTTTTCAACGCCGCGCATCATCATGCACATGTGTCTGGCTTCAATAATGACACCCACGCCGGCAGCCGCAGTGACTGTCTCCATCGCCTCGGCAATGTGTTTGGTGAGACTTTCCTGGATTTGCAGACGCCGCGCATACATGTCCACGATACGGGCAATCTTGGACAGTCCCAGCACCTTGCCGGTCGGTAGGTAGGCGACATGACACTTGCCGATAAAAGGTAGGATGTGATGCTCACACAGGGAGTAAAGTTCTATGTCCTGAAGCAGGATCATTTCGCTACTGTCTGATTCAAATAAGGCGCCGTTCACTACCTGCTCCAGCGATTGCTGGTAACCCTGGGTGAGAAACCTCAGCGCTATTGCCGCCCGCTCAGGGGTCTGGACAAGACCTGCCCTATCAGGGTTTTCACCAATCTCTTCAATGATACTTTTAAACTGGTCGCGCAATTTATCAGACATTTGCTCAGGCATAGTGGGTTCAGGACATAAGAAGCGTACCTTAAAATATCATCGGAAAATGGTAAAGGTTCAATCTTGTTGATTCAGTTATAATGCCGAGTCAATTCAGAGGAGCCTGTCATGCCAGGCAGCAGTATCGGAGAAATGTTCAGGGTGACGACCTTTGGTGAAAGCCATGGTCCGACGATCGGCTGCGTTGTTGATGGTTGCCCGCCGGGACTATGCCTATCAGAAGCGGATATCCAGCCTGAGCTTGACCGCCGCAAACCTGGTAGCAGTAAATTCACCAGTCAACGCAAGGAAGCCGACAGGGTCAAAATCCTCTCCGGGGTATTTGAGGGGATGACCACGGGCACGCCCATTGGCCTCGTGATAGAGAACACTGAGCAGCGCTCCAAAGACTACGACAAGATCAAGGATGTGTTTCGCCCGGGTCATGCAGATTTCACCTACCAACGGAAATATGGCATCAGAGACTATCGCGGTGGCGGCAGAGCCTCAGCGCGAGAGACCGCCATGCGGGTTGCTGCTGGAGCCATCGCCAAGAAATATCTTGCCAAGCAGGAGGGCATCAACATCAGGGGATACCTCGACAGGATGGGCGATATTCAGATTGAAAAACTGGATTGGCAGGAGGTGTCCAGGAATCCGTTTTTTTGCCCTGACAGAAGCAAGGTCAAACTTATGGAAGCCTTGATAGACCGCCTGAGGCGGGACGGAGATTCCATTGGTGCCGGGATCTGCGTTGTCGCCGAGGGGGTGCCAGTGGGCTTGGGGGAGCCGGTCTTCAATAAATTGGATGCGGATCTTGCTGGTGCCCTCATGAGTATCAACGCCGTCAAGGCGGTTGAGATAGGGGCTGGCGTTGCGGTTATTGCTCAACGAGGTTCTGAGCATCGGGATGAGATATTCCCTGATGGATTTGGGTCAAACCATGCTGGCGGTATTCTCGGCGGGATTTCCACCGGACAAGATATTCTGGCAAGTATTGCCCTGAAACCGACTTCTAGTATCCTCATTCCCGCTAGCAGCATTGACGACCAGGGCAATACCAAGGAAATAATCACCACTGGGCGGCATGACCCCTGTGTCGGGATCCGGGCAACGCCCATCGCTGAGGCAATGATGGCTATAGTGTTGATGGATCATTTGTTGCGTCATCGCGGGCAGAATATGGATGTCGCAAACACTAATTAACCAGCAAGTAGCGAGAAGTGGAAGTATGTGAGCAGAAGTATGAGCGCGGATAAAGACACTAGGCTAGCGCACGAATTTTCCTGGCTGAACCAACTATGAACATTGATCTGGCTATTGCAGGCGCCACCGGTGCAGTCGGGGAAGTCATCCGGGAGATTCTGGAATCTCGGAAATTTCCGGTGCGGCAGATTCACTTCCTGGCAAGCGAGAGGTCTGCTGGCACCAGACTGCAATATGCGGGCAAGTCAATCTCTGTTAAGAACCTGGCTGAATTTGATTTTAGTCAGGTTCAAATTGCATTCTTCTCTGCCGGGGGCGAGGTGTCTGCCACCTATGCACCGATTGCTGCCCAGGCTGGCGCCGTGGTGATTGACAATACCTCCTACTTTCGACGGGATCAGGATATTCCGTTACTGATCCCAGAAGTGAACGGGCATCGGCTCAGCGACTACCGGCACAGAAACATCATTGCCAACCCCAACTGTTCCACCATACAGATGTTGCTAGCACTGCACCCAATCCATCAGCAGGCAAGTATTACGCGGATCAATGTTGCCACCTATCAAGCCGTATCCGGTGCCGGCAAGCGGGCGATGGAGGAATTGGCGGGACAGACTGCTAGGCTACTGAACGCCCAGCCAATTGAAACGAAGTTCTTCCCGAAGCAGATCGCCTTCAATGCTATTCCCCAGATAGGGGAGATTCAGGAAAATGGCTATAGTCTGGAGGAGATGAAAATAATCTGGGAGACGCGGAGAATATTTGAAGATGATGCTATTCAGGTGAATCCTAGTTGCGTTCGAATCCCTGTGTTTCATGGACATTCAGAAGCAGTACATATTGAAACTAGAGATAAAATTACCGCCCCTGAGGCGCGTGAACTGTTACGGTCTGCTCCCGGTGTCAGGTTGATTGATGAGCCTTTGGACTATCCCACCCCGGTATCTGATGCGGCAAATGCGGACCCGGTGTTTGTGGGTCGAGTGCGTGAAGACATTTCCTGCGATAAGGGGCTCAACCTTTGGATAGTGGCAGACAATCTGCGCAAGGGTGCTGCTTTGAACAGTATTCAAATTGCTGAACTCCTAGCAAACGAGATTTGATGGACGGCAAGATTTTTGAGCAGCAGAGCCTGGCGTATTCTGCTTCATAGCAACTCTTTACATAAAAGATGAACCCAAATTACATAAAAGATGAACCCAAAAGAGGCATATCCATGAAATCGGGAAAGAGCATCATCACAAGTTGTGTTGCCTGCATCGGCTTGACGCTATCCGCCCTCGCCACGGGAGAGGAGTCGACTCTTGTGAACAGAGCACTGGTCGGGGGTGGCACTGAGTATGGCAAGACAGTGACCGGGGATACCCTCTGGTCCATTGCCGTCAATGTAAGTTTCCATCAAAATGTTACGGTATCCCAGGCTATGCTTGCCTTACTGCGGACGAACTCTGAAGCCTTTGCTGAGCCTAACATCCATTTGCTGAAGGTTGGTTATGTCCTCTGGGTACCTGAACATCTTGAGTTCTTCAGACTTTCAGCCGAAGAAGCCATGGCTGAGGTGCGTCGCCAAAATCAAGAGCAGGGCACCTATATAAGTGCCGCAGATGCCACAGATGACATGCCGGCATCGCCACCGGAAGAAGTCCAGGCATCGGCAACCCAAGATGCCGAGGTAGCCGAGGAAAGTGTTGCGGAGCCATTGGGCATTGCCGACTCGCTTGCTGATACCGACAGCCTAGAACCTAGGTCTGAGCCTGAACCCCCGGCTCCCGCAATACAAGATGTCCCGACTCGGTCTGACATAGAGACACAGCCATCCTTCAATTTTCTGTTACTCCTTGGTGTCGGTCTTATTATTGGCATAGTGATTTTCCTGGCACGGCGGTGGAAACGTTCACAATCAAATGAAGATGCTGGCTCAGAAGGGACAGGCTCAGAAGAGGCTGGTTCAAAAGTTGACCTGGCGAGAGCATACATAGAGATGGGTGACAAAGATGCTGCTGTGTCGCTGTTGCGTACTGTCCTGGCAGAAGGTTCGGTAACAGACATTGCTGAAGCAAACGAATTGCTCAAAACACTATCATAGTTTTGCCACGCATTGCGCTTCAAGTCTCTTATAACGGCAAGCCTTTTCATGGCTGGCAGTGCCAGCTAGGCATGCCGACAGTTCAACAGGCATTGCAGGATGCCTTGGCAGTCGTCACGGCGCAGCAGGGCACCGTCTATTGCGCCGGTAGAACCGACACGGGCGTTCATGCGACCAAACAGATTGTCCACTTTGACACAGGGATTTCTCGGCCCAACACGGCATGGGTCCTGGGGGTCAATCCCCATCTTCCAGAAGACATTGCTATCCTATGGGCAGGAGCGGTATCGGAAGATTTTGATGCGCGCCACTCAGCCCTTGCTCGTCGCTACTTGTATCTAATACACAATCGGCGGATTCGGTCCGCACTCATGCCCAGCTACATCACTCACTATCATCCACAACTTGATGAAAAGAAAATGCAAGTTGCTGCTCGGCATCTTATCGGCGAGCAGGATTTCACCTCTTTCAGGGCCGCCTCTTGTCAGTCACCTACCCCGGTGCGTAATCTGCAGCAGCTCAGGGTTGAGCGGCGCGGGGACCTGGTGATGATTGACATTCAGGCAACCGCATTCTTGCATCACATGGTACGCAACATCGTCGGTGTCCTGATGGATATAGGCACCGACAAAAAGCCTGTTGGCTGGACGGCTGAGCTCCTGGCACTGAAACAACGTGCCCTGGCAAGTCGAACGGCGGCAGCCAATGGCTT
>DKIG01000006.1:93877-138671 GCA_002454165.1 Gammaproteobacteria bacterium UBA6724
TCTGATGGCAGGGTCAACAGCATGAGCAGTGATTGTGATAGGATGAGTGCCCTTTAAGACTGGAGACAATAGATTGGAGTTTCTATTTGAATACGGTTTGTTTCTTGCCAAGTCAGTCACGGTTCTGGTCATTGCGTTGATTATTATCTCTGCTCTGGTGGAAGCCAGCCAGCGCAAAAAAATCTCAAAGCGCGGGCACATTGAAGTTATCAATCTTAATGAAGAATTGGAGGCGATCACGAACAGCCTGAAGCATGTAGTCCTGAACCGGGATGCATCCAAACTGGACACAAAAGAAAAAAAGAAGCAAGCAAAAACTGACAAAAAAATCCAGAAACGTGCAGTAGCAGCAGGTACCGAAGGTAAATCTCGTCTGTTTGTGATTGATTTTCGCGGAGACATTCAGGCATCGGCAGTCACCAGTCTCCGAGAGGAAGTCACCGCTGTATTGTCTTTGGCGACGACGCATGACGAGGTCTTGCTCCGTCTTGAAAGCCCCGGCGGCACGATACATGGTTATGGTCTTGCGGCTTCACAACTGCAACGCTTCAGAAGCCAGAGTGTCCATCTGACGATAGCAGTTGACAAGGTTGCCGCCAGTGGTGGTTATATGATGGCTTGCATCGGTAACAAGTTGATTGCCGCACCCTTTGCGGTGCTAGGCTCCATCGGTGTTGTTGCGCAACTCCCCAATTTTCATCGTTTGCTGAAGAAGAACGAGGTGGACTTTGAAGTCCTCACCGCTGGTGAATACAAGCGGACTCTGACCCTCTTCGGTGAAAACACCCAGGCAGGGCGAGAGAAGTTTCTGGATGAACTGGAAGATGTCCACCAGTTGTTCAAGGATTTCGTCTCCGAGCATAGACCTGTTGTTGATACCGCAAAGGTAGCGACAGGTGAAGCCTGGTATGGCAAACGGGCATTGGAGCGGGACCTGGTGGATGAACTTCAGACTAGTGATGAATACATCGTCAATAAATGTAAAGACATGGATGCCTTCCATGTTGAATATGTATTGCACAAAAACAAACTGGATAAATTATTTGAACGTTTGACGCGACTGTCAAAAATATTCACGCCGGGTTCAATAGGCGTGAAACCGGATCTGCCTAATCAATACTTCCACCTATAATCATAAACAGACGCCCAGGGGTAAATCTGGTGACGGACAAGACTTTCAAAGCATTTCGGGTAGAAAAAACTGACACCGGGGTTACGCACAGCATCACTGAGCAACATATAGATGATCTCCCGTCGGGAGAAGTGCTGATCAAGGTCAAATATTCCAGTTTGAACTACAAGGATGCCTTGTCGGCGAAAGGCATGGCCGGGGTGACAAAAAACTATCCTCACACCCCGGGCATAGATGCCGCAGGTGTCGTGATACACACAACTGATAACATACTGAAAGAGGGGGACCAAGTCATCGTCATCGGCTTTGATCTCGGGATGAACACCCCCGGCGGTTACGGTGAATATATCCGCGTACCTTCGGGCTGGGTCACGCCCTTACCCGCAACTATGACACTGCGCGAAAGCATGATTATTGGTACGGCAGGTCTCACCGCCGCCCTGTGTCTGGACAAACTGTTGGTCCTGGGAGCAGGCCCCGGTGATGGCCCGGTCATAGTAACTGGAGCGACCGGCGGGGTGGGCTCGGTTGCCGTGGCGCTACTTGCTCAGCAGGGCTACACCGTCCTGGCTTGTAGCGGCAAGGCAGACAAGACAGATTATTTGAAGCAATTGGGTGCAAGTGAAGTCATTCCCCGTGCCAGGCTTGCCGAAATCAACTCCCGTCCTCTGGGCGCAATGGCATGGGCGCACGGCATTGATACTGTCGGCGGAGAAATATTGAGCAATCTGGTGAAGGGCTTGCAATACGGCGGTAGCGTTTCTATTTGCGGACTGGTGGCATCGCCAACTTTTAATCTGACTGTTTTGCCCTTTCTCCTCAGGGGCGTCAACCTGCTCGGTATAGACAGTGTTGAATTGGATATTGAAGAAAAAACCCGCGTCTGGAACAAACTGGCGACAGATTGGAAATTGGATTCGCTGGAGAAGATGGCGGTTGACATCCATCTGTCAGACTTGAGCCGGGCAGTTGATACCATCTTTGCAGGTGAGATGACGGGTCGCAGTCTCCTAATTCACGATGGCTACAGTTAATCCCGACGTAGTCTTTCAGAGACGGCGATTGGTGTCGGATATTTGAATACTACGATATAGGAAGACACCAGAAAGGTTAGAATGGCGGTTGCCTGAATCAGGTGAGACGCCTGCGGACTGATCAGTCCTTGCGCAACTGCAATAAAAGCAATCAACAATGAAAATTCGCTGATCTGTCCCAGTCTGAATCCTGTTTCCCATGCCAGGGGCACTGATTCACTGACGCGATGCAGGCTATAACGAAATATCAGGGGCTTTAACACCAGCATAGCCGCCGACATAATCAGTGCCGGTACAATAATTTCGGCGAGTAGTCCCAGATTGAATCCGGCTCCGAGAGAGAAGAAAAACAACACCAGAAAAAAATCACGCAGGGGTTTTAAGTGCTCTGCTATATATACAGCGATAGGGCTAGTAGCAATGGTAACCCCGGCAATGAAGGCACCAATTTCCGATGATAGTCCGATTGAAGCTGCTAATTCCACCATCCCCAGGCACCAGCCGATGGCGAGGAGAAAAATATATTCATGAAATACATCGAATTTTCTTAGTAGTGGGAGCATGACAAAACGAACACACAACCAGGAGAACAAAATCAACAAGGGTAGGCTGGCGATGATAGCCAGACCATGGATGATCCCGTCAAACTCACGAAAGCCGCCGCCGACAATAAACAATAAAATGATCGCGAATATATCCTGGACCAATAGCAGACTGACAACCAGTTCCCCGGTGCGACGATGATGCAGGACAGTCGTGGGCAGAAGTTTGATACCGATGATGGTGCTGGAGAACATCATGGCAGCACCAATGATGCCTGATTCGATCAGTGAGAAGTCAAATAGAATGGCGACTCCGAAACCGACCCCGAAAAATACCACCGAGCTGATAGCACCGACCAGAAGCGCATTGCGGAGCAGATTTGCCAGTTTTGATGGCTGCATGTCTAAGCCAAGCAGAAACAGCAAAAAGACAATCCCCATCTTGGAAATACTGCTAATTAGATCTGGATTGTCAATCAGCGCAACACCCGAGGGTCCCAGCACCATGCCGGTGACGATATAGGCAACAAGCAACGGCTGGCGGGTGTAGAGAGCGAGCGTCGCCAATACCGCTGCACTGGTGAATATCAGGAAGAAGGAATGGACCAGGTGGTGGTCGTCTATAGCCATTGTTTAACGAGTTAAGCTAGTTGATTTTGCTCATATATTAAAACATATCGCTATCGGGATAAACCTCCGCAGCAGATTTTGTTAAGCCAAGGTGCACCGATTCATCTAGCGGTCAAATCAGGGCACCTAGTCGGCACTCCTTTGGTGGAACAGTGGCATCCGGTCGCTGGTCTTCTGGTAACTGAATGGAAAACCCTTGAGGAGTCGGATAGCCAGTTCAATCACCTGTCCATCAGCCAGTTCAAAAGTATCAAAGCCGCAACGGAGCATCTGTTCCAGTTGATCGACGCGGACATCTCCGATAGCGCGGATTTCTCCCGCAAAGGCATATCGGCTACGCAGAATATTAGCGGATGAATAACCTCTGCCATCATTGAAGGTGGGGAAGTTCAAGGCGATCACTTCAAGGCGGGGAAGGTAGGGTGCGGCGGCTTCCACCTTATCGTCCACATCCAACCATACAGCTGTGGCACTCACCTCGGTGGCATTGAGCAGAGTCTTGAAGGAGACAATTCTTTTACTGACGGACTGAGCCTCTTGGCCGCGCCCGGGGAGAGCATCATCTTCATTGACGACATAAAATTCACTCTTAATAATCTCGCCATCATTGCTTAGTAGCATTGACCCCAGCACCTCAGGCGTAAACCGCCGTCTTGTAGGGTTCTATGCCTATGCGCCGGAAGGTATCAATAAATCTCTCTCCAGCCTCGCGCCGCTCAAGATACACCGCCACCAGTGTTTGGATAATCCTGGGAATATCATTTTGTGCAAAGGATGGACCCAGTATCTGCGCCAGGGCAGCATCCTCACGCCCCGAGCCGCCAATTGACACCTGATAATATTCCGCGCCTTTCTTGTCGACCCCAAGAATACCGATATTACCTACATGATGATGACCGCAGGCATTCATGCAGCCGGATATGTTAATGCTGAGTTCCCCCAAATCATGCAACAGATTCAAGTCATCAAATTGTCGCTGGATCGCTTCTGCAACAGGTATTGACTTGGCATTTGCCAGGGAGCAGTAGTCGCCGCCTGGGCAACAGATCATATCCGTCAATAAACCCAGGTTAGGGGATGCCAGATCCGCCGCCGTTAATGCTTGCCACAAATCATGCAGATCCTTTTGCCGGACATCAGCAAGAGTGAGGTTTTGTTCATGGGTGACTCGGACTTCAGAGCAACTGTACTTGTCGGCAAGATCTGCAATCAAATCCATTTGCTCATCAGTGACATCTCCTGGTGCTACGGCGGTCGCCTTGAGTGCCAGGTTGACGATGCTGTATCCGGGCATACGATGGGGTTTGATATTCTGCTTCCGCCAGGCACTAAATCCAGCGTCATCCTTAGCCCTTTGTAGCACGACTATATCTTCAAGGCTTTCATAGGCGGGCAGGGTGAAGCATCCCTTGACGCGCTCAATCTCTGCCTTCGTCAGTGTGCCCCGACCATCCTTGAGATTTGCCCATTCCGTAGCAACCTCTGCCGCAAATACTTCTGGCGTCATTGCCCGCACCAGTATCTTGATGCGGGCTTTGTAGAGGTTGTCTCTGCGCCCATATCGGTTGTAAACGCGGAGTATCGCTTCAAGATAGGTCAGCAGATGTTGCTCTTCCAGTCCTTGCTTGATTACTGGACCTAGCACCGGGGTCCGTCCCAGGCCGCCGCCGGCAAGGATATCAAAGATGAGTTTTTCATCTTTTCCGGCAGATTCTTGCCTGACAATACGCACCCCTATGTCATGCACCTGTACGGCGGCACGATCCTGGGCGGCACCGGTAACCGCTATCTTGAATTTCCTGGGTAGCCAATTGAATTCAGGATGGAAGGTTGACCATTGTCTGATGAGCTCTGCCCAGGGACGACTGTCCGCTATTTCGTCACGGGCGGCGCCAGCATATTGATCCGAGGTCACATTGCGTATGCAGTTACCGCTGGTCTGAATAGCGTGCATCTGGACGCTCGCCAGTTCTTCCAGAATATCCGGTACCTCTTCCAGTTTTGGCCAGTTGAATTGAATATTCTGACGGGTGGTGAAATGCCCATAACCCCGATCATAATATCGTGCCAGATGTGCCAACTTGCGTAATTGGACGGAGGACAAGATGCCGTAGGGAATGGCGATGCGCAGCATGGGAGCGAGACGCTGGATATAGAGGCCATTGCGAAGTCGTAACTGCTTGAATTCGTCCTCATCAAGTTTCCCAGCCAGATACCGGTTGGTCTGGTCGCGATATTGGGCGACTCTCTCGTCGACCATTTTTTGATCGTAAGCATCATAGATGTACATGCTGACACCAGATTTTGATGGTGCTGCCAGAAGCCAGCAACCGCTTCTAGTCAGATTGGATAGTCATTGCTCAATGTATCATTATACGCCATGCTTCTTTCCCATCACATAAACACCTCCAGGAACAATGATGACAGACCATGATACTCAACTATCAACAGACACAAACGAAGATAACTCAAACAGTAGCGATTTAAACAACAGTTCAAACAGCAGCGCGGCAGACAGTCTGGTGGCGGTGTTGGCAGTGATCATTCCGGTACTGGCGGTGATCTTCTGGTTATCTGGCTTACCTCATAGTTGAGCAGGTGTCAGGTCTTCCTTGCCTGAACCCGGCTCGGACATGGCATCATTTATATAGCAGATTGGGGGCTAGCCATCCTTCAACACTGCTAACCGACATCCCTTTTCTCCGCGCGTAACATTTGACTTGGCTCTGGTCAATCTTGCCCAGCCCGAAGTATTTTGATTCAGGATGAGAATAGTAGAAACCACTGACCGAGGCAGCGGGCGCCATAGCGAAGTGCTCGGTCAGGGTCACGCCAATAGTCTTGCTCGCATCCAGGAGTGCAAACAAGGTTGCCTTTTCAGTATGGTCGGGACAGGCGGGATAACCAGGTGCCGGTCTGATACCAGTATAATGTTCCTTGATTAAGTCCTCATTGCTGAGCGACTCGGTGCTGGCATAACCCCAGTATGCCGTGCGCACTAACTGATGCAGTTTTTCGGCGAATGCCTCCGCCAGCCGATCTGCCAGAGCCTTTACCATAATAGCGTTGTAATCATCCTGAGCCGCCTCAAATTCAGCCACCAGAGCATCAACCCCCAGCCCGGTGGTGACCACAAAGCCGCCAATATAATCCTGCTTCCCGGAATCAATGGGAGCAATGTAGTCCGCCAGACAGAAGTTTGGTTTACCATCTGGTTTATTCGTTTGCTGCCGCAGATGATGTAACCGTGCCAGTTCTTTTCTTGCTTCTTGCTGCTCCGCCGGAGATTCAAACAACAGAATATCGTCATCCTGGGAATTGGCTCGCCAGAAACCGAAGGCGGCTCTTGCCTCTATGCGCTGATGCTGGACTATGTCATCCAGGAGGGCGACAGCATCCTGATGCAGGGAACGTGCCGCCGCTCCCACCTTTTCATCTTCAAGAATTTTCGGGAACTTACCTGCCAGTTCCCAGGCGATAAAGAAGGGAGTCCAGTCAATGCAGGATGTTAATTCGGTCAGCGGGAAGTCTGTGATGACCTTGGTACCAGTGAAGGTCGGGACGGGAGGTTGATACTGGTCCCAGTCAATAAGAGGCTTGTTTTGGCGGGCGAGGGCGTAGGGCAGGATATTGGATTTTGGCTTCCGGTCTCGGTTCCGCACCCTGATTTTTTCATATTCGTCGGCAAGGCTGGCGGCAAGGCCGGGTTTCTTTTCCGCATTGAGCAGTTGCGACACGACGCTGACCGCTTTGGAAGCATCGGGCACATAGGCAACGACATCCTGATGGAAGCAAGGAGCAATCTTTACCGAGGTATGGGCTTTGGAGGTAGTAGCACCGCCAATCAGGAGTGGCAGGGCTATATCCCGTCGTTCCATTTCAGATGCCAGATGTACCATCTCCTCCAGGGACGGCGTAATTAGCCCACTGACTCCGATGATATCAATGCCTTCCTCAAGGGCGGTCTTTAATATCCTGTCGGCGGGCACCATGACACCCAGGTCAAGCACCTCATAATTGTTGCACTGAAGTACCACGCTGACGATCTTCTTCCCTATGTCGTGTACATCACCTTTCACCGTGGCAATGAGAATTTTGCCTTTGGTCATTCTATCCCGCCCTTGTCCCGCCTCAATGAAAGGCAAGAGGTGCGCGACTGACTGCTTCATTACCCTGGCACTCTTGACCACTTGCGGCAGGAACATCTTGCCAGCGCCAAAGAGATCACCGACTTCATTCATGCCGTCCATCAATGGCCCCTCAATCACTTCTATGGGCTTATCAAATTGCAAACGTGCCTCTTCGGTGTCCTCAATAATGTATTGATTGATTCCCTTGACCAGGGCGTGAACCAGACGCCCATGGACATCCTGGGCACGCCAGGCCAGATCTGTGACGGCTGATTGTCTGCCCCGGCCAGCGTACTCCTCGGCGACTGCCAGGAGTCGTTCCGTACTGTCCAGATGACGGTTCAGGAGTACATCTTCAATAGGCTCACGCAGCTTGGTGGGAATGTCTTCATAGATCCCCAGTTGCCCGGCATTAACGATGCCCATCCTGAGACCTGCCTTGATGGCGTGATACAAAAATACAGTATGAATGGCTTCCCGGACCGCATCATTACCACGGAAAGAAAAGGACACATTGGATATGCCACCGGATACCAGGGCATGGGGCAGTTCGCGTTTCACATAGGTGCAGGCATCAATAAAATCCTTGCCATACTGATTGTGTTCTTCAATGCCGGTCGCCACCGCAAAGACATTCGGGTCAAAGATGATGTCTTCCGGCGGGAAATCCAATTGCTGCACCAGGATATCGTAGGAGCGTTTACAAATTGCCTGCTTGCGACTAAGGCTGTCCGCCTGTCCCTGCTCGTCAAACGCCATGACCACGACCGCCGCGCCATAATCCAGGCAACTGCGCGCCTGTGCCACAAAGCTAGATTCACCTTCCTTCAGACTGATGGAATTGACAATCGCCTTGCCCTGAATACATTTCAAGCCAGATTCAATGATCTCCCATTTTGAACTGTCAACCATGATGGGCACCCGCGCAATATCGGGTTCGGCGGCAATCAGATTCAGAAACCTCACCATGGCGGCTTTGGAATCCAGCATGCCCTCATCCATGTTGATATCAATAATCTGGGCGCCGTTATCCACCTGCTGCCGGGTTACCTGGAGTGCTTCTTCATAATTTTCTTCGCGGATCAGGCGCGCGAATTTGGCCGACCCGGTAACATTGGAGCGCTCACCTATATTAACGAAAAGGGAGTCCTCGCCTATCTCAAATGCTTCCAGGCCGCTGAGGAGACAGCGGTGCTGTTTCGCACTAGCTTGTCTCAGCGGGGCGCTGGCGGCAATTTCCGAAAATGCCTTGATATGCTCTGTGGTGGTGCCACAACAACCACCGATAATGTTAGTCAGACCACTGTCCAGGTACTCTTGCATTGCCTTGACCATGGTATCGACACTTTCATCATAGTCACCAAATTCATTGGGTAGGCCCCGATTAGGATAGGCCGACACGAAGCAGTCGGCGATTCTGGATATCTGCTCCACATAGCTGCGCAGATCATCAGCACCGAGCGCGCAATTAAAACCAACGCTCAGGGGTTTCGCATGGCGAATGGATGCCCAGAAGGCTTCAACCGTCTGCCCAGAAAGGAGCCTGCCGCTGGCATCGGTAATTGTGCCAGACACCATTATCGGCAACGCGGTGCCACGCTCCGAAAACACGCTTCTGGCGGCATAGATGGCTGCTTTTGCATTCAGCACATCAAAGATCGTCTCAATAAGAATGACCTCCACACCGCCATCCATCAGGCCATTGATACATAGTGAATAGTCTGTCACCAGTTCATCAAAGGTAATGTTGCGGAATCCCGGATCCCTGACATCCGGAGACAGGCTGGTGGAGCGAGTGGTCGGACCCACCGCCCCGGCGACGAATCTTGGCTTGTCCGGTGAGGTGGCGGTCATCTCATCTGCGGTTTCTCGGCAAAGACGGGCGGCTGCCAAGTTCAGTTCGTAGCAGCTACCCTCCGTACCGTAATCCATCTGGGATACGGCATTGGCAGTAAAGGTGTTGGTTTCAATCAGGTCAGCACCGGCACGGAGATAATCCAGATGAATATCCTTGATGGCATCCGGTTGTGTCAGGACCAGGATGTCGTTGTTGCCTTTCAGATCTGCGGGATGATCCTGAAACCGGGTTCCCCGGAAATCACTTTCATCCATGCCAAGTGCCTGAATGGCGGTCCCCATGGCACCATCCATCACGAGCACTCGCTGCTCCAGCGCAGCGCGAATTAGTCGAGCGGAAGGATTCATGATCTGCTAAGCCGATTGCATCTTTTGAGGCACTATCATAGCAGGGAAGGGGTGCCACTGCCTTATCCGCGCTCGCCCCGTCATTTAACAGTTTCCACTAGACTCTGATTCTGGGTAAAATACTCGCGAGGAGTGTGAGCATATCAATCGGGCGCATTATGACAGTGAAAACCCTGAGCACTCAAACAGACCGAAAGGATCACCGACCCGAGCCTGAGCGGGATCTTCTGGTGCTTGAAAGGCAGGCGGAACCAGTAACAAAAAAACCGCCCCTGTATAGTGTCATCCTGCTCAATGATGACTACACGCCTATGGAATTTGTGGTAAAAGTGTTGGAGATATTCTTCGCTATGCACCGGGACCAGGCAACGCAAATCATGTTAGCAGTACATACCACCGGCTCCGCGCCCTGTGGTGTTTTTACCAGAGACATAGCTGAAACCAAGTCGGTCCAGATCAATCAGTATGCGCAGGACAATCAACACCCGCTTGTCTCGGAAATTGAAGCGATAGATGATGAAGATTAAATTGGAAGAATAACAATATGTTAGGAAGAGAACTTAAAGTAACGCTTAACCTTTCTTTCCGGGATGCCAGGAAAAAGCGGCATGAATTACTGAGCGTTGAACATCTGCTGCTTGCCCTGTTGAACAATGCTTCAGCCGTCAAGGTACTTAATGCCTGTGATGCGGATCTGGAGAAACTACGCCATGACCTGGAACACTTTATAGATAAGACCACGCCGCTGCTTTCTGCTCGGATAGAGAACCAGGACACCGAGCCAACGATTGGCTTCCAGCGAGTCCTGCAGCGAGCGGTCTTCCATGTTCAGTCCAGCAATCGGGATGAAGTGGACGGTGCCAGCGTGCTGGTTGCCATCTACAGCGAACAGGAAAGTCACGCCGTCTATCTGCTAAAAGAGCAAGGCATAGAGCGGATTGATCTGGTCAACTACATAGCCCACGGAGTCAGCAGGAGTGGCGTGGTAGAAGGTGACCAGCGAGAAGAATTGCTTGAAACTGGTGCGGACGGGGAGGAGAGTGAAGCCACCCCGCTGGATCTCTACACCACCAATCTCAATGAACAGGCGAAAGACGGCGGCATTGATCCACTAGTAGGCAGGGTCAATGAGGTGGAAAGAATCATGCAAACCCTGTCCCGGCGGCGCAAAAACAATCCCCTGCTGGTGGGTGAAGCCGGAGTCGGCAAGACGGCTATTGCTGAGGGGCTGGCAAAGATGATTGTAGAAGGCAAGGTCCCGGATGTTATTAAAGACAGCAGAGTCTATGCCCTTGACCTTGGTGCCCTCCTGGCGGGAACAAAATACCGCGGCGACTTTGAACGGCGTCTAAAAGGGCTACTCAACCAACTCAAAAGCGAGCCTGGACAGGTACTGTTTATTGATGAAATTCACACCGTCATAGGCGCCGGCTCGGCTTCCGGTGGCGTGATGGATGCGTCCAATTTGCTCAAGCCGCTACTTGCTTCTGGTGCAATTCGTTGCATAGGCTCTACTACCTACAAGGAATATCGGGGTATCTTTGACAAGGACCATGCCCTGTCCAGGAGATTCCAAAAAATTGATGTGGACGAGCCGAGCGTTGAAGACACCTACGCCATATTGAAAGGTCTCAAGCCCGGTTATGAGGAACACCATCAGGTGAAGTACACGGACCGGGCAATTCGGGCGGCGGCAGAATTGTCCAATCGGTACATCAACGATCGCAAGTTGCCTGACAAGGCAATTGATGTCATTGATGAGGCGGGTGCTTATCAAAGACTGCAACCACCCCATCGTCGCAAGAAGCAAATAACTGTCAGTGATGTTGAACGGATGGTTGCCAAGATAGCGCGGATACCGTCCAAGAATGTATCCAGTTCGGACAAGAACACATTGAAAGACCTTGAAGCCAATTTGAAACTGGTCATCTTTGGTCAGGACGAGGCAATCAAACGTCTGTCCAGTGCTATCAGGCTTGCCCGTGCTGGTCTGCGGGAGGAGGGTAAGCCCATTGGTGCCTACCTCCTGTCTGGTCCGACGGGTGTGGGCAAGACCGAGATTTGCCGGCAACTCGCCAATATTATGGGCATAGAACTGGTGCGCTTTGACATGTCCGAATATATGGAGCGGCATACCGTGTCCCGCCTGATCGGCTCGCCGCCCGGCTATGTTGGCTATGACCAGGGTGGTCTGCTGACCGAGGCGGTGACCAAGCATCCCCATTGCGTCCTGCTACTGGACGAGATTGAGAAGGCACACCCGGAAGTTTTCAACCTCTTGTTACAGGTGTTTGACCACGGCACCCTGACGGACAACAGTGGTCGCAAGGCGGATTTCCGCAACATCATCATTGCCATGACGACCAATGCGGGGGCGATGGAAATGAGCCGCAGTTCCATCGGCTTTACCACCCAGGATCATTCAACGGATGGCATGGAAGTGATTAAGAAAATGTTTGCACCAGAGTTTCGCAATCGGCTGGATGCCATCATTCAATTTAATGCGCTGTCCAAAGATGTGATTAAGACGGTGGTAGACAAATTCCTGGTGGAAATCCAAGTGCAACTTGATGCCAAAAAAGTGCAGTTGGAGATAGATGAGACTGCACGCGCCTGGCTTGCTGAGCATGGTTACGACGAGAAGATGGGAGCAAGGCCCATGCAACTGCTGATCCAGGACAAGATCAAAAAGGAACTTGCCGAAGATATTCTGTTCGGCAAGTTGGCACATGGCGGCGGGGTAGTTCGGGTTCTGGTCCGAGACGGTGATTTAGTATTGGATATTGATGCACCGGTAAAAGCGACAGTCTAATAATGTCGGTGTAGTGGTTGCTCCCCCTCAGCCCCTAGCATGGCTCAACTCACTCTCTAAATATGATGCGCCCCTTGGACAGATCATAGGGGGTAAGTTCCACCTTCACTTTGTCACCGGTCAATATTTTGATGTAATGTTTACGCATCTTCCCGCTGATGTGTGCGGTGACGGTGTGCCCATTTTCCAATTCAACACGGAACATGGTGTTCGGCAGAGTATCAACCACCATACCGGACATCTCTATCTGTTCTTCTTTTGCCATGTATTTCCTCAGTCCTTAGCTAATCATAAAATAGCGTGCATTCTGCCTGAAATAACCCTTGAAATGAAACCCTTTAACCGGGGGCATTAGGGGACCAATTCCATCTCCTTGAGCCGGGTCCAGTCAATCTCCGGGCTTGTCGGCAAAGATTGCTGTAGCAGTTGCATAAAATCATTGCGCGACATCAGGGAAGCACCCAGGGTTTTTAGATGCGGGTTGGGAAGCTGGCAGTCCACCAGCGGGCTATCAAAGGAAGCCATGAGTCGCATCAGCCAGGCAAAGGCAATTTTTGAGGCGTCCGTCACATGATGAAACATGGACTCGCCAAAAAATAGATTACCGAGGCAGACACCATAGAGCCCGCCCACCAGTTTGCCTGCCATGTAACATTCCACCGAATGGGCATATCCCGCTTCGTGGAGTTTGATATAGGCGCTAGCCATTTCGGCAGTAATCCAGGTGTCCCGCCCGCCGACACGATGCCGGCAGGCTTCAATGACGGCGACAAAGTCGGTATCAATCTGTATCTTGTAATCCTGTTTCTTTATACGCTTGGCGAGGTTTCTGCTCGGCTTGAAGGTGTCAGGGCAGATTACGCAGCGAGGGTCTGGCGACCACCAGAGGATGGGTTGCCCCGCTTCATACCAGGGGAAGATGCCGCGCCGATAAGCCTCAACAAGTCGGGATACGGACAGATCTCCGCCGACGGCAAGCAAGCCGTTAGGCTGGGCTTCGCTGGCATCCGGGAAGTCAATGCACTGGTTATCCAGCAGGGCAAGATCTTGCATCAGGGACCTGCACTGCATGCGCTCGGGCTCATTTTAGAAGGGCTATTTCTAGAATACCTATAACCAGAAGAGCTACGCACGCTACTGAGGGTCAATCTCATCCAGGAATTTTTCAGCATCAAGCGCCGCCATGCAACCGAAGCCAGCGGAGGTCACCGCCTGCCGATACACCGGATCGGCAACATCACCCGCCGCGAAGACCCCCGGTATGCTGGTTGCCGTGCAGTTGCCTTCCAGACCTGATTGCGTAGAGATGTAGCCCTTGTTCATAACAAGTTGATCCGCAAAGATTTCGGTGTTGGGCTTATGTCCTATGGCGATAAAGACACCGCTTAAATCACATTCGGTGACGGCATGGGTCTTGACATGTTTGATACGCATCCCGGTCACACCCATGTCATCGCCTATGACTTCATCCAGCCTGTGCTCCCAGTGAATCCTGATCTTGTCCTTGGCAAATACCCGTTGCTGGAGCATCTTCTCACCGCGAAATTTGTCACGCCTGTGAACGAGGCTCACTTCCGAGGCAATGTTAGCGAGATAGAGAGCTTCTTCCAATGCGGTATTCCCGCCGCCAATCACCGCTACCTTTTGTTGTTTGTAGAAAAATCCGTCACAGGTAGCGCAGGCACTGACCCCCTTGCCTTTGAATCTTTCTTCCGATGTCAGACCGAGATACTGTGCTGAAGCACCGGTGGCAATAATCAATGCCTCGGCAGTATAGACGGTATCGTTACCATGAAGATGGAAGGGACGCTGCGAGAGGTCGGCGGTGTGGATATGGTCATAGATCACCGCCGTGTCAAACCGTTCCGCATGCGCTTGCATCCTGAGCATCAAATCAGGTCCCTGCAAACCTTCCACATCACCGGGCCAATTATCAACATCCGTGGTTGTGTTGAGCTGTCCACCGGTTTCAATGCCCGTGATGAGGACCGGCTGCAAATTCGCTCTTGCTGCATAGACTGCCGCGGCAAATCCTGCTGGACCTGAACCCAGGATCAATAGCCGATGATGGACTTCTTTCATGGTGATAACTTCTTTCGTGCCGAGATGAATGGGGCTGCATGACGATGTCTGTCAATAATCTGCCAGAGAGTCCTGCCTTGTTTGTCGCGGGCATCCAGATTTCTTTTTGCTTCGGTAAAAAATACTAGAAACCGTTCAAAATCTTCCGGGCGCATGCCGCGATAGGCTTTAAGTAGCACATGAAAATCGGCAAGCTCGCTTGCTCCTTCATCTGCTTCTTTAACATAGTGCTGCAGTTCAAGAAAACTCTTGACCCGGTGATCATCCCAGATCTCGTCTGTGACTTGGGAAGGTTTTGCCATAACTTGCGCCTCCGGGGCGATTCTACACCAGGGTACCCGTGAAGAATTAACATATTCCTTACCACATATTCCTCACCACATAGAAGCTGTCTGTCAAAGCCAGGTTGGTGCGCCGCCGTCTTGATTGAACTCGTTACACCCAGCATGACACAGTCACCCACAGCCTTCTGCCATTCTCACTTGCGTGAGAATGGCAGAAAGGGCAAGATTTGTTTGTGTTTTGTTGGTAAAAAAGCACTTTCCCGATTGGCAGGCATTCAAGGCAAGGAAGATGAAAGCAAGGATCAAGGCACTTTCGCAAGACGACCAGCGGATTCAAGCGCAACTCGCATCCAGATTGCGAGAGGGTGCCTTTATTGCTCTAGTCGGTCTCGCCCTCTATCTCATTCTTGCCCTGACAACATTTAACCCCATGGACCCGGGTTGGACCTATACCGGCGCAGGGCAAGCGGGCAAGGCGACTAATCTGGTGGGCTCCAGTGGCGCCTGGGTGGCTGATGTACTGCTCTTCTTCTTTGGTTTTTTGTCTTACCTCTTCCCGATGATGCTGGCGCACCAGGCATGGGAAATTTTCCGCGAATCGGAAGTTGAGAGCAGATTCAACCTCTCCATCCTAGTGTTCAAGATCGTTGGTTTGATGCTCACCATTCTCGCCGGTGCGGCAATATCAACGATGCACTTTTCCGACCTGGGCACGGATCTAGGTTTCCGTGAGGGTAGCGGCGGAATGCTCGGTGCCTGGTTAAAGGGCTTGCTGGTGCCGGTTCTCTCAGGTACGGGCACAACCCTGGTACTGAGTGCCATGTTCCTGTTTGGCTTGACCGCCTTCCTTGATATTTCCTGGCTCCGGATCATGGATAGCCTGGGCCGCCTGGCGATAGTAGCGACTGGTCATTTGACGCAGAGCATCCACCGTTTAGTTGTCAAGTGGCAGGAAAAGGCAGAGATCAGGAAGACCTCAGGGCAACGGCGCGAAATGCTTGAGAAGCATGTGGAGAAAACACGACATAGGGTGGCACCAGCCATAGAGGCGCCCGCGTCGCCCAAAAAAGAAGTCAGCCGGCGGGTCCAGAAGGAGTCCCAAGGCAGCCTGTTCAAGGTTGATGCCATTGATGACCTGCCGGCACTGCATCTGTTGGACGATCAGTCGGATAGTTCCCGCGGCTATTCAGCTGATGATCTTGAAGCCATGTCTCGAGTCCTGGAGTTGAAACTGAGAGACTACGGCGTAGAAGCAGAAGTTGTTGCCGTCTTTCCCGGACCCGTAATCACCCGGTTTGAGATACAACCCGCAGCAGGGATTCAGGTCTCCCGCATTACCAGGTTGGTCAAGGACATTGCCCGGTCCCTAGCGGTGGTCAGCGTGCGAGTCGTGGAGGTCATTCCGGGCAAGTCGGTGGTCGGCATAGAGATTCCGAATGTGGACCGGAAAATAGTCAAGATGAGCGAGGTATTGAAGTCCCGGGTCTATGACCTTGCTGTCTCCCCACTCTCACTTGCCCTGGGGCAGGACATATCCGGGGCACCACTGGTGGCAGACCTGATGAAGATGCCGCACCTGCTGGTAGCCGGAACCACGGGATCAGGTAAATCGGTCGGCTTGAACGCCATGATTCTGTCCATACTCTTCAAGGCGTCTCCGGAAAATGTCAGGATGATTATGATTGATCCCAAGATGCTGGAACTGGCTGTTTACGAAGGCATCCCGCATCTCTTGACACCGGTCGTCACGGATATGAAGGACGCCGCCAACGCCCTCCGCTGGTGCGTGGCAGAGATGGAACGCCGATATCGTCTGATGTCTTCGCTGGGAGTTAGAAATATTGCCGGGTTCAATCGTAAGATTGAAGAGGGTGCCAAAAATAACGAGCCTATTGTTGATCCCTTCTGGAAACCAGAACCCATGATTGATGAGGCTGAACAGACCGCGCCCATGCTTGATACCCTGCCATTTATCGTCGTCATCATTGATGAATTCGCCGACATGATCATGATTGTCGGTAAAAAGGTTGAGGAGTTGATCGTGCGTATCGCGCAAAAGGCGAGGGCGTCTGGTATTCATTTGATTCTTGCCACCCAGCGTCCATCCGTAGATGTCATCACTGGACTCATCAAGGCAAATGTGCCGACCAGGATCGCCTTCCAGGTGTCATCAAAAATTGATTCAAGGACCATCCTTGACCAGGGCGGTGCAGAACAACTATTGGGACATGGCGACATGCTGTATCTACCGGCCGGCTCACCTCTGCCGCAACGGGTGCACGGTGCTTTCGTGAGCGATGATGAAGTGCATCGCGTGGTAAATAGTTGGAAAAAACTTGCAGAACCCAACTATCTCAACTCGGTATTGGAGGGCGTCACCGAGAAAGAGATGCTGCCAGGTTCTGGCACGAGTCTGGATACTGATACGGACGAGGAGGACCCCCTCTATGATGAAGCCGTCAGATATGTCATTGAATCACGGCGAGCATCAATTTCATCAGTTCAGAGAAAACTGCGGATTGGTTACAACCGCGCCGCGCGGATGATTGAGACGATGGAAGTTGCCGGGGTGGTCAGTCCTATGAGCAATAATGGCTCAAGAGAGGTGCTCGCCAATGCGCCAGCGGAATAAACCCCGCGTCGTTCGGCGTATTATTTGTCTGCTATTCCTTGCGGGCATCCAGCAGAGTCTCGCCGAAGCCCCTGACCCCGCCCAGGTCCTTGCCGAAATGCTGGGGAAATTTGAGGCGATTCACGCCAAATTTATTCAAAAAAAAGTGCAACGGACACTCGGGGAGGCGACTAATGAGGAGACTCAGTCTGGCGAGTTCTGGTTGCAAAAGCCTGATAGATTCCGGGTGGAGACGGGACCGCCCCTCAGCCAGACAGTTGTTTCCGATGGCGCCAATCTATGGACTCATGACCGAGACCTGGAACAGGTCATCATTAGCGATCTTGAAGCCGATCTTATCCGGCTACCGATATTGTTGCTTGGTGGCAAGGCCAAGGATCTAGCAGCGGTTTTTTCGGTTGCCCGTCATCCGAGTGGGAGTGAATATAGAAGTGAAGATAGGAGTGGCGATGAGGCGCGTAATCTCTTCCTGCTGACTCCCTATGATGACCAGGGCATCCTCACCTCGGTTGCCATTGTTTTTGTACATTCAATTCCTGAGACTATTATCCTGGAAGACGCCATGCAGCAACGTACTCTTATTGAACTGTCCAATGTTAACTTGACCCCTGAGTTCACCGGCACAGAATTCCTGTTTGAAACTTCTGAGCCTGTTGATGTCATAGATGACCGGCATTGATCGGTGCAATAAACCGGCATGACAACAAATATCACTCTGCTTTTCGCCGTCGCCATGGGCGGTGCCCTTGGTGCTCTTGTCCGGTACGGCCTGGCTCTCGCGTTTCAGAATTTCCTCTGGCAGAGTGTTTTCTGGCGCGGTTTTCCCGTTGATACCTTCATCGTGAACCTTGTCGGCTCCTTCCTGGCAGGCGTCTGCTTTGTCTTGATGCTGGAGCGGGGACTGGTACCGGAGGTCTGGCGCGCGCTGGTGCTGGTGGGCTTCCTCGGTGCCTTCACCACCTTCTCCGCATTTTCCATTCAGACTATTAACCTGATTCAGGAGGGCAGATTGACGGTGGCTACTACTTACATTGTCGGTAGCCTCCTCTTCTGCCTGGTTGGTGCCTTTCTCGGCATCCTCCTTGCCAGACAGTTTTAGCGCATCTTCTCTGGTAAAATGCCGCCGCTTTACACCCGGGAAACCTGACTATGCTGGACCCCAAATTGCTCAGACAAGCGCTGGATGAGACCGCCGAGCGACTCCGTATTCGGGGCTTTAATCTGGATGTGGATGCTATTCGGTCCCTGGAGTCACAGCGCAAGGAAGTGCAGGTCGCTACCGAACAGTTGCAAGCCGAACGCAACCAGCATGCCAAAGCCATTGGCGAAGCAAGGTCCCGCGGTGAGGATATACAACCCTTGTTGAATCAGGATTCAACCCTGGACGAGCGTCTTACCACCGGGAAGCAGCAACTACAGCAACTGCAAGTGGCGCTGAATGAACAGTTAATGGCGATACCCAATCTGCCAGATGAATCGGTTCTGGCAGGCACCAGTGAAGATGACAATCTTGAGGTGCGCAGATGGGGCGAGCTACCGGCATTCTCTTTTACACCAAATGATCATGTTGACCTGGCGGCACCTTCCGGTCTGATGAATTTTGAACAGGCAGCAAAGATTGCTGGTGCCCGATTTGTCACCCTGCGCGGCGCCCTTGCCAGACTACATCGCGCCCTGGCGCAGTTCATGCTGGACCTGCACACAGGCGAACACGGTTATGAGGAAGTCAATGTTCCCTGTATCGTCAACAGAGTGTCTTTGGAGGGTACAGGGCAACTGCCGAAGTTTGAGAAGGATCTCTTCAAGTTGATTGATGACCGGGATTTCTACCTGGCGCCAACGGCGGAAGTACCGGTCACCAACCTGCTACGCAATGAGATAGTGGCGGCTGAGCAGCTACCAATCCATTATGTCTGCCATAGTCTCTGCTTCCGTAGCGAAGCCGGTGCCAGTGGTAAGGACACCCGCGGCATGATTCGCCATCACCAGTTTGAAAAGGTAGAACTTGTCCAGTGGGTCAGGCCGGCGGATTCCTGGCAAGCACTGGAGACCCTAACTGGTCATGCCGAGCAGATACTACAAAAACTGGGACTTGCCTATCGGGTCGTCACCCTCTGCGGTGGGGACCTGGGTTTTGCCGCCGCCAAGACCTATGACCTTGAAGTCTGGTTACCTGGACAACAGAAGTATCGAGAGGTGTCATCCTGTAGCAATTTCCTTGATTTCCAGGCACGCCGCATCCAGACAAGATGGCGTAACCCGGATACCGGCAAGCCTGAATTCCTGCATACGCTGAACGGCTCGGGTCTGGCAATTGGTCGCACCCTGATAGCAGTGTTGGAAAATTACCAGCAAGAAGATGGCAATGTGCGGCTACCAAAGGTATTAGCACCTTATATGGGTGGCGATACGCTGCTCAAATTCAACGCCGTCTGAAAGATGCGTTATCTACCGCTACACTTTGACCTGAAGGATCGGCAGGTGCTTGTGGTGGGGGGCGGGGAACTTGCCCGGCGCAAGGTTGATCTGCTGTTGAAGACCGAGGCGCGCATTCACCTGGTGGCGCCAGACATTGATGCTCGCTTACAGGAGCGTCTTGGGCAGGCACCACACCAACTGACACTAGGTAAGTATCATAGCGCGCAAATTCGCGACTCTGCGCTGGTCATTGCCGCTACCTCCGAGCCCAGGGTGAACACTCAGGTGGCGGAAGATGCACGAGCAAACAATATCCCAGTGAATGTAGTTGATGCGCCTGACCTTTGTACGGTGACCTTCCCAGCCATTCTTGACCGGGAACCGCTACTGATTTCCGTGGGCTCGGGCGCAACATCGCCGGTGCTGACAAGATATGTTCGGGAATTGATTGAGCAGGTCATCCCGGCTGCTTTTTCCGACCTGGCGAAGTATCTGGCAGGAAGGCGGGCGAGGCTCATACAAACACTGACTCAGGTCAAGCAACGCCGGCGCCAGATGGAGGACTTTCTGGATTCACCCGGTATGGCTTTGGCAATGCAGAGACAAGATGCCAAGGCTGACGACTATTTGTTTGCCACCAGTCCTGCGCCTGTAAGCGGCGAGGTGTACATGGTAGGGGCAGGGCCCGGGGATCCTGACTTGTTGACATTGAAAGCCCTGCACCTGATGCAGAAGGCGGACATAGTACTGTACGACAATCTGGTGTCTCCCGGGGTTCTGGAGAGAACGAGACGAGATGCTACCCGGGAGTTCGTGGGCAAACGCAGTGGCAACCAGTCCACTCGGCAGGAAGACATCAACAATCTCCTGGTCCGATTGGCTAGGGAAGGGCATCGCGTCCTCAGGCTGAAGGGTGGCGACCCGTTGATTTTTGGCAGAATGGGGGAGGAAATCGCCGCTCTCATAGAGCACCAGATTCCATTCCAGATAGTCCCAGGTATTACCGCCGCCAGCGGTTGTGCCGCCGCCGCAGGCATTCCCCTAACGCATCGCGATATGGCGCAAAGTGTCCGTATGCTCATGGGTCATCCCAGAGATGGGCAGGTAAATCTGCCCTGGAAAGAATTTTCGCACGACAATGAAACCCTGGTCTTTTACATGGGACTGGGCGGGTTGGCGACGATATGTCAACAACTATTGGCGCATGGTCGCGCTGCGGATACGCCAATAGCGGTTATTTCCAAAGGTACCAGGCCCGACCAGCAGATATTGAAGGCAACCCTGGAAACCATGCCCGGCTTGGTGGCACGCACACAAATCCAGACCCCCACCCTAATTATTGTGGGCGAGGTAGTTAACTTTCCATAGACGCTCCCGGGTGTGAAAATTCAATGCGAAGTCTGGTTCTGGATTTTGTATCAGTTCGTTGTATTAACCAGTGCGGCGATATAGAGTGAATCCGCATCCTTGTGCGCAATCAGTAGTGATAAACCGCTTCGTGCCACACTGCGGTTCTTGCCAAAGCCTATAAGACCGTAAGTAGTAAGATCTCTGTGGTTGGTTCAACCATTTATCTTTGGACTCTGCCAGATCCATCCCCACCCATTAGATTTAGAACCTCATCTTTACTGACCAGATTGAAATCCCCGGAAATACTGTGCTTGAGACAGCTCGCTGCAACCGCGAATTCAAGTGCTGTTTTGTTATCATCAAAATAGTGCATCCCAGCTATTAGGCCTGCGGCAAAGCTGTCGCCACCACCGACTCGATCAACTATGTCAGTAAGCTCGTAGTGCTTGGAGACGGCAAAACCGTCGCTACCGCGAAGGCATGCAGACCAGCCGTTTCTATTAGCATTGTGGCTCTCGCGGAGAGTGATAGCGATTGTCGACATCTGGGGATAGGCTTCAAGCACCTTGGCGGTCAAACGTTCGTACTTCGCGGTATCCAATTGACCTTGAGTCACATCTACATCAACCGAAATCCCAAGTGACTTTTGACAATCTTCTTCGTTGGCGATGCCAAGGTGGACATACTGCACTAGGTCAGACATGACCTCCGATGCTACCTTGCCATACTTCCATAATTTGCTACGGAAGTTGAAGTCGCATGACACAGTGATCCCATTTTCAAATGCAAATCGACAGCCTTCAATTGAGAGATCAGCAGCAGATTGACTGAGTGCCGGTGTAATACCAGTGATGTGAAACCACTTACATCCTGAAAACACATGCCCCCAGTCCAAGTCGCCGAGCGCACACTCAGCGATGGAGGTATGACTTCTATCGTAAACAACCTTACTTGAGCGCTGGTTTGCACCGGCCTCCAGAAAGTAAACCCCCATGCGATCACCGTTGCGTATTACGTGGTTAGTATTAACGTCCAAGCTTCGCAGTCGACGAAGACATGCGTCTCCAATATCATTGTTTGGTAGCGCGGTTATGAAACCCGCATCAAGACCATAATTAGCTAAGGAAACGGCGACGTTGGATTCGCCACCACCAAAAGTTGCTTCCAAGTGCGGCGACTGGAACAAGCGTTCGTGGCCTGGGGACTTTAGTCGGAGCATTATTTCTCCGAAAGTCATGTATTCCGACATCTGCTACCCTCGTGTTTGGTTTGCAATGTGAACGGCTTCTGCGGCTAGAGCCGTAATCTTTTCGTAATCCTTCGCCTCAGTTGCCGCTGTTGGCGTAAGCCAACTTCCACCGCAGGCAAGCACGCAATCAAGCGCTAAGTAATCGCCGAGATTGCTCGCCGATACTCCGCCGGTTGGTATGAAGCGCATATTCGGTAGGATGCTGTGTATTGCTTTGAGAGCAGGTGGACCACCAGCGGTGGATGCTGGGAAAAACTTCACGACGGAGACACTTAGCTCTTCCGCATGCATGGCCTCTGAGGGTGTCATGATCCCAGGAAACACAACGACACCGTGCCGTTTCGCCGTGTCAACTACACCGATGCTCAGCCCAGGCGAAACAATAAATTGAGCACCGCTATCAATAGCAACGCTCGCCTGATAGGAATTCAAAATTGTACCGGCACCCACAATTACATTCGGCAGATCGCTGGCTATACGTTTCAGGCAGTCAAGGGCCTCATTGGTTCTAAATACAACTTCAATGACACTCAATCCACCGGATGACAATGCAACCGCGGTGTCCACCGCAACTCCAGGATCCTTTGCCTGTATCAGTGGAATTACAGGGCCACTGAACAGGCAGTTTTCAATATTATTTGTCATAAAATTGTGTCCGAATTTATGAATTTAAAAAAAAGTTGGCCATCGATCCATTACACAGAGATTGTCGTCGACAATTACAAATTCCCGCCATTTGTCGCAGGTAAGGCAAGGGTGCGAGGCACTGAAACCGATCATGTCACCAACTTTAAGATCGTCAGTGGATTTTGTGCGCATGAAAGTATGTTGATCCATTAGCTCAAACACTTCCCAGTGTTGAAGCGCAGGCTGTTGCGCGTCGCTGCCTATTCTGAAGCGCCACTCAGGAGAGGGGAGACCATCCGAGAAGCCGATATCACGCTTGCCCATAGCGATGATTGCCAACCCTTCTTCCGGGATTGATTGAACGTAAGCCACGACTTCCAGACAGTTTTGCAGTTTGCCAGGCATTTTTCTCGCCGTAGTACTCCTATCAAGGACAGTATCCTGGAAGGCATCATACATACCCGTATCATGAATCACGTAAGATCCCGGTCGAATAACGGGCACCACATTGTCTGGAAGATTTGATGTCGTGAATTGTTTTGTGACCTGGTCATACCAGGCTGAGCCAGCACCAGTCAGGATAATTTCATCGGTGTCAAAGGCATTTTGGGCGATGAGCGTCTTGGTCGTGTCAATCGCACGATTGAGGAGAGACGTGACATCAGACTCCGCATCGCCGTTGTGAATGACCCCTTCGTAGACTTCAATACCTGCAAGCAGCAAGTTGTCGGACTTAGAAATAGCCGTCTCTATTGCAGATACTTCAGCAGTTGTACGACATCCTGTTCTACCGTGACCGACGCCGATTTCTATTAGTACCTGAATTTGCTGATTCTTGTTCTGGTAGAAGTTGGCCAGTTGCGTAACGTTGTCAATTGAATCAACGATGCAGTAGAACTCAATAGCATCTAGGTGCATGGACACGGTGGACATGTTTCCAAATCCGACAAGCTGGTTCGCAAGAATCACGCGCTCTACACCGTGATTGGCGGCAACAGTAACTTGTGCCGCGGTTGCCAGCGTCATAGCCCAGGCACCAGCATTGAGCTGCTTGTCGAAGATGGTCGGGCACATTGTTGTCTTGCCGTGGGGCGATAGTTTTACACCATTGCTATCGGCGAATTCTTGCATCCAAGCAATGTTAGCGTTGAGCTTTGACAAAGAGAGGATTGCTGTTGGTAGGCAAATATCTCCAGAGAGTATACTCATGGTCCCGGAGCAAAGATCTCGTGTATATGAATTTGGCAGGTGGGTCATTGACTAGGTCGTCCGAGTATAAAGTGGATTGCGCCAACGCGCATTTCGATATCTTAGTGGCACAAACCGAGCGACACCGATAGTTGTTTTTTCCATACCTCAATCAGAAATATAGATGTATGAGATGAAACTATATATCATACCTAGTTTATCTATTTAGATTATTTCTAATACTCTTCCAGAAAGTAGAGTTAACCAGTATGCTTTGAGCTTAAAAGTACGCGAGACATTAAATGACCTATCGTATTGACGTTGTTGCCAAAATTACCGAGAACTTTTCGCAACTCCGAAAAGCGGAGCAAAAAATCGCACAAACGATTCTTGACGATCTCGATTTTGCATCTCGCGCTAGTATTTCGGAGTTATCCGCCAAAGCGGACGTTAGTGATGCAACGGTAACGCGTCTAGCAAAGGCGTTAGACTGCAAGAATGTGCGTGATTTGAAAATGCAACTTGCGAAGTCGGTTGCTGTCGGCGAACGATTCCTAACAGACGTTCCTACCAAACCCACCGGGATTAACGGTGTTTACGAAGCCATCCATCGGTCATTAAAACTAAATGCCGATCTCATCACTCAGGACATGCTGGATGAATGTTTGCGGTTATTCACGGTCGCAAACCAAGTACTGATATTTGGTGTTGGCGGATCAAGCACGATAATGGCTATAGAACTGCAATATCGTCTATTTAGGCTAGGCGTAGTGGCAACAGCTTACTCGGATCCTCTACTTATGCGTATGACAGCGTCAACAGTTAAGAAGAAAGATTTAGTAATTGGTATTTCAATGAGTGGTAGTAGCCCTGATGTTTGCGAAGCCGCCGAAATTGCCGCCCAGTATGGCGCATCTGTTATCTCCATAACGCGTGCTAAGACGCCGCTCGCTAAGATAGCTCAAATTAACTTGCCCTTCAAAATTCGTGAAGACGATTACATTTTCAAACCGACAGCAGCACGTTACGTCATGCTTGCTGTGATTGACGTACTTGTCACGGAGATTGCGGTCAGAAATCGTCGAAAAACACGCGAGAATTTAAGGCGGCTGAAGCAGATGGTTGATCAGCACCGACAGGGCCACGCGCGCCTGCCTCTTGGGGACTAACCCGGCATTAACTGCAAACCGCGGCGGCACCGATTGTGATCTTCAATTCAACCCAGGAATGCCTCAAAGCAGACCCTCTCATAACTACCGATACAGAGCCCCAGTTCGTCAAATAAGGCTGCAATTGGGCAACATTGGGCTCAAATTAATTCTGAAAATTTCTTACAAAGTGGTTGCTTTGTTTGACTCCTGTATGATATAAACTCTTTTAATTAGTATTTTAGTATGATAGTTTCTTACTGGAGGGGATGATCATGAGCCTAAATATTAGAAAGTTTGTGCTTGTGTTGAGCGGTGTTTTGTTCTCGACAAGTATTGTCAACGCTCAGCAATCCGGTGCCGACGTTATTGAAGAAATTGTTGTCAAGGGCTTTGTTGGTAGCCTTAAACGTTCAATTGACCAGAAACGTAATGCTCAAGGCTTTAGTGATTCAATCAATGCTGAAGACCTCGGTAAGTTTCCGGACCTCAATATTGCCGAAGCTCTACAGCGAGTGCCTGGCGTGACGCTGAACCGAAACCCGCAAGGGGAGGGCGAAGCAATCAACCTGCGTGGTCTTGAGCCGCAATACACGAGGGTTGAAATCAATCGCTTGACGGCGCTTGGCAACGGATCAGATCAAAACATCAATGGTCGACTGGGCGGAAATGGTGGTGGCCGTGAGTTCAATTTTGAATTGTTACCGGCAGAACTCTTCTCCAACGTGACGGTAACGAAGTCGGCACGAGCCGGCCTGACCGAAGGCGGCATGGCGGGCGTTGTACAGCTGTCCACTCCAAAACCGCTGGACTTTGACGGGTTGATGTTCTCCGCCTCCGCGCAGGGCAACTACAGTGATGTCACGGAAGAAACCGACCCTCGTTTATTCTTCACGTTTACCAACAACCTTGACGATCGTATTGGGATCGGTGCTGCAATTGCATACTCGAAAGGTACATTTCGCACGAATAGCATTGAGGGTGGCACCTGGCATCCATTGCGATCAATCACTAACAATGTTTGTTCCACCGCAGACGCCGGAACCGCAACTTGCACAGGAAGGACCCCCATAGCCGAGGCTAACGCGCTGACATGGCGTACGCCGCGGGTCTTTTCATTCGTTGAAGAGCGCGATAATGTTGCTGGTACATTGGATCTTCAATTCAGGCCGTCGGACGATGTCGAGTTTAATATCTCCGTCATCTATGCAGAATTGAGCAACGAACGAAATGCCGTTCGTCCTGACCTGGTCCTTGAGGGTGGTGCTGTTGCCGCCGTGTTGGATGATCCTGCCAATCCGTTGCTGGTCGAAAACGGCCTTGTAACACGCGGCACGTTCGAAGGTATCCAGATGCGCCCCAGCAGTCGTCTCACAGATATTGATGACGAATTTTTTCAAATATCGGCATCGGTAGATTTCAATCAGATAGAAAACTGGACGATCACGCCGTATCTTGGATTCTCAAGTCGATCGGCAGATCGTGCGCATTCGCTACTTTCTTTTAGAGCCAATGATGCGACCGGCGCAGTACCGGTCGGTCCGTCGGCATACCTGACCTACCAACAGAAAGGCAAGTTCATTGATTTCACAACACCGTTTACGGATCTACGGAGTAACCCAGAGGATTTCACGCTCAACGTCTTAATTTTCCGTCCAACCGTTGACAAAGACGAGGTTGGAACCCTGAAATTGGATTTCCGACGAATCTTTACAGATACAGATGGACTAACGGATGTGAACTTCGGATTTCGCTATAGCACTCGTGAAAAAGATGTAAAAGCCCAAGAATTCCGGCTTCGTCGTGACGTGTTACCGAACGATATTCCTGGCTTTGATGCTGTATCGACGCTTGTTCCATTCAAAGTTGACGGATCTTCGGATGTATACAGTGGCAACAATATATTCACGGTTGACCCCGATCTATTTATTCAGGTCTATTTCCCGAGCGGTTTCAGCGGCGTAGATAGTCAGACGATTCCAGGCACGTCTATTGACAATCGTCCGGGTCGCGGCGCATCACGTTCGTACAATGTCACCGAAGACACGTTCAATGCCTACGTTGAAGCAAACTTTGAGATTGGACCGATGTCGCTGAATGCAGGCGTGAGACTGGTTCGAACCGAACAGACTTCCCTTGGGTCAATTGTCGAGAATCAGGATCGAGTGAACGAACGCATAACGCCTGTCTCAATTGACAACAGTTACACGGAGTTCTTACCAAGCCTGAGCCTTCGATATGCGCTTAGCGACGATTTGCTCTTGAGAGCGGCGTATTCACAGACGCTAACTCGAGCCAATTTGCGTAACTTAAGTCCAGCAGAGTCGATTTTTGTCCCAGATGCAACAACATTGGGCAGTGGTAATCGAGGCAACCCAGAGCTGCAACCATTAGTCTCCGACAATGTGGACTTCGGTGTTGAGTGGTACTTTGAAGATGCGGGGTTGCTGGCTGTAAACCTATTCTACAAAGACATTACAAACCTCATTGGCACGGAGATTTCTACCGAAATCCGGACCTTCCTACCTCAGGTAGGCACAGAGTTGGTGACCGGTCCTATTGCCTTCAATGTTCCAGATAATGCCGCATCAGCTACTATCAAAGGATTGGAGTTGTCATTCCAGAAACCATTTTCATTTTTCGATAATGAAGTGTTGAATAAATTTGGTTTTTTGTTTAACGCGACCTTCACAGACAGCCAAGCCGATTTTGGTATTGACGGTGACATTCGTGCCGACGGACTACCTGGCTTGTCGGGCAGTAGCTTCAACACGTCCTTGTACTTTGACGATGGTCGTCTTGATGTGAGGTTGAACTACTCTTGGCGTGAACAGTATCTGTCAGCATTTAGTGATGACTTCGCCTTGCCGCGATTTACCAATGATTTTGGTCAGGTCGATTTAGCGGCTAACTTTGCCGTTACCGACAATATTCAGCTACAACTACAAGTATTGAATCTCGCGGATGAAGATGTGGATTGGCAAGCGTTTGTACCAAGTGCGGGTTTCTTACCCTACGGCACCCTTGATCTGAATCGTAGAATTGTATTCGGAGCACGGTATAATTTCTAACAGGTGGTGCAGAAGAAAACCTGTCCCGGGGCCGATGGTAGACGCGTAGCACTGCCCCCAATCGTGATGTGACGTCTATCGTCGGCCTCTTTTTCAAGGAACCGCTAACCGAATACTTTCCGACCAGTCATTATCTCACCCGGAGGGCAAAACAATCTCTTCACTCCCAGACTCCACAATTGAAAGAATGCATGATCGCAATATCGATTGTGTCATTCGCAACGCGACCATCATTGATGGCAATGGGGGTAGCGGATTCGTTTCTGATTTGGCTATCGCTGGCGACAGGATTTCGCAAGTAGGTGATGTGGGCCCGTGTGGTTGCACTGAGATTGACGCCAAGGGTTTGTGTCTGTCACCCGGCTTCATAGACGTCCATACACATGATGATATTCAAGTATTAAAAGATCCCGATATGCTGGCAAAAGTATCTCAGGGAGTGACAAGCGTAGTTGTCGGAAACTGTGGAATAAGCGCGAGTCCAGTTACGCTTGATACAGCACCACCAGACCCGATGAACATACTAGGTAACCGATTCGACTTCGCGTTTGACAGCGTGCAAAAGTATGCAGACGCCGTGTATCAAGCAAGACCGGCAACAAATGTAGCTGCGTTGGTCGGACACACATGTCTCAGAATAGCGACGATGGATTCGCTGGACCGAGCAGCAACCGATGCTGAAGTCTCACGCATGTGCGATATTTTAGATAAGGCCCTTGAACAAGGCGCCATAGGTATGAGCACAGGACTCGCCTACGCTACAGCCAAGCAGTCAACCACTGACGAGGTATTGCAATTGGCAAGAATCGTCAAAAATCATAATGGCATATACACCACACATCTTCGTGACGAACACGATCACATACTTGAAGCAATGGATGAGGCATTTGTTGTCGGGAGGGAAGCAGACATATCAGTAGTGATATCACACTTCAAATGCGCGGGAACACGAAATTGGGGACGTTCTAGCGAAACATTAAGTCACATGAGTAGCGCATCAAAACAGCAAGAAGTCGCCTGCGATTGCTACCCCTACGCTGCGTCATCAAGCACGCTTGACATTGATCAAGTGACCGATGATTACGATATTTTCATAACTTGGTCCGAACCTCATCCCGAAGAAGCACGACAAACTATTGATGCAATAGCCAAAAAATGGCAAATCTCTAAGACAGAGGCAGCCAAGCGGCTTCAACCCGCGGGTGCTGTTTATCACAATATGAGTGAGGAAGATGTAGAACGTGTGCTCGCGTATCCGGATTGTATGATCGGTTCCGACGGTTTACCGAATGATGAACATCCGCATCCACGGTTGTGGGGTACTTTTCCACGTGTACTTGGGCGTTACAGACGGGAGAAGTCGCTCTTCTCGCTAGAGGATGCCATTCGAAAGATGACATCATTGCCAGCGAAAAAATTTAAACTTGCTAAACGCGGCGTTATTGCGGAAGGCAACTATGCCGACATTGTCCTGTTTGATCCAAATACAATTATGGATTTGGCAACTTACAAAGAGCCCTTCAAGCCGGCGCTAGGTGTGCACTCTGTCTGGGTCAATGGCGAGATAACCTATGAACCAGACAAGGGGGTAATGAATAGAAACGGTCGCATGCTAACTCCCGCACGGCCTCACGAATCTAACGAGCAGCAGACAGGATAGAGAATTGAGAAGAATAGGCGCAAACGGGTCTAAGGGTGCTGGTGGTCAGCACCTGCCATTTTCGCGTGCTGTGGAGGTCGCTGGCTGGTTGTACGTTTCAGGTCAAACACCAATGATTGATGGCGAAGTGGTGGAGGGTAGCATTATGGAACAGTCCCAACTTGCGCTCGCAAATTGCCTTGATATCGTCAACGAGGCTGGATACACAGTCGAAGACGTCGTGCATGTCACTGTCATTCTGACAGATTCTCGCTACTTCCAATCGTTTAACAAAGTATTCAAGGATGTGTTTGGCGCACATCCACCAGCGAGAATATGCTCCGTCTGCAATCTTGTCGTTGACTGCAAAGTTGAAGTCGGCTTGGTCTGCTTCAAAGACCCAATTTAGCAACGGCTAAGTCTGAGCCACTGATCACCAATGAATCCGACGCTATTTCTATTTGTTTTCGTTGCTTACGTCGTCTTTATGATTGCTCTAAGTTGGTGGGTATCAAAGGCGAACGAATCGGGCCAGGACTTTCTCCTTGGTGGCCGTCAAGTGGCTGGATTTCTAACACTCGGAACTACAGTGGCGACCATGGTCGGTACCGGTTCGTCCATGGGTGCAGTTGGTTTCGCGTACACTAACGGCTGGGCAGGGACCTTGTATGGAATTGGTGGAGCCATTGGCATCTTGCTCCTCGCGTATATGTACGCGCCAGTTCGACGCTTCAAGTTTGTCACGATGAGCGAAGAGATCTCTTATTACGTCGGTGCAGATGCGCTGGTCAAGGGGAGTGTGGCGATTCTTATTTTTGTTGCGAGTGTCGGATGGCTTGCTGCTCACATAATTGGTGGAGCCCTCTACCTAGGTTGGATTACAGGCATTGATCTCAACCTCGCAAAAATCATTGTTGCATTCGCTTTTGGTATTTATGTGATCCTTGGGGGGTATGTTGCTGTTGTTTGGACAGACACCATTCAAGCGGTGGTCTTGTTCATCGGCTTTTTGCTCATGGCTGTACTTGCCGTTCAGATTGTCGGCGGATGGGATGCACTCATCGCGGCACAACTTGATTCCAACGGCAAATTCTTGTCCGTCGAAAAAATTGGTATCCTTCCCGCAGTGTCATTATCAATTGTGATCTTGGTCGGCATCATGGCTACCCCGTCATATCGACAACGCATTTACTCTGGAAAAAGCGTTTCTACAGTTCGAAAATCATTTGTAGCGTCTGGTGGGCTTTACCTCGCTTTCTCCATTATTCCGGCCATCATCGGCATGGCTGCATATGCCATCAATCCAACACTTGATGAAGCATCTTTTGCATTTCCATATCTCGCCATCACCGTGCTACCCGTAACGGTAGGAATTATCGTTCTCGTTGCTGGACTGTCCGCAACCATGTCAAGTGCTAGCTCCGATGCCGTGGTGGCGGTCACAATATTGCTACGAGATCTTTCATCACCCTTTGAGCGTCGCCTGAACATCACTGGCAATATAATCGCGAGTTCAAGAGTAGGGCTCGCATTGATTATTGTCGTAGCACTCTTACTAGCACAACTGTCGAATGATATTATTGGCTATATTACGTCAATGATATCCACCGTAATGTCTGGATTGTTTGTTTGCGGCCTCTTGGGTAAATACTGGCCACGATTCAATCGCTATGGCGCCTTGGGCGCGTTGTTCGCGGGATCCGCTACATCGCTCACAGTCATTGCTAGCAACTCCTTATTGGCGGAGTTTGGCAATCCGATTCTCCCGTCTGTCGGTGCTTCCTTGGTGGTCGGGGTTTTGGGCACCATCCTTACTCCAGCCTCTAGTGTTTCTATGTCCGAAGCACAAGCAATACTGGAAAAACAGCGAAACCAGGTTGAAATGGGTTAGTTGGGCAATGATTTCATGCAAATTCAACACTTGACACCAGTAATGGCAAACGCCTATTGCCGCAGATGGTAGAGAAACCGACATCATTTGTCCTGGGCGACTGGGGAACGAGCAATCTGCGTCTATTTTGTGTCGTTGGTGGTAAAATCATTGACACGACGGTCGGTCCCGGCGTCGGTCAATTAAAGTCAGGTGCGAGCGAGATCATCACGCAGCTGCTTTCGTCTTGGGAAGAATACCGAAACATTGAAGCCGTTTATCTGTGTGGCATGGTCGGCTCGTCGTTGGGGCTGGTCGAGGTACCTCATCACCAATGCCCGATGGACTGGACGGAAATCGGTCAAGCATCACAGTCGGCATCTGTTAATGGCATAAGCGCGCATATTGTGCCTGGACTATCTTGCACAAACCCACTCATAGCACCCGATTATCTCAGAGGAGAAGAAACCCAGATCGTTGGTACGATCAAGGTGCTCGACAAGATTCGCTATGGGATGCAGTTGCTTTGTCTCTGTGGCACACATACGAAATGGGTGTGGATAGAGGAGGGTAGAATCAACGTTTTCTTGACGTCGCTTGCGGGTGAGTTGTTTGAGTCGCTTACAGAGAGCGTACTCGTAAAAGAAACGGTCGCCACACGAAGTGTTGATGCGACATCGTTACGACGAGGCATCAAAGAAAGCGGCAAACATGATCATGCGGATTTGCTGCATCAACTCTTTCAAGTGCGATCTCGCAAACTATCAGGTGATCTTTCTGGAGAATCCGCTACAGGCTTTCTGTCGGGTCTTATTGTGGGAACGGATGTTAGCAGAGCACTTCAGATTTCCAGGACAATGGGAAAGACGATAGATTTGGTGACCATTGTTGGTGCTAAATCCCTAACAGATCAATACGAACTAGCTTGCACTCATTTCAAAACCAAGTGCATAACTGTTGACGGGCAACAGGCGTCTCTGGCGGGACTAGCCTCAATTTTTGATCTTAATGTCAGTATGGATAACCATGTTACGCATTGATCAATTCATTCAGGAGTGCCCCGTCGTGGCCATTCTGCGTGGCCTGACACCACAGGATGCCGTTGCCATTGGGGATGCGCTGTATCGTGCAGGCGTTCGAATCATTGAGGTGCCACTCAATTCACCCAGACCGCTGGTCAGCATTGAACTTTTGCGAAACTTTTTTGGAAGCACTTGTGTAATCGGTGCTGGTACCCTTCTGGACCCGCGGCAAATTGAGCCTGTGATTGCCGCCGGCGGAGAAATAGTTGTGGCACCAAATGTTGACACGCAGGTGCTTCAACAAGCGAATCAAATACAGGGTGTGATCGCAATACCAGGCGTTTTCACTGCCACCGAAGCACTTCTTGCTACAAGCATGGGGGCACGACATCTAAAGTTATTTCCTGCAAGTAGCGTTCCTGCCCATCATGTTACGGCACTGCGAGCGGTGCTACCGACCGAGACGAAAATAATCGCGGTTGGTGGCTTTGGTGATGGTGGATACATGGATTGGCTCAAGGCCGGTACATCGGGGTTCGGCATCGGATCACAGATCTACAAACCAGGCGCCTCCCACAAGGACGTTTACACAAGAGCAGACCGGATAGTGAAAAGCATTGCTGAGTGCCTCGTAGCCTTGTGACCCCTGTTGAATATAGTCAAGAGAACCTAAGATGCGAGCAGCCCAATACCTAGCATTTGGTTCCTTGGACGAGGTTGAGATGGTTGAGCTGGAAAAGTGCCCAGTCCCGACGCGAAGCAACTTCTCCTGTCCGTCAAGGCGGCCGGCGTCAATCAGATTGATTGGAAATGTGTGATGGGGTTCGGTGAAGCATTGGGCCATCGGCCGCCTCATCCGCTTGGCGTGGAGGTGTCCGGTGTAGTGCCGCAGACCGGTACTCAGGTGAGTGAATTCCAAACAGGAGACAGGGTACAGGATAGATTACAGAAGCCTTTTATTCGGTATCCGACATGGTGATATTGCATGGCTCTCCTTCTGGATCGGAGTGCCAAAGGTATCTGAGCTTATACAGTCACGCGATTCTGCCGTACAGGTTTAATTTAACATAATATACATTATACGCATACACGATTGTATATAGAATCGCATCTGGGGTCTAGCGTCAAAGTAAACACGCCGTACATTACACGGCATGGCAATCAACAATGAAGGTTGAGCCCACCTTTTCTCTGCCTTGTAGCTAATCTTTCTGCTGAATGAACTGGTTGATAACGACCGCAGAAATATCTATTGACGTCCACCCTCCATTGAAATGAATTGATAGGCTTGTCCAGTAGCCTCAGAGATTTTTCTTGATGAGATCTTTTAACGCGTAATTCTCGTGGGCGAGTTCGGCATACATCCTTAGGTGACTACTTAGGTGTCTACTTAGGTGACTACTTAGGTACTTATGCAGGCTCGTGTGTAGGATGGGCGGTTGTACCCCTTCATAAGTCATGCAACCCGTCGGCAGAAGCGGTATAATTCCGCCTGGCTGAGCCTGTGCAGATCCTGATGACCGAAGGAGACAATCATGATGCAATGTCCCAAATGCGATGCGACTATGGAAGAAGTAACCTACGGCAGAGATATGATGATAGATCGATGCACTAATTGTAAAGGTATCTGGTTTGATCTCGGCGAGGCAGCAATGCTTAAATCCAAGTGGATGTCCGAGTTTGTTGATAGCGGCGATCCTGATATCGGCAAGGAATACAACAAAGTCGTGGACATCAATTGCCCTAAGTGCGGCAAGAAAATGGACAAGATCGCCGACCCAGATCAACCTCACATCTGGTACGAAATCTGTGAGGAGCATGGCATGTATTTTGATGCTGGAGAATTTACCGATTACAAATACGAAACTCTGATGGATAAGGTCCGGGACTTCATCAAAGGGAAACGTAAATAAATGTTGATCTGGTCAACCGCTCCATCTGATTGTCAACACAAAGACATTGTTGATTTATAAATGAAAATTGTTTCATTCAATGTCAATAGTATTCGTGCTCGTTTACATCAACTTGAAGCAGTTATCGAAAAATATCAGCCTGATTTTATTGGCTTGCAGGAAACGAAAGTCACCGATGAGGATTTTCCTCTGGAACAAATTGAATCTTTGGGTTATCAGGCAGCATTTCATGGTCAAAAGACACACTATGGCGTTGCCCTCCTCTACAAGACGACGCCGGTTCAGATAATTAAAGGTTTTTCCGAAGATACAGAAGTTAGCCAGAAGCGGTTTATCAGCGGCACCTTTAAGACACAATCCGGACAGCCCTTTACCATCATCAATGGTTACTTCCCCCAGGGTGAAAATAGAAGTCATCCGGTTAAGTTCCCCGCTAAGGAAAAATTCTATGCGGACCTGGCGCAGCATTTGGTCAGCAATCATTCCCCTGAAGAACTTCTCTGGATCATTGGAGACATGAATATCGCACCGACTGAGCAAGATATCGGCATAGGCGAAAGCAACAGGAAAAGATGGCTAAAGGAAGGTAAAACCTGCTTTCTACCTGAAGAAAGAGAATGGATTGCTGGATTGACCGACTGGGGTTTGAATGATGTTTATCGCCACCATCATCCAGAGGTTGACGACCTGTTTAGTTGGTTTGACTACCGTAGTCGCGGTTTTGAAGATGATCCGAAACGCGGGCTGCGTATTGATTTGGTCCTAGCATCAGATGCCGCCCTACCCCTCAGCAATGACAGTGGGATGGACTACGAGATTCGCGGCATGGAGAAGCCGTCAGATCATTGCCCCGTCTGGGCAGAAGTTGATATTGACTACTAGTCCTGGTCGGCAGACTGGACAAATCTCAGGTGAAAACTCACCGGTACCATCAGATCTATTGATTGTAATCCGGCAATTTCTTTTAGCCTTGCAATACCTGCCGTTAGTGAAAACTGCTCAGCATGAATCAAAATCGGACCAAGACTGGATACTTCAAAATTGGTTTGTCCCGTGCGGGTTACTCTGACAGGTACCGATTTCAACAACTGATCGCCGTGGAGATTAAGCATCATCTCCAGGGTGATAGTTTTACTCTCGCCAACAGCAAGCACGGTCATTGCATCAAGTTGCAACCGACTGCTCACACTTGCTATCGGATACCGCTCTACTTCAAATAAAAGTTTACGCATACGATCATTACGGATGGGAATGATCGTTTCCACACTGGCAAGTTCAATTTTAATATCAGCCTGTCCATCACGATTGACCTTGCCAGTCACCCGTGTGAAATGATGATTCTCGGCAATGATTTCATTCTTTACTGAGGCGAAGCCGACATGAGATTGCGCCTCGTCAACAATCCAGTCTGCCCATACGAAAACCGGAGAAAGACTGAGCATTAAACATAGGCAACGAAACATCATCATCAGCACCTCCTATTGGTGATTATTCTGGACTATCCGCCGCCGTGGTGAAACAACTATTTAAATGATCCCGTGTCTTTGTTGCGACTTCCCTCGATTTCTCGGCGAAGTCATCATCCTTTCCTGCAAAAATAATTGCCCGAGAAGATGATACCAGCATGCCGCCGCCCTGCCCTGCTGCCATGAGTTTTTTAATATCAGCCCCTTGTGCGCCGACGCCTGGCAAGAGTAGCGTCATATCACCACAGATTTCCCGAATCCGGCGCATATCTTCTGGATAGGTGGCACCGACCACCAGACCTGTATTGCCAGACTGGTTCCATTTGCCTGCCGCTTCAGTGGCAATATGCTCGTAGAGTTTTCTGCCATCCGCCAGTCTTAGGTCTTGTATGTCTGCGCTGCCAGGGTTTGATGTACGGCAGAGGATGAATATTCCCTTGTCTGAATAATCAAGAAAGGGTTGCATGGCATCCAGACCAAGATAGGGGTTGATGGTCACGGCATCCGCCTTATAACGGCCAAATATTTCATCGGCATATTTTTGTGCACTGCTGCTGATGTCGCCGCGCTTGGCATCAAGCAGAATCGGCACGTTCTTGCGCTTGATATACTCAATGGTCTCCTGCAAAGCATCTTCCGCCCCCAGGGCAGCATAGTGTGCAATCTGGGGTTTGTAACAACACACAAGATCATGAGTGGCGTCAATGATAGCTTTGTTGAACTCAAAGATGCTCTGTTCAATACAGGCTGGCATCTGCGCCAGATCTGGGTCCAGACCGATGCAGAGCTTTGTTTGCTGCTTCTCTTGAATCGCTGCAAGTTGCGGGAAGAAACGAGTTTCGTGCTTGACGGAATTCGTCGTTAAGTAGCCAAGAGTGACTCCGGACTCTGGGTTCATACTGCTTTACTCCCGCGACTCTTTTTTTAGTTGCTTGGAGAACTTAGACATTTTCAGATCTTTTGAGCCGTGTGCCGTCCCGTCCATCCTCAAGCGTGAAACCCAATCTAGCGATCTGCTCGCGTAATTTATCCGCTCCCTGCCAATCTTGGTTCTCCCTAGCGGCTTCCCGCTGTCGTACCAGTTCATTCACCTGCTCCGGAATCTCAAGCGAATCCGGGCGCCATGCCTGAATATCCAGCGCTAGAATTTCATCCCAAACTAGCAGAGTTGCCTTTTTGACCGGATCTGGCTCGTCGGACTTGACCAGTTCCCAGAGAATCGCCAAGGCTCTAGGCATGTTGAGATCATCATTGAGGCAGTCAGTAAACCGTTGCAGATAGATCTTTGATGCTTCCCCCGGCTCCCCCCAGGACCAGGCAGCACTATAGAGTCGTCCCAGTGCCGTCCGGGCAGCGTTCAAGTTTTCCCAACTAAAAGACATCTGAGACCGATAATGGGCAGTCAAACAAAAGTAACGATACACCAAGGGTGTGTATCCCTTCTCAATAAGTCGCTCCAGGGTGACAAATTCACCGGATGCCTTTGCCATCTTCGCATTTTCCATTTGCAAAAAATAACCGTGCAGCCAGAAGTTGGCGAGCCTTGTGCCTCGCGACGCCTCCGTCTGGGCAATTTCATTGGTATGATGAATAGGTATGTGGTCTTCACCGCCGCAATGTATATCAAAATAATCACCCAGATATTTGACCGACATGGCAGAGCATTCTATGTGCCACCCGGGGAAACCCCGCCCCCATGGACTATCCCATTCCATTTGTCGCTTCTCCTCCTGGGGAGAAAATTTCCAAAGCGCAAAATCGGTCACGCTTCGTCGTTCTCCCTGGTCCACCCTGGCGCCTGCTTTCAATCCTTCAATGTCCAGGCGTGCCAGGTGCCCATAGTCGTCGAGTTTCTGCGAATCAAAATAGATACCGTCAGAGGTTTGATAGGTGTAACCCTTGTCTTCCAGATCTTTGATGAACGCGATTTGTTCTTCAATGTGATCAGTCGCCCGACACCAAATATCAGGCGGGAGAATATTGAGTTTGGTGAAGTCCACCTGAAATGCAGCAGTATAAAAATCCGCCAGTTCCCATGCGCTCATGCCGGTTCTTCTGGCGCCAACCTCCATCTTGTCTTCTCCGGTATCGGCATCGGAGGTCAGGTGTCCTACATCGGTAATGTTAATGACATGGTTCACCTTATACCCATTGGCAAACAAAACCCGCTTCAGCAGATCCTCAAATAGATAGGTACGTAGGTTGCCAATGTGGACGAAGTTATACACCGTCGGACCGCAGGCATAGATACCCACTTCCCGATTATCAAGCGGCACAAAGGGCCGGACTTCGCGCTCATAGGTATCAAACAATCGGAGTGTCATGGCTTTGCTACATCAGGGCGATTCATCTGCCCCGCATCTTAAACTTATCAGTTTTAATCGCAAGGGAGCGGGCGGGATGGCGCCCTCCTCTCGTCGTTTCTTTTCTCTCTCAGGCGTTATTCCAGTGGCGGCAAGCCAGCCACTTTAGAGACCGGTCATAAAGTAACCGCGCCGACCTTCATCAACCTCAGCGAGAAGGTCAAAGTGAACACCGACATTGAGACGTATTTGGTGCGGAATTAGATGAGAGAGGTGCGGATGCTGGCATAGCGTCTTTGACTTGGATGAACAAGGTCATGCCACGATAGTCATGGCTAGATAATGACGATGACAGAGTAACACCAGACCCGTCAGATATACTTGCTTGCTGTTTTTAAAAATTTGCCGAAAGCGAATAACGCTTTATCTATGTTTCGCTGTTCAATGTCACCAAAACATTTTTTTATGAAAGGAATGTATTCTTTTCTATAGATCTTGTATGCTTTTTGTTTATTACCTATTTCAGATATTTGACCATTTTTAATGTACATCATGGCTCGGTGAGTGTGCTGATCGTACATTGGCCACTTAGATGGTTTCAAGCAGTGAAGATAGAAAATATTCCAAATTGCTCCACCAGGATTTTTATGGTTTAGATATCTTTCTTCTATATTTCTACAAGGAGTAAAAGGGTAATTTTTGTTTACACTTTTTGATTTTGCTAATGAAAGTCGAGAACCGTTTTTCCATTCAAATAATTCTCGTCTCCTTTTCTCTGTCAACTTTTTCCTTATATTATTGTCATACTTGTATTCTGATTTATAATTGTATTTAGATGCCCAATGTGTAATGAATTTCTCGAGTGTGTTAGTTTTTATGTGAAAACATAAATACATAGTAATCCCTCCTGTGTACATAACATTTAACCCGTCCGCCGTAGCGGCATCGCTGCTCTCATTTCAATAAACGCTACTGATTATCCGCAACCAGTTCAGTCATCTTCTCTTGCCAGGTATCTTCAAACATCATTCTGAATTGAGCGGGCGGTTCCCTTACTTCCATCGTCCCGCGGTCAAGGGCGGTCGCATAGGCATCCTCTAATGTTTCAAGCAATTTTTTTTTGTATTCCGTATCCTCGTTCGCTTTTAAGTGCGCACCCTTTGTTTCCAAAATCAGTAACGTGCCGTCATCTTTTTTACACGCTACGAAATCGGGATAGACGCGATGCCGTCGCCAGCCTTGCAGTGAATATTCTTGCCTTGCGGCGATTCTATGCCACCAATGTAACGCCTTGCTCGTTTCCAGGTAGAGCGCGAAGTTTTGCTCCAGCGTATTAAAATCACTTTCATATATCGGCGCGAAAAGGCTCTGCTGTATCGGGTTGCCATGTTCGCCTTGAAGTGATCTCGCATTGCTGGAAACAAACACCTCAAAAGATTTGTTTAGTTCATAGTCCAATCGCTCATCAGTCTCAAGATGAAAGCGGATTTCATTCCGCCCGACCTTGTCGTGAAACACCGTCTCGGCTTTGGCGTCTATGTCAGATTGGACCCTGTGCCGCAAAACTTCCGCAAGGTAAATCCGGTTACTCAGCAATTTTGCATCACTATGTTTTTTGCGCCTGTGTTGTTGCAGAAAACGCTCCGTCGCGCGCGCCGCTTGCCAGGGATTAGGGACAATGTCAATCAAACGCCGCGCAAAATACTCAAGCGTTATATCTTCTCCCGTATCCAGTTTTTCTTCCGACAAAACCCCCTCCCCTTGTAAGTCAACCATGGTGGTTATCTCTTGCATGATGTCTTTGTCATCCAGAGAAATCGCCGCGCCTGCGTCAATCTTGTTCCAATCTATTGCGCTCAATATGTCGCGCTCGTAGTCAAGTTCTCGCCATTTGTTTTTGTCTTTGTGCAACACTCGGGGGAGAAAGATTTTTAATTTTTTGTATTGTTTGCGACGACTGATGGTAACCGGTTGCGACGCGGCGCCGTTGCCAACGCCGTGAATTTCATTGCCAAGTCCGGTCAGCCCCTCCTTTTCCAATCCGGCTTTGATACCCTTAATGGCATCACCAACTTTTTGGTTGTAGCAGTAGATAGCGCATCGGTTTAGTGCCTCGCTGTTCGCTATCCTGCGCGCCTGGGGTTGCCGCATCACCCGCCCGACCATCTGCGTCATGGCGGTGGTCGCCGTGGTGTTATCCAACAGCGCAAGCACATAGGCGAAAGCGCAATCCCAACCCTCTTTAAGCGCGTCTTTGGTGATGATCCAGCGCACCGGACTCAACTCGCTCAACAAATCTTCGCCAGCCAGTTCCTTCTGCTCTGATGATTGAATTCGTATTTGATTTTCTGGCACGGAAAGACTGCGTATCAAATACTCCCGCACATCGTCCGAATGAATTCTTCCTTGCCCTCTTTGCGCGCTGCCGGTTCTTTCCACCCGCACTAAAGCGATAGGGCGGACATAACGGTTTTCCCTCGCTTTAAGTTTGCGAGATTCTGCTTCCAGTTTATTCAGTTTTTGTTGAGTTGCAGCAAGGGTGTTTTGCCAATCGGAATTATCAAAACTGTGAATTATAATCGGCAGTTTGATCATCTCCTCGTCTTGCAACTTCGTTCCCGATATGTTGACCAGGATATTGCTGATGCCGAATTTAGGCGTGGCGGATAGTTCAAGAACAAGGCGCGGGTTGAGCCGATTGACCGACTTTACAAACTCCTTGTTGTTTTCGTCATTTTTTCCGTAGGCTTTATGCGCTTCATCCAAAATCACGGTGGGACGAATCAGTTTAAGTGCGTTGATTAGGCTCTGCTTGACACCGCCACCTCCTTCCTTTGTGTGTGTCTCCAGGTCGGGATGCTGTTGCGCAAGTTCGTTGTTTGCGTTCGCATCATCCTGTTCGGGGAAGAAAGAAGTATAGCCGCCGCTGTCACGGAATATCTTTAGAAAATTTTTGTTCTTTTGTCGATTGGCGGACGGCAACATCAACATCATGATGCAGAGATAATTTTTCACATCCTGCCGGGTAAATCGTTCATCTTTTTGCAGTAGTTTGACCCTGCCGCCAGAAATGCGCTCCAGATATTGTCGGTATGGATGTTCGCGGTTTTTGAAGGCCACGATGGTCTGATCGTAAATCGCCTTCGTCGGCACAATCCACAAAACAAATCCGGTGTCCAGATTGATACGCTCCAACGCGACAACGCCGAGTAATGTCTTGCCACCACCGGTCGGCACCTTCAGGCAAACATGCGGAATCGGCGCGCCAGAGGTTGCAGTGCGGGAGATGTGGTCGGGAGTTTCCTTGTCGCCGTCTTTTTTAATGCGGGGCAGAAGGCCCTGTTTTTTCAAATCTTGCCAGGCAGTGCGCGGATAGTTTTTCAGGTCTTGGGGAAGATCAATTTCCTCTTTCAACAGGGCTGCGGTTGCCCTTTCACTTTTCAGTCGTGCGGCTTTAATCGCATCCAACCAACGATCTAATTTTTCAAGTGTGTCCTGCTGGTAGTTTTTGAGTTGCATTCGGTCAATCTGTTTAAAACAATGGAGCGCTTGTTCCCTGAATATGGCAGGGTGTTATTTTGAGGCCCTCAACTTCATTTTTTCCGTCCAAGGATAGTAAAGTATTGTCAAATGTGTGGAAGAATTTCGCTTTGTTGACAATTGCTGTCGCAACATGAACAGCGTCGGGGGTGGAGACGACCAACCTACAATCGCCTCGCCCAATGCTTTCAACCACTGTTTTAATATCTTTCATTCTGCTCAGGTCGCTTTCGTCTCCTTTGAGCCAATCAATTAAAACAGATGAATCCCAACAAATTAAATCTCCTTTCATTGAATATCTTTACTCCATGCGTCACGCAGCTCTCTTACGAATTGCTCGGAAGTCTTATCTCCCGTGGCATCGGGAGCAATTCCAAAAAGATCTCTCAGAGAAGGAAGTTCTTCGCTTGGCGGCAGAGGCGTCATTTCCCGAACATCTATTTTGTAAGGAAACGCCGCATCCGGGCGATAAATACATTCGCCCCAAACAGAAACAAAAGCCCCCAGAGCGTCTTGCACCTTCCCGATCAACTCTTTCGGAAATTTGCAAGCAACAGAAGGCATATGCGGCAAGGTAGTATAAATTCTGAAGGTGTTTGCGTTGTTGTGAATGTTAATCTGCTCAAGTTTGCCGTCAATCGTGCTGATAACCTTTTCCTCCGCGTGTCTTGCTTCGCGCAAATTATTTCTGAAACGGCCATCCAATTTATAAACACGTTCCTCATCGGCATCACTGGAAATAGTTTGTATTTCAGCCCACGCAATTTTTTTAGAACTAAATTGAGCGAGTTTTTCCATGGCGGACAGAACAGGATGGGAAAGGTTGCGGGTTTGTCTATCCTCCACGAAATTCAGATTTCTCACGATGTCATTAAAAGCAGCAATGTCGGGCAAGGCATCTTGCCCCGCTCGTTCGCACTCTATGGTTGCGGGGCTGGAATGGGAGAGGCGGACAACGTGGAAGACAGCGTTGTCTTCGCCGCTGTCTTTTGCGCTGGTTTTTAGAAGGTCAAGGAATTGCTTAGTTTTTTCCACAAAAACAGACAACTCCAAATGATGGTTGTTTTTATCAGGCCCTTCTATTTTGAAAGAAACTCGCTTCCGGTTGGTCATGCTGAATCTCCCCTGGGCCCTTGATTCTACCCGCCTAGCCCCCATACGGCAACCCGCAAAATACGATGTCCATCTCGGTCAATTCTTTTTGTCCCATGAATTTGTGCGTGGCGAATACCAGCGCGGTTTTCTTTTTTGTCTTTGTCTGATTGGCGATGCGTTCGGCGCGGTCGCTGTTCAAGGCGGAGTCGGCGCTTCGCAGGAAAGTGAGGTGCGGTTCGTAGATGAGATAGAACAGGCGGTCGGGCGTCTCAAAGAAAAAGCCGTCTTTGCCGCGTTGTTTGCGGATTTTATTTGCCGATTGCCCGGTGGCGGTCCAGAAAATATGCCGCGCCAGGGTTTCATAATTCGGCAAGTGCTTGCCGGTGAGCATTTTTTCAATGCTGATTTCATCGCCCAGGGTGCAATAGGTGAAACCGCCGCCCAATCCGTTTTTCAAGTTTTCGTCTTTTGATTTTGGCACGCCATTGATGACACGGCGGACGCGCTCGGCGGTGATCTTGTCGGCGTAGTCTTCGCATTCCACCAAAATAAACTGGCGCTTGCCGCCGTCTTCTTTATTAAGGGCGAGGACGGCATGGGCGGTAGTGCCGGAACCGGCGAATGAGTCAAGGACGATGGAGTCTTCATTACATGCCAGTTTGAGTAAATGAGAAACCAACTCATGAGGTTTAGGATTTTCAAAATCAAATTTACCTAATATGCTAACGAGAGTTTTATTCGCAATATCACTACTTTCACAACTTTCAGGTAAGTAAGATGGATTAGCAGACGTCGTATCCTTATCTTCAAAATCATATATCTTTCTTTTGACTATACTGCTATCAAGAATAAATCTGTTTTTCTTTTCTAATTCTCGCGCAGTTCCTTCCCCAATCTGCCATCTTTTCCCTTCGCGTGGAGTCACACCAAGAATTTTGAACTGCATAGTGTTTCTTTCATATGTCCCAACATTTTTCTTTTCTATTATTTCTGTTCGATAATTCCCTTTGTCATCATTATAGGGATGTTTTCTGGATTCCTTCGATTTCACCCTTGGATTTATGGAGCCACTATCAGATTTACGATAGCATAATTGATAATCAGCAACGGCACTCACAGTCGCACCTTTTACATTTGTTGAGGTTCCTTTTTTCTTCCAAAGAAAAGAAGCAACAAAATTCTCCGCCCCAAAAATTTCATCCATCATCATCCGCAAACGATGCTGCTCGTTGTCGTCAATGGAGACAAAAATCACGCCGTCCTCGGCAAGCAGTTCCCGCAGTAGTTGCAAGCGTGGCCACATCATGCATAGCCACTTGTCGTGCCGCTCCAGATCCTCGCCGTCCACCGGACCCTTGTCCTTCAGCCAGGCCCGCATCATCGGGCTGTTGACATTGTCGTTGTATAGCCAT
>DKIG01000009.1:0-25268 GCA_002454165.1 Gammaproteobacteria bacterium UBA6724
CGGGGGGTGGTGGACCTATACAGGTACTTCCTAATCGGTTGACGACGCATTACACTCCACTGGTTAGTGCCTCCAAGAGACGCAGTATGAAGCAGGTAAACCGTCGCACTTTTCTTTCCAGACTGAGCCTTGGCGTCGTCACCGGGCTTGTATCAGGTATCAGGTCCCGGGCTGTCGCTGCCCCGGCAGACAGCACAGGCGTCAATAATTATACCCGTCTCGGTCGCACTGAGTTGGAGATTTCGGACATATCCTTTGGTTCGTCCCGGCTACGCCACGGTGAGGAATATCTGGTGCGACATGCTCTGGACAGGGGAATCAACTATTTTGATACCGCAGAGAGTTACACCCGGGGTAGCTCAGAGACAGTGCTCGGCAAGGCATTAAAAGCCGACCGGAACCGGGTTTATCTGGCGACAAAAACGGTAGCAGGTGCGGGCGATACCCGGCAGGAGATGATGCGATCTCTGGAGGGGAGTCTCCGCCGCTTGCAGACGGACTATGTGGATATCTTCTTCAATCATGCGGTGAATAATCTGGCACGGCTCAAAAACCCTGAGTGGTTTGAGTTTGTCGACTTAGCAAGACGGCAGGGCAAGATACGTTTCACGGGCATGTCCGGTCATGCTGGAAAACTGGCGGAATGTGTTGCCTATGCGAGCCGCCAGGATATGTTTGATGTGCTGTTGCTGGCGACCAATTTTGGTGAGGACCCTGCTTTCTATGAGCGCTTCACCCGCTCTTTTGATCTGGTCGCTAACCAGCAACGCCTGCCAGCCGCTATGGCAGAAGCCAAAACCAAAGACCTTGGCATTATCGCCATGAAGGTACTGCGAGGAGCAAGGCTGAACGATATGCGCCCCTACGAATCCGAAGGACACACCTATGCCCAGGCGGCATTCAGATGGATTTTGAGCAACCCTGATGTGGATGCCAGCATCGTGTCAATGACCGGGACAGATCGGATAGATGAATATCTGGTTGCCTCGGGCGCGGATGATGTGTCGGATGCTGACCTCAGGCTACTTGAAGGCTACGCCCGGATGACAGACACCAGCTATTGTCGCCATGCTTGCAATGACTGTGAAGACGCCTGTCCCTACGGGGTGCCGATTCCTGAGGTATTGCGCACCCGGATGTATGCAACGGATTATGGCGATTTTTCCTTTGCCCGTGACGAGTACCGCGCCCTGAGCAGGAACCAGGGTGGTGCCAGTGCCTGCCTGAGCTGTGACGGTAGCCCTTGCAGGAATGCCTGTAGTTACCATATACCCATCGCTGATTTGTGCGGTCCTACCCACAGACTCCTCGGATAGGAGTGGCTTGCCTGGTCCCACCAGGTTTTTAAATACTGCGCGGCAGTCAGCGCTTCTCTCACCCACCAATTGCACTTATTATCCGAATCCGCGTTAGTTTGGTTGACCATGCAGGGAAAATGATATGATTAAAAAATAGCAAGCAGAGGCACAAGTCGTGGCATCTATTCATGGAGATTGGTTTCACTCCCGTAGTAGTTCAAATTATGGGGAATTGCTGACCGTACGAACTCTGGTTCGGGCGAGCGAAAAGCCGGAGTATCAGAATTTTCGCTGGTCCGGGGGCAGGGACGACAATCCACTGATGAGGCAGTTTTCGAGGACGGGCGATATTCAGCCATCCACAATGCAGACGAAAATCCGTGCGATGATACGTTATGGATTTATCCGAGACGGCAACACTTGTCCATTGACGTGGACCAGGATCGGTAGTTTATGGAATGAACTGCACGAGATTGGAAATTCAGTCGCGGCCAAGAAGATTTATGAATTGACCCTCTCAATTTCCCTTGCAATCTACGCCTTTAATGATTCGCAGCAGAAGTACACCATCAATCCAGCAAAAGGTGAATTGCCCTTACGGTTCCTGTTGAACAGGCTCGATAATAACAGCGCAATTTCTCTACAAGAATTCACGAATCTGGTTGATGGAAAAACTAATCGGGTTGGAGATAATGCGTCTTATTGGAAAACGGATTTAATTAACTCCGGTCTATTCCATGAATCCGACGAACATCTTGTATACACAGGCAACTATGCCGAACTAGCGAACGAGTTGCGGAATTTCACGCCTGATGTTTCTCTGGAAGATGAGGATTGGCAAAGGATAAGAGAAAATCCCCTGATTGAAATATCACCATTCCGAAACACCATCAAGAATATTTTCCGGGAAATGACGCAAGGACAAGCGATAGAAAATTCGACTACTAACGAAATTTATACTGACCCGCTCATTGGCGCCATTTCAGAACAAGAAGAAACAGCGTTGCCTGAATTGGACATACTCAGTGAGAATCCACGTTTTGCCAACAACACAAGGCGAATTAGAAACGCTACTTGGGCAATCAGGATTAAGAAAAAATACAACTATATTTGTGCCGTTCCGAAATGCGATGTGATCGGAGAAATTTTTGTCGAATCAGCACACATCAAACCAGATAGCGTTGCTGATGAAGGTACGCCGCACAGATCACACATGCTCAACGGCATTTGTCTTTGTCGACATTGTCATGTTGCATTCGATCGCGGCTATTTTTCATTAGCGGACGACCATCGAGTAATAACGTCTCAACGCATTGATGACATCGCAAACCAAAATTTAAAAACTGCGATTCAGTCAAGTTCTGGTGATATTATTAAAAACAGGTCAGATAACAAGATGCCGTTGCTGGAATTCATACACTATCACCGGGCAAACAAATTTATGGGACAAGCAAATGTCCGTTAACGAATTCGCATACAAAACTGCTTTCGAAGAGTTTCCGATTGAAAAAGTGGTTGCGGAACCAGATTTACAGTACGGTTTCTTTGATGAGGCAATCGGACACCAGCAGGCGGAGCAATTAAAAAAATTTCGCGAGATGGAAAACAGATTGCCCATGTTTGACGGAACGTCTTTTTCAGATCAAGTGCATTTTCAAAATGCATATAAAACCCCAGTGCAGAGGTGGTTCCCGTATCGCGAAGGCTATTCAACCCGTCTGGTTAACTCGTTCATTGACGAATTGAACATCACGGGTAATGTTTTTGATCCATTTTCTGGAAGTGGGACCACTCTTATGGCAGCACGAACGCACAACTTGTGTTCATTCGGAATGGACACAAATCCGATATCGGTTCTGGTTGCGAGAGTTGAAAACGAAAAATATCGTTTTGACGATATTCAAAACATATCGCGTGAAATTGAGAAGATACACTCTCTTGTAAAATCGAATGAACGTTTTGAGACTTCTTTTGAACTAGCAGGAAAGATGTTCAACGATGATATTCTCCAGTCTCTGTTGCAACTAAAAAATCACATAATGGAAATTGCGAGCGAGGTGGTCAGAAACCTTTTTTTCGTGGCATGGCTTTCAATCATTGAGGAAACATCAAATATAAAAAAAGAAGGGAATGGCATTAAGTACAAAAACAGGAAGAGAACCGCGAGCGGCTACATCAATATCGAGAAAAATATTTGGGAAAAACAAACCTTTCCAAAGGATAAATTCGAATTTGTGAAAAGGAAACTTGCAAGACATCTTGGCACCATTCTGACAGACATTGAAGATAATTTCGGAGTTTGCGAGAACAAACCGAAAGTATTTGAAGGGAGCTGTCTGAAGTTTGATGAATACTTTTCCGATCAGATTCAATTTACATTTTTTTCACCTCCATATTGTAACTGTTTCGATTACTTTGAAATTCACAAGGTTGATTTGTGGCTTGGTGGTTTTGTGAAAAACAAAGAGGAGTTTCGCCAGCTTCGCAAAACAGGGTTTCGTTCCAATACAAATGCCATAGATCGCAAGCCGATTGTTTATAAAAATGAAAACATTGAACAGTTGATTTCGTTGTTTGATGCCGAGATGCTTTGGAATGCCAGAATTCCGAGCATGGTTAGAGGATATTTTGACGACATGAATACACTGTTCAATAAATTGCATGCTCAAACAATTCGTGGAGGGTTCGTTGGCGTTGTGGTTGGCAACTCCGCGTATGCTGGCGTCATTATTCCTACTGACTTTCTCATTGCCGATATTGCAAGAGAAAACGGGTTCAAGGTAAAAAACATTTTTGTTACCAGACATTTGACCACCAGTTCACAACAAAAACGTAAATTATTCCCGTTGAAAAATTATCTACGGGAAAGCATTGTGTTGCTTGAAAAATGAGCAAGCCTCTCGCTACCATGTACGTTAAAGGTGCCATTCCAGAGGATATTGAACGAAAATCAATCCTGAATATCAGCACCAGAAATGTAACCACACAAACCCATGGTTTTCACAAGTATCCCGCGAAGTTTATCCCCGACATCCCTAGGTGGGCTATTGAAAAATATTTAAACGGGGAAAAAGAACAAACGATTTTGGATCCATTTTGTGGATCGGGAACTACTTTAGTTGAAGGGGTGTTAGCCGGTCATAATGTGATTGGTGTAGACGTTGATCCACTTTCACTATGGATTTCCAAAGTCAAGACAACCCGCTTGGACATGGATCGCTTGATCGACATTTCCGATTGGCTAATCAAAGGCATTAGATCTGGGAAGAAGGGCAGATTTATGCCAGAGTGCGAAACTATAAGGTGCTGGTTCTCCCCGGACGCCATTGTCAAGCTTTCCATAATAAGATCCTTGATAAATGAAATCCCTGATAAGTTCGGGAAAAACAGGAAAACCAAAGACATCCAAGATTTTCTAATGATTTGTTTTTCTTCAATTATCCGAAGAGTTTCAAACGCGGACAATGAATCGCAAAAAACTTATGTGTCTCACACAAAAATAAAAAAGCCGGAAGAAGTCAACAATCTTTTTTTGTCACGGCTTGAAATGTTCACGCGCAAGATTTCTGATTTCTCTGAATTAGTTAATTCAAAATTAAGGAGGAAATACGTCCGTTCGTCTAGCACGACATCGCTCAAAAAATTCTTGGAAGGAGAGAAAATAGATTTGGCCATTACTTCACCGCCGTATATCAAGGCGATCGACTATATCTATAACCAGATGGTAGAATTGTTTTGGGTTGGCGATTGGTTTGACATGCAGACACAGAAAAAACAAAACAGCCAGAAAGAAAAATACATCGGTGACAAAAACATGGGGAAATCGAAGTTTGTAGACTATCGCCCGCACGAAAATTCTTTACATATTAATAAATTAGATGAAAACCTGCAACAGGTTTTTGACACTGATCAGAAAAATGGACATAGACATTCCTATGTGGCTTTCAAATATTTTTCCGATATGGAGAAACATTTTTGCCAAATAAAGAGACATATGCAAAAAGGAAGTCATTATGTAATGGTGATCGGTGATAGTTCAGTGAGTGGTGTTTATTTTGAAACCGCAGATTTTCTCATGCAAATAGCGCAACGAAATGGATTTACAAACGTCAATCAATGGGGCTATAAAATCAAAAACCGCTATATGCGCTTTGACAGAAAAGGCCGTGGTGGCATTATTAAAATTGATCGGGTTCTTGATTTTGAGAAAAAATGAATGATGCCGTGAAAACGGCAAGGGAAATACAGCAAGGAGAGTTATAAGGGGCGCGGTTAGGACGAACAAACCACCTTTTCGTGCTTTAGGAAAAGTATCCATTTCGGAAATGTAGCCAGCGCACCGCCGAATGCTGTACCCGTGACGAGTATCGCGCCCTGAGCAGGAACCAGGGTGGTGCCAGTGCCTGCCTGAGCTGTGACGGTAGCCCTTGCAGGAATGCTTGTAGTTACCATATACCCATCGCTGATTTGTGCGGTCCCACCCATAGACTCCTCGGCTAGAAGTTGCTTGCCTGGTCCCACCAGGTTTTCAGATACTGCGCGGCAGTCAGCGCTTCTCTCACCCTCTCTTTGTCAAATAGGGGCGGCTTAACCAGTGGCACCTGAAGTCTGAAAGATGCCGACTTCCCAGTTTTTTCAAGACTAATTTTTTCACCTGCCAAGGCTTGTGCATACTCAGCCTGTAATTTTTCCACATCATCACCCCTGCCAGAGAGTTGCAGGTCCACCACACTACTTGTGTACTTACCTTGCTTTCTATAGGTCTTATAGATAAGTGTGTATTTTGGAAAATAGATAAAAACCCAATAGTCAGTCCCCCGTTCATCACTGGGGTCCCGAATACCCAGTGCCGGGAATTCAGCCTGTCCCAGTTCCCATACCTGATAGCGCCAGGCAGCTATCTCCGAATCCTGTTCCAGGGGTGCTTTGGTCTTGTTGACGGCATTCTCATACAGAGATTTCAAATATACCGATCTTTCATCAGTCCGGGATGCCAACCAGCGCACCACTGATTCATAGGTGATTTTTACAGGATAGGCATCGGATTCGGTGGAAGTGTATTTCTCTGGTGCCAGGAGCGCGATTTGATAGGCTCGTGCATAGCCATCTTCCAGATATTGATCAGCCCTTGCTACATATCGTTGATATTGCTCGGGCTGTGCTGGAGCGTTGATTTTATTTTCAATAAACCCCATGAGAGGACCCTGGGACGGGCTATTGACTAGCCACACCAGGTCTGATTCACCCTGCGCATTGCTAACGGATCGCCATGCCTGCCTATGTTCAAAATCGGGAGGGCCGCTAAACAGTTGAGCACCCACCCAGGTGCGGAAATCTTTGCAGGCATTCAACTCCACACAAAAGAGCCAATCTATATCTGCTTCGCATAGCGTTTGATGAAAAACAGGCTTATCATCCTTACCCATAGAGCAATTCTCCTTTGTCTTTTTTGGCAGTTTAGCATCCAGAAACTGGTCTTGCCCGGTACGAGGCTAAACCAGCACATGCACTTCTGAACCTGCATTTCCGAACATGCACTTCCGAACCTGCACTTCCGAAGAGGTTGCCGAAACACTAGACTCCATCACCAAACCCTCGCGAGACACAGCATGAAGAAGGCGTGCCGATGAGTCAGCATATTCATCTTGATCTGGTGGGCGGCTGCTCTGGTGATATGTTTATCGGGGCAATGCTGGACAGCTTCCCGACCTTGGCGGAGGGCTTGCAGGCTCTGCTCAGGTCTGCAGGCTTCCCGGATCTGGTGCGTCTTGAACACGGGACTCAGAATGACGGCACCATCACCGGCACCAGGTTCAGAGTTCTTGCAGACACTCATGCCCATCATCATCGTGCCTACAGTGACATTGTTGATATCCTCACCCGCTCAGCGCTTAGTGTCCCTACCCGTGAGACCGCGCTCAGGCTGTTCAAATACATTGCCGAGGCGGAAGCCAAAGTGCATGGCAAGGCACTTGCTGAGATAGCTTTCCATGAAGTGGGTGCCTGGGATTCAATTGTAGATATTGTGCTTGCTGCGCATCTCATTCACGCTAGCGGCGTCCAGTCATGGAGCGTGTCGCGGGTACCGATTGGCAGAGGGCTCATTCATAGTGCTCACGGCGTCTTGCCTGTCCCGGCACCGGCAGTCAGCCTGCTGCTTGAAGGATTTGAAGTTTATGATGATGGTGTGGAGGGCGAACGGGTAACGCCAACCGGTGCGGCAATTCTCAAATATCTCGCGCCCACGGCTGTCATGCCGGCCGGGATGAGGCTGGAGCAAAGCGGTTATGGTTTTGGTACGACACAATTCCCCGGTGTCCCCAATCTGCTCCGGGCAATGGTCTTCAGTAGCGTCAATCAGCAGGGAGATGAAGACTTTTGGGAAGAAGACCAGGTCACAAGACTCAGCTTTGAGTTGGACGATCAAACACCTGAAAGTATTGCCAGGGGCCTGGACAAGATTCGGCAGCAGGAAGGCGTACTTGATGTCACCCAAACGCTATACTGGGGCAAAAAGAATCGGCAGGGCGTTTCGGTTTCAATTCTGATGCACCCAGGCAGGGTGGATAGGGAAGTAATAGCTGCCTGTTTTTCGGAAACGACGAGTCTCGGCATCAGGCAGGAAACCATTCGTAGAATGATCCTCCGCCGCCAGGAAGTTAGGGTGACGGTGGACAAGCACTCCTACCGGGTAAAAGTGGCAAGGCGACCGACCGGCATGACCGCCAAGGTTGAAATGGATGATCTCGCGGCCGCGGCTCTGGACCAGGCGGGCAGAGAGGCTATCCGGCGGGAAGCGGAAGCCAAGGCGATCAGACTCGTCCTGGCGGCTGCCGATGATGAACCAGGACAGGACTCAAACCCCTGACAAACAAAACCTATGACAAACACCCTCAGCAAACTGCACCAGATAGAGAGGTATTTCACCTCCCGCGAGCCTATGGCAATCGCTGTGAGTGGCGGGGTGGACAGTATGACCCTGGCGGTTGTTGCGCACAGCGTCCATCCTGATACCGAGATTTTTCATGCCCTGTCACCCGCTGTGCCTCCCCAGGCGACGACCCGTGTGCAGCAGTATGCGGGATCTAGGGGCTGGCAACTGCGGCTGATTGACGCTGACGAAATCAATGACCCGCAATATGTCGCCAATCCCGCTAATCGCTGTTACTTCTGCAAAACCAGGTTGTATGACAAGGTGTCTCGGCACACTGGACGACAAATCGCCTCCGGCACTAACCTTGATGACCTGGGCGATTATCGCCCCGGACTGGCGGCGGCGGCAGAGCATCAGGTTTGCCACCCCTGGGTGGAGATTGGGGTGGACAAGGCAGGTCTGCGTAGCATTGCCGGCGAACTTGGTTTGAAGGACTTGCAGTATTTGCCGGCTTCGCCCTGTTTGTCTAGCCGGGTCACGACAGGCATTGCCATTGATGCGGCTCTGTTACCCGTGATCAACGAAGCCGAAAACAGGATTCAAGATATGCTGGGCGAGCACCTGCTATTGCAAGATGTTCGCTGCCGGGTGCGTGCGGAGTCTGTTGCTGTGCAACTGCAAACCCGTCATGCCCTGGACCCAGATGCCTCTTTTCTCAGACCGGTTATCACAGCAGTCAGGGAGCTGTTTGTCGCCCGCGGCTTTGGCAAGTATGTACGCCGTGTAGTCGTTGAACCCTATGTGCGCGGCAGTGCCTTTTTGATTGATACTCTGCCGATAAGATGACGGCTAGCAGAGAGTCTCATCAGGGCAAGACTATGGTAAAGCACCGCGATGTGAATTTGGACTTTGACCGGGAAAATCGGACCGGGATTGCCGAGGCAATATTCTGTGAAGGGAAGAGCAGGTCTCAGTTGCATCATATCTGCGACACCATGCTTGCCAGGGGCAAGCCCATGCTGTTCACCAGGCTGGCTGAGACGCAATATCAACAGTTGGATGCGGTTGCTTCCGGTGCCATTGACTATGACCCGATTTCCCGCACCGCCTTGTATCTTGCGCCTACGCAGACTAGGGAGGTAGCACTTGCAGTCGTCACTGGCGGTAGCAGTGACACGCCAGTGGCAAGGGAGGCGGTGCGAACCCTGAACTTTTACGGCTATCAGGCACTTGAAGTTCAGGATGTGGGTGTTGCTGGACTATGGCGGGTCACGGCGCGCCTGGATGATTTACGGGCCTGCCGGATTATCATTTGTGTTGCCGGGATGGAGGCAGCCTTGCCGACAGTTCTGGCCGGGTTGCTCCCGGCGGTGCTTATCGCCGTGCCTAGATCGGTAGGGTATGGCGTCGCCGCAGGCGGGGAAGCGGCTCTCCGCTCTCTGCTCGTTAGCTGTGCACCGGGGCTGACCGTCACCAACATTGATAATGGTTATGGCGCGGCCTGCGCCGCCTTGCGGATTCTGAACAATTATTCAGCGACATCGTATAAAACTTGATTGCCAGGAGTGCCAGGGCTAGGTGACCCCGTCCCGCACCCCGCGAATAAACAGCGGTTCGGACCGCTGAGTCCCAGTATCCCGGGCAAGCTGTGCATCCAGTTCGGTGCTGGTCGCCGGGGCAAATGATTCAGCCGCCGCAATAGTTTTTGAGAGGAGGGTGGCATCGCTACTGGTTATAAGGAACAACTGCTTGCGTCTGAGCACCCAACCTACTGCGCTGGCGATTGCTGCTTCATCGCGCAGAGGTTCGTACCAGCTAAACCTGGGACCCGGGTCATCATCGCGCCATCGCCGACGGGCAATAGATTTGATGGTCTGCACGGCGATCTGTTTTTCTGCGCATAGAGTATAGATTTCTTCAAACTCCCTAGCATAGGTAGGCTCCTGCATCAGAGTATAGTTGTAGGGTAGTAGTACCGATGCGAAGTCGTATTGGGCAAGGCTCTTCAGGTGCATTTCCGCAATCCTGGTGCCATGCCCGGTGACGCCAATACACCGAACTAGCCCTTCTTCTTTAGCCCGAAGGGCTGCTTCAAGAGCACCGCCGGCAGCCATGACCGTCGCCCGCTCAGCGTCCTGAGCAAGGTTGTGGAACTGGATCATATCAAGTTGCTCAATATCCATGCGTCTCAGAGATGTCTCAATACTTCGCCTGGCAGCGTCTGCATCTCTGTCCCCTGTCTTGGTGGCAAGGAATACCTCATCCCTATGGTCTTCAAGAAATGGTTTGAGGCGCAGTTCCGCATCGCCGTAATTTGCGGCAACATCCAGGTGGTTGATACCGGCTGTCAGGATCATGTCAAGCACAGTGTCGGCCTTTTCCTGACGCATGCCACCCAGTGCCGCCGCGCCGAAGATGATGCGGGTGCTCTCGTGTCCAGTCTTGCCAAAGGCTAGGGTGGGGAGCATCAACTTACTCCAGTGGTTAGGGTTTTCTGCTCGGCATCTATGGACTCAATTTGGCGGTCTGCTCCAGAGGCCAGTGATTCAATGAAGTCGGCACAGACAGCTACGCACCAGTCAAGGCGTTGCGGAGCAGTGATATCGCCGACAAATACATGTTGCGGTATTGCTGCATCTATCTCAACCCGATGCAAGCGTTTTGTCTTTGCGCCCCATGCCTGATGAAATGCAAGGATGGCGTCAGTGTCCACAGTCGGGTCGCCCTTCATATAGAGGGTTGCCAGGGGTATATCGGCGGTCTTGTCGCACTGGCGGTTGGTCCAGTCAAGCACCTTCTGCATCTCAATCACGGCCTGGGTTGGATAACGGTTGGTCCAGTAGGTGTTGGCGAGATCGTCCCCTGGTGTTTCTCCTTGCTCCTGCCCCGCTTCTCCTTGTTCCCGTCCCACCACCCAGGGCACCCAGTATCTTGCCCAGGGCAGAGTGAGAATGAATGCGCTTCGCCTGCGAATTTTGAAATTTGGTGACAGGAAGATCAGCGCGAGAAGTTGTTCCCGGTCAGGCAGTGCTTGTGCCAGCCACAAGGAGAGGGGTGCGCCGGTGGAAGTCGCAATAAAAATCACCCTGCGTCCCAGTTTGGATGCTATCTCCCAGCCATTCACCATAGTCTCTAGCCAGGCTTCGGCGGAGACTTCCATCCCGCCAGTGTCAAGCCCGTGACCAGCAAGCCGCAGATAAACTAGATTAGCCCCGAATCTGGCAGCGATTCTATCCGTCATGGGGGCTGTTTCCTGTCGGCTGGCAGAGAAGCCGTGCACATAAACAAGACAGAGGTCGGTCATAGCCGGTTCGTTTGCCCAGATAATTGTTGCTTCGGTCCCGTCAATTAGGTGCGGGACACTTCTTTCCTGCTCCTGCAACCAGACTTCAATCTCCCCTGGACAAAGCTGAGGCGGGACCCTAGTGTCTGGTAGGGCAGGATTCAGGGTAGGACGGGGTCCACACAGGAAGAGGACCACCAGAATGGCTAGCATCACTGCGACCATGAGCATCATAAAACCGACTCCATGCCTGCGACATCATGATGCGGCGAGGGCGTAAAACATAGTGGCATTGGCAAGTTAAAAAGCATCATCAAACTAAGATTCATTATTCCAATAGGGATGATTGTGTATTACAATGGCACGCCAGGCCTGGTGCCATTAATTAAACCCACCGGGATGTTGACACCAGTGCTTTGGAGAAGGGAGAGTGTATGCGACTGCAAGCAATCAAGCTCGCCGGTTTCAAATCATTTGTAGATCCTACAACAGTCCCCTTCCCCTCTAATCTTTGTGCCGTAGTTGGTCCCAATGGTTGCGGCAAATCAAACATTATAGACGCCGTCAGGTGGGTCATGGGCGAATCTTCCGCCAAGACGCTACGCGGCGAATCCATGTCCGATGTCATCTTCAACGGCTCCAACAGCCGCAAGCCGGTGGGTCAGGCAAGCGTTGAATTGCTGTTCGACAATGCCGAGGGACGACTCACCGGTGAGTATGCTGCCTACAATGAAATATCTATCAGACGCCAGGTGTCCCGTGACGGCCAGTCTAATTATTATCTGAACAAACAAAAGTGCCGGCGCAAGGACATCACTGACATCTTCCTCGGTACAGGTCTGGGATCAAGGAGTTATTCCATCATTGAACAAGGCATGATCAGCGATATGGTTGAGGCGAAACCAGATGAGCTGAGGGGCTATCTTGAAGAAGCCGCTGCCATCTCAAAATACAAGGAACGCCGGCGGGAAACGGAAAGGCGCATCAGTCACACCAGAGATAATCTGGATCGGCTTAACGATCTGCGCGAGGAACTGGCGCGGCAGATATCGCACCTTGAACGCCAAGCAAAGGCCGCTGGGAAATACCAGGAGCTGAGAGCGGAAGAGTTGCAACTCAGAGCTGAGTCCCAGGGTTTGAGGTGGAATCGGCTGACCGAGGATATCAATGTCCAGGACAAGCAAATCAGCCGTCTGCAAGTTGAGCAGGAGGCTCATAGTGCTGAGCAGCGGCGTATTGATGCGGACATAGAAGCCCAACGTGCCCAGTTAGTTGATCTCTCAGAGGCGCTGAACGAGGTACAAAAACGCTTTTATGACCAGGGCGCCGAGATAGCACGGATTGAGGACAAGATTCGCTACCAGAAGGAGAGAAGCCAGCAGCAGGACCAGGATCTCAAACAGGTCAGGGAGAATTGGCGCAAGTTGCGTGCTGACCTTGACACTGATGAACAAGAACTAGTCAGGCTAGGCGCCGAACTGGCGGCGGCAGACCCCAAGCAGGTAGAAATGCAGCGACTTGAACAGGCTTCCGACGAGCAATTGCTGAATCTTGAACAGGCCATGCAAAGTTGGCAGGGACAGTGGGATCAGTTCAATCAAGTGGCAGCAGAAACCAGGCAGGCTGTTGAAGTCCAGCAATCAAGCATTGAGCATCTTGAAGAATCAATCCGGCGGCTAAGGGACCGGATTGAGGGCTTCCAGACCCAGGTCACAGATCTGTCGGAGGACAGAGTCAAGGAAGAAGTCTCGCCTCTGGAGGAGATGCTAAACGTCCAGGAGACTCAGCTTGAACGCATCACCGCGGAACTGGTGGAGCTGACGGGAAGCATTGAACAGCAGCGTGAACAAAACACTCAGTTGACGACCCGACTGGATAAAAAAAGAAGTGAACTCCAGGGTGCGAAGGGTCGCCAGGCATCTCTTGTCACCTTGCAACAGGCGGCACTTGGGCAGCAGGATGATGTTGAAGTGAGTTGGTTGGAACGGCAGGGTCTGGGAGATAAGAGCAGACTGGCAGAAAAAATCCAGGTTGAGGATGGCTGGCAGTTGGCAGTAGAACTTATCTTGGGTGACAGGCTACAAGCCGTCTGCATTGATGACATTGATACCCTAGCAACACTTCTGGATGACTTTGACGAGGGACATCTGCATTTCGTCGCGGGAAAGGCCGTCGCGGGAAAGGCGCCCGGCAAAACCCCTGCCGATGATATGAATGGCAATGATAGTGTTGCCGAGTTGCTGCTCACGAAAATTCATAGCGACGCTGACCTGGCACCGCTGTTGCAGGAAGTGTTACAGGGAGTGTATATCGCCGATAACCTCCACGATGCCATGTCTTTGCGGTCCCGGATCAGTAGCGGTGATTCAGTGGTCACCCGCGGCGGCTTGTGGATGGGTGTAAACTGGCTGAGGGTGACCAGAGACAAGGACCTGTCCGCCGGGGTGATCAAACGACAGGAAGAACTTGGTTGCCTTGCCGATAACATAGCGGTGCTGGAGCAGGAGATACTTGGTTTGACCAGCGAACTGGACACAGGGCGAGCGGCTCTGACCCAGGCCGAAGCGGACCGCGAAGCCCAGCAGGCTCGCTTCTCCGAACAACAAGGTGCGCTGAGTGAGACCCAGGCGCAGTTGAGTGCGAAGCAGGTGCAAGCCGAACAAATCCAAAATGATCTGGAGCGTGCCAACCAGGAAATCCGGGAAGGCGGTATGCAATTGGTAGCGGACGAACAGTCCCTCAAGGCGTCTCGGTGTGAATTAGACACTGCCCGGGGCAAGATGGAAGCCCATACCCAGGAGCGGGAATCCTTGACAAAAGAACGTGATGTCATCGGTGCGCAACTTGATGAAGCGCGTTCAAAAGCCAAAACAGACAAGGCGCGCGCCCATGAGTTGGCACTTCATATCCAATCTTTGAATTCGAAAATCACTTCAACTCAGCAAGCGATGGAAAGACTTGCAGAGCAGGAGACAATGCTCTTTAGCCAGAAGGAAAGCCTGGAAGCCGATATTAAGAACAGTGAAGTACCGCACACCCTGTTACAGGCTGAACTCGCGACTCATCTTGAGCGTCGGCTGGAAGTTGAAAACGAATTGTCGGGTCTGAGGCACAAGATTGAAGGTGTGGAGCAGCAGGTCAGGGAACTGGAACAAACGCTTGCCGGCGTCCAGGAGCAGATTGAAGGAATACGTGAGCGGGTGGAAACAGTAAGGTTGACCCGGCAGGAAATTGAAGTGCGGCGGACGACCGTTGAAGAGCGATTGTCTGAATATTCCTCAGAGGAGGGTGCCCTGGAAAAGGTACTCGCCAGCCTGCCCGAAGCAGCTGATGAGACAGCCTGGGAGGAGAAGTTAACGCGAATCGGTAATCGCATTCAACGGCTGGGTGCTATCAACCTTGCTGCTATTGATGAGTTTGAGACCCAGTCTGAGCGCAAACAATATCTTGATGCCCAGAATGAGGATCTTGAGAAGGCGTTGGCGACACTTGAGCAGGCAATACGTAAGATTGATGTTGAGACAAGGACCCGATTTAAGGAAACCTTCGACAAGGTGAATATCAAACTTCAGCAGTTGTTTCCGAAATTATTTGGTGGCGGCCACGCCTATCTTGAAATGACTGGTGAAGATTTGCTGGATACCGGGGTCAGCATCATGGCGCGTCCCCCGGGGAAAAGGAATAGCAGTATTCATCTCTTGTCTGGTGGGGAAAAGGCACTAACCGCCATAGCCTTGGTCTTTTCTATATTCAGTCTTAACCCGGCACCCTTCTGCTTCCTGGACGAGGTTGATGCATCGCTTGATGACACCAACCTGGCCCGCTATGTCACCCTGGTGAAGGAAATGTCCAGAAGTGTCCAGTTCATTTATATTACGCACAGCAAGATTACGATGGAGGCGGGCGAGCAGTTGATGGGGGTTACCATGCACGAACCGGGAGTGTCTAGACTGGTGTCTGTTGATGTTGAAGAAGCCGTTGCTATGGTAGCAGTCTAGGCGTAACACTGAAGACCCATCTGCGCAGAGACAAGGTTGCTAAAAGAGAAATTGCTGTGTTGGACCTTACTTTAAGAGAATGGCTACTGATACTGGGGTCTATATTCATCCTGGGGGTGTTACTGCACGGCTACCTGAGGCCGCGCAAGAATAACAACCCACTCATCCTGGACAGGTCACTCATCAAGGATGCCGACCCGGTAACGCCGCGTGCTGACCTGCCAAACGCGGCGCCTGGCCCTCAGGCGGTGCAGGAGACTGTTGCTGAGGCTAGCCATGACGATGCGGCTCAGCAGGCTGAGTTTCCTGATGCTGGGATACAGGAAAAGATTATCCAGGTTCATGTATTGGCATTAGATGAACCCTTTACCGGGCAGCGTCTGTTGGAGGTCTTGACTCACTCAGGTCTGGTATTTGGCGAGATGGACATATTTCACAAACTGGATGAACAGAGGCGAGTTGAGTTTAGCCTCGCCAGTGCGGTTGAGCCCGGCGTTTTTGATCTGCCAAGCATTGAAACTTTTAGTAGCCCTGGGGTCACGCTTTTCCTGCGGGTGCATGAACTCCCTGAGCCACTCCGGGTCTTTGATGACCTGCTTGAAGTCGCCCAGAATATTGCGCTGGAGTTGCAAGGTGAGGTGAGGGATGAAACCCGTAGTGTGATGACGCCCCAAACCATTGACCATTATCGACAAGTGATCAAAGACTTCCAGTTCAAGCATTCTGCCTGACAGATGGTAACTTCCAAAAAGATTGCCGCCCAGGCTTCTCGGCTTCGGGAGGAAATCAACCACCACAATCATCTCTATCATTCCCTGGATGCACCGGAAATTTCTGATGCTGAATTTGATCGGCTCTTCAATAGTTTGCAAAAGATTGAAGAACAATATCCAGACCTGATACAGGATGATTCCCCGACGAGACGCATTGGTGGGGTTCCCCTCTCAGACTTTACCCAGATCACCCATGAGCGTCCCATGCTGTCCCTGAACAATGCTTTTAGCGACGCTGACCTTGCCGACTTTGAGCGCCGCATCGCCAAGAGGCTGGAGACGACAGAGACCATTGATTATGCCTGCGAGCCAAAGATAGATGGTGTTGCGGTATCGCTACTATATGAAAACGGTGCACTGATGCGTGCCGCTACCCGAGGTGATGGTACCACTGGTGAGGACATCACCCTGAATGTGCGTACCATTGGTGCTGTGCCTCTTGGCCTTTTGGGAAGCGGCTGGCCGGCGCGACTTGAGGTCCGGGGTGAGGTGTATTTTCCCAGGTCAGTATTTAAGAAGATGAATAAACTGGCGGAACGGCGGGGCGACAAGGTCTTCGCTAATCCTCGTAATGCTGCCGCCGGTACCCTGAGACAGCTTGACCCCCGGGTCACGGCGAAGCGTAAATTGACCCTCTTCGTTTACAGTGTCGGCATGACTGAGGGCGGCACCTTGCCAGGCAGTCAGACAGAGATTCTAGCGCAGTTGTCAGATTGGGGTTTCAGGGTTAATCCTCTGATTGAGATTGCCCATGGTATTGACGAATGTCAGGCATATTTTAATCAAATGTCATCAAAACGAGGGCAACTGGACTATGAGATTGACGGCGTGGTTTTTAAGATAAATCTCATAGAAGCGCAGGATGCTTTGGGTATCCTGACGAGAACACCCAGGTGGGCTATTGCTCGCAAATTCCCCGCTGAGGAGGCGAGTACTCAGGTGAAGAAAGTAGAATTTCAAGTGGGCAGAACAGGTGCCATCACACCCGTTGCCAGGTTGGAACCGGTACAACTTGGTGGCGTGACGGTCAGTAATGCGAGTTTGCACAACATGGATGAGATTGACCGTCTGGGTCTGTTCATTGGTGCCACCGTCCTGGTGCAACGGGCGGGGGATGTCATCCCCAAGGTAGTCTCTGTTGTGGCAAGCAAGCACCGCAAATCCATCCGGAAGGTTAGGCTACCTTCATCCTGTCCGTCCTGTGGTTCTGATATTTTGAAGATAGAGGAGGAGGTGGTCGCCCGTTGCACCGGCGGGCTTAACTGCGCCGCCCAGCGCAAGGAAAGCATCCGCCATTTTGCATCTCGACTGGCGCTTGATATTGAAGGCTTGGGTGACCGGCTAGTCAGTCAGTTGGTTGACGAGGGGCTGGTCAGAAATCCGGCGGATCTGTTTCGACTGACTCAGAAACAACTGGTCCCACTGGAGAGGATGGCACCTAAGTCCGCCGACAATCTTTTACGGGCATTGAAGAAGAGCAAGGCAACCAGCCTGGAAAGATTTATCTACGCCCTGGGTATTCAAGGGGTGGGTGAAGCCACTGCCCGAAGTCTTGCGGTACACTATGGCGACATAGCGCAGTTGCAGGGCACCAGTGAAGAGGCGTTGCAGGCGGTGCCAGACATTGGTCCCATAGTTGCGCAAAAAATATATCGTTTTTTTCAACAGGACACCAACCGCCAAGTAATCAAAGAGTTACTACAACAGGGCGTCCACTGGCAAGCACAACAACCGACTGCTCATGCTAGGGCTCTGGTTGAGCTGCGTTTTGTCCTGACGGGAACCCTCAACGGCATGACAAGAAACGAGGCAAAGGCGCGACTCCAGGCGCTTGGTGCCAAGGTTTCGGGGTCCGTGTCTGCCAAGACTGACTATGTGGTGGCTGGGGATTCCGCTGGCTCAAAATTGACCAAAGCGACGGAACTGGGCGTCAATCTACTATCCGAGGAGGACTTCATTGCACTGCTTAAAGCGCACGAAAAAGGCGGCGCTTAGTGCCTGCGTTGTCTTTGTAACCGCCGTCCTTATGCTGTCGGGATGCACAACTTCACCCCCGAAATCACTGGACAATATTTGTAAAATTTTTGAGGAGAAGCGCGGCTGGTACAAAAAAGCGCGCAAATCATCAAGGCGCTGGAACACAGATATTGCAGCCATGATGGCGATTATCTACCAGGAGTCGTCCTTTAAAGCACGAGCGAAACCGCCCCGCAGAAAAATACTCTGGATAATACCCGGACCAAGACCCGCCAGTGCCTATGGCTATGCCCAGGCGATTGACCCCACCTGGAAGGCGTATCAGAAGGCAACCGGCAAGGGGGGTGCAGACCGAAACGAGTTTGGCGATGCCGTTGATTTCATCGGCTGGTACAACAACCGTAGCCAGCGCCAAAACAAAATAGCCAGGAGTGACGCCTACAATCTGTATCTTGCCTACCACGAAGGTCAGGGCGGTTTTACGAAACGTAGTTATAAGAAAAAGCAATGGTTAAAGGATATTGCAACTGGCGTTGGCAAGCGGGCAGTCAGGTATCAAACACAATTAAAAAAGTGCGAAAAGAAATTGAACCGAGGCTTCTTCAGGCGACTATTTTTTTGAGAATGTTTTTAGTGCCTGTTTTTAGAGTTTGGGCTCCCGGGCTTATCAGGTTCCTGTAAATTATGCTGAGTGAATCAATAAAAACAGAAATTCAGACTGCCTATTCCCGGCTCCTGAGCAACAAGGGATACAAGTCCCGGTATTGTCAAAAGGTTATGATTGCAGAAATTGCTCGGACCCTCGCCGTGGCTATTGAGACGCCGTCCGAAGATAATCTAGCAAGCAAAGAAGCAAAAGATGAAAGTCCCGACTCGGGTGAGTTTCAAGCTACTGAACAGCCCCATTCAGACGGGGGCAATATCTGCGTTATAGAGGCAGGCACAGGTACCGGCAAAACGATTGCCTATGTACTGGCTGCTATGCGTCTTGCCAAGGCGCTGGACAAGAAACTTGTGATCTCCACCGCGACCGTCGCACTCCAGGAGCAGATTGTGTATCAGGATCTGCCAGACATCCAAGCGCATGCTGGCATGGACTTCTCTTTTACCCTTGCCAAAGGCAGACGGCGATATCTGTGTCTGTCTCGGTTGGATCAGGCATTGCAAGATTCGCAGTCCATGAACCATAGATTCAACTTTTATGACGTAGCCCTGAGTGATGTCGAAAAGAACCCTATTCCGAAGAGCCGTGTCCAGAAGAGCCGTGTCCAGAAGAGCCATGACCCCAATCAACAAGAGCCATCAAGGATCCTGCTCTATGAAAGCATGCGAGATAAACTGGACAAGGGAGATTGGGATGGGGACCGGGACAGCTGGCGGAGTTCAGAAGAGCCGTGTTTAGAAGAGCCATCCGAAATTGATCAACATACCTGGTATCGCGTCAGCACGGATTACGCCCAGTGCACTGGCAAGCAGTGTAGCCATTATGAGAATTGCTGTTTCTATCGCGCCCGGGAAAATATCCATCGGGTCAAGTGTGTTGTGACCAACCATGATTTGGTGCTTGCAGACCAGATGATGGGTGATGGCAGCATCCTGCCTGCCCCGGAAGAGGCGATATACATATTTGACGAGGGACACCATCTGCCAGAGAAGGCAAGGAGCCATCTGTCACTCTTCATCGCCATCTATGCCACGCGCAACTGGCTGCCGCAAATCGTTGCTAGCCTGAAGCAGGCGGCTACCGAGTTGGGCAGGCTGAGCTCCGCCATTCTCCTGGAGGTGGAAGAGCGCGCAGAGGATTCAGGGTCCATGCTTGATGGACTGGCACAGATGCTGGAAGGCTTGTACGACCAGGCAAAGCCAGACGGTGATGAGCGTCGCTATCTCTTCCCGCTTGGCGTGGTGAATGAGGAAGTGATGGCTATTTGCGGCGAGTCTGAACGAGCTTTCAGCAGGCTCTTGACCAGCATTCAGAGAATTGAACAGGGCTTGCAGACCAGGCTTGAAGATGAAGCAGCAGGAACACGGGAAGGAACAGAATACTGGCTATCGGTGGTGTCATCCATCCGTGACAGGATTGCCGCCGCCTGCGCTCTCTGGAATAACTTTGCCGTCAGGGATGATGAACAGCGTCCGCCCTGGGCAAGATGGGTGAGTTTCAAAACAGATGGCGCAACGGAGGGGATGGAAGTGCAGTTATCAGCCAGCCCCATATCGGTCGCGGATGCGTTGCAGACCGGATTGTGGTCCCGATGCTGTGGTGCTCTGATTACTTCTGCGACCCTATCCCTGGGCGGAGACTTTACCAGATTTCGCATTCGCGCTGGCATAGAAGAGAACAATCGTTTCGTCACCCTGCCCAGTCCGTTTAATTTTCCCGACCAGGGCTGTTTGCGTATCCCGAGAATGGAAGCGGAACCGAACCGGACCGACGAACACGATCAGAATATTATCCGCCTCCTGCCCGACCTCTTGGCTGATGAACCAGGATCCCTGGTGCTCTTTACTTCCCGGCGGCAGATGTTGGCTGTGATGAATGCCCTGGATCTAGCATTCCAGCAACGAGTCCTTTGCCAGGATAGCTATCCTAAAATGGAGATACTTTATCGTCACAAGAAGCGTGTAGATGCTGGTGAGCCAAGTTGTATTTTCGGGCTCGCCAGTTTTGCCGAGGGGATTGACCTGCCGGGTCACTATTGTAGTCATGTCGTGCTTGCCAGGATTCCCTTTGCCGTGCCAGATGATCCCGTGACCGCCACCCTGTCTGCCTGGATCAATGCGCGCGGCGGCAATGCTTTCATGGAGGTTTCACTTCCGGATGCGGTCCTCAAAATGGTTCAGGCATGTGGTCGACTCCTGCGCACTGAAACCGACAGGGGCTGCGTCACGATCCTGGACAGGCGGCTCCTGACTAAGCGGTATGGGGAGATGATTCTGCGCGCCCTGCCGCCCTTCAAACGTGAAATTGACTAGCCGCCATCCGCAACTCGCCACCCTCAAGGCAGATTTTGAGCAGACTTTTATGTCCCTTGCCGAGGCCGAAGGGATAGACGACCCAAGCCTTTACAATCTCCTCTTTCATCTTGCGGCAAGTGTCGCTGAATCTGGAGGTGACACCCCGGTGTTTATTTCAATTTCAGGTTCCCAGGGAAGCGGTAAGACTAGCCTGGCGGAATTATTCAAGGTTACATTTAGTCAATGTTTTTCCCGTCCGTCCCTAGTCCTCTCGCTGGATGATTTTTATCTGCCGCGTAAGGAGCGCAGGTCCTTGGCGGACGCCGTTCATCCTATGTTGGCTGTGAGAGGTGTGCCCGGGACCCATGATGTGGCATGGCTAGCGAAGGCGATGCAGTGCTTGGCTCAGCGCCGAGCATGTGATGCCCCCGTCTTTGATAAGGCGCGTGATGATCGCCTGGCTAGAACCCGCAGGCTCGCGCCGTCGGACCTTGTCATAGTTGAGGGCTGGTGCTGGGGTGCAACAGCCCAGACCGAAGAAGCCTTATCACCACCAGTCAACAACTTGGAACAAACCCGGGATAAGGAGGGGACATGGCGGCGTTATGTGAATGACAATCTCGGGCAGGAGTACCAGCAGATTTTTGCACCTGAGCCGCCGCTTGACTTACAGATCTTCATCAAAGCCCCGTCAATGGATGCTGTCTATAGATGGCGATTGCAACAGGAACAACAACTGGTGAAAAGGGATTCAACAGACAGCAGTAGCCTTGATGACGCAACCAAGCAGGAGATGGATGCCCAGGCAATCCGGGAGTTTATTGCCCATTATGAACGGCTCACCCTCTGGATGCTGGATGACATGCCAGGCCGGGCAGACCTGGTGATTGAACTGGCTGAGTCGCATCGTATTAGCCGGGTCCAAATAAATACCGACTGTGTCTAGTGCTTCCCGTTGCCTGGCTGCTTGTGCCGTCCTATAAGGTGCGTCACCACCGACATTTCACTGGATTCCGTGTCAAGCACGGAATGACGGAGGGGGGCAGGAATGACGGAGGGGCGGCTACCTAATGCCAAGCACTCGCACAACTAATGCCTGAAAAGTCCAGAATATGTTGGCATCATAGATTTTCTTGAAAAGCCCGAGGGCAATCTCTATGATTCCCCTTCTTGCCGTCAGCGACAATTTACCGGGAGCCATCTATGGATCTCTCTTTCTCAGAAGAGCAAACCCTACTACAGGACAGCATCCAACGATTTATTGAGAAGAGTTACAGCTTTGAGAAGCGTCAAAAACTGGTGCAGTCTGACGAGGGTTTCAGTCGGGAGAACTGGGCCACTTTCGCCGAACTCGGATGGCTGGCATTGCCTTTCCCGGAAGAGGTGGGCGGGCTTGGTGGTACGGCGGTTGAAACCATGATTCTGATGGAGGAATTCGGGAAGGGGCTGGTGGTTGAGCCTTATGTTTCCTGCGTCCTGATGGCGGGCACCGGGCTTGCAAAGGGCGGCACGACCGAGCAAAAGGAAGGGCTCCTGGCAGAAGTGATGTCTGGTGCCAGCCTCATCACTCTTGCCTTCGTTGAACCCCAGGCACGGTTTAATCTCGCCGATGTCAGGACGACTGCGAAAGCGAAGGGCGGGGACTATGTGATCAATGGTTTCAAGGGGGTGGTCCCGGGCGGTCCATCGGCGGATCTGTTGATAGTTCCCGCGCGAAGTGCCGGGAAACAACAGGCAGCCGAGGGGCTCAGTCTCTTCCTCGTGAAGACGAATGCACCGGGCGTCTCACGCCGCGACTATGTGACCCTTGACGGGATGCGGGCGTCCGAGGTGAATTTTGAAGATGTTTCTGTCGGCACTGATGCCCTGGTGGGTGAACTGAACCAGGGACTGCCTCTGCTGGAGGAGATGATAGACAGGGGCATTCTCGCCGTCGGCGCTGAGGCAGTCGCGGCCATGGAAGTGCTTTATAAAACGACGGTTGAATACTGTAAGACCCGTCAGCAGTTTGGTCAGCCCATCGGCAAGTTTCAGGTGTTACAACATCGGATGGTGGATATGTTCATGGAGCATGAACATACCAAGTCACTGCTTTACATGGCAGCACTTCGTATGAGTGAAGATGAAGCGGCTGGTGCTGTCAGCACGGAAGCGAAAAAGGCAATTTCCGCACTCAAGGTGCAGGTCGGCAAGGGCGGTCGTTTCGTCGGGCAAAACGCCGTTCAGTTGCATGGCGGCATGGGTATGACTGATGAGTTGAATGTGGGGCATTACTTCAAGAAACTCACCGCTATTGAGACCCTCTTCGGTAATGCGGACTACCATCTGAAGAAGTACGGCAACCTTTAACACAGGTTCAGAAGAGAGCGCCAGAAGAGCAGCAGAAGAGCAGCAGAATCGGATGCAGGCATACGCAGATCTCAGACGGGACTTCCAATCCATCAACTGTCCCTGCGCCCTGATTTACGGCGCGAAGAGTGAGTCATTTAGTAGTCGGAGTGCTACGTATATGAAGGAATTACTGCCACACCTTGAAATCACGGCACTTGAAGGCGCCGGGCATCATCTGTTTCTTGACCAGCCCCTCGGCTTCATGGAAGCACTCAGCAGGCAACTGGCATCCTGGCAGTGATTATTCCAGAAGTGGCTATTCCAGAAGTGGCTATTCCAGAAGTGGTTATTTCAGAAGTGGCTATTTCAGAAGCGGCTATTCCAGAAGCGGCTCAGATGCGCCTATGTCGGTGTGATGCAGCTGTATCTTGCTAACATCTAGCAGGCTTCAAATAGGCCCGCTGCTCCCATACCGCCACCTATACACATGCTGACGATGCCGTATTTCTGTTCACGACGTTTTAACTCCCGAACAAGATGCCCAGTCAGCCGTGAACCGGTCATGCCAAAGGGATGCCCAATGGAGATTGAACCACCGTTGACATTGTATATTTCCGGGTCAATGTCCAGCCTGTCCCGACAGTAAAGACACTGGGACGCGAAGGCTTCGTTCAGCTCAACCAGTTCAATGTCGTCCATCTTCATGCCGGTTGCTTTTAATAGTCGGGGCACGGCGAAGACCGGGCCTATACCCATTTCATCCGGCTCACATCCAGCCACTGTCCAACCTCTGAAAAATGCTTTCGGCTCCAGACCGAGTTGCTCCGCCCTTGCCGCGCTCATGACCAGGGTCATGGAAGCGCCGTCGGACAGCTGAGACGCATTGCCCGCGGTCACAGTGCCGTTTTCTTCAAATACGGGCGCCAACTTGGCAAGTCCCTCATAAGTAGTGTCGGGTCGGTTACACTCGTCACCGACACAGGTGCCGTCAACTATTTCGGTTTCCTTCGTTTCCTTATTGACGACCTTCTGCCACTGAACCTTCATGGGGACGATTTCATCATCAAAGAGTCCCGTCTGCTGCGCCGCCGCAGTTCGCTTTTGACTTTCCAGAGAAAATTCGTCCTGGCGTTCACGGCTGATATTGTAGCGTCGCGCGACCACCTCAGCCGTGTTGCCCATTGCCATGAAGATGTTAGGAGACGCTTCCAGAATGGTCGGATGGGGATCTGATTTGCCGGGCGTTTGTCGTTGTCCGGAGGAGATTGATTCAACGCCCCCAGCAATCATGACTTCCGAGCAGCCGCTGGCAATCTGATTGGCGGCAAAAGCAATTGAATTTAAGCCCGAAGAGCAGGCACGGGAGATGGTTGAGCCAGCGGTGGTTACCGGTAGCCTGGACAGGACCACCGCCAGCCGCGCCAGGTTCCCGCCCTGTTCGCCTATCTGGCTTGCGGCACCGACGATCACATCTTCAACTTCTTCCGGATCAAGTCTAGGATTTCTGTCAAGTAACGCATTGATGCAATGCGCCACCATGTCGTCAGGACGAGTCAGGTTAAAAGTCCCTCTGAAGGACTTCGCCAGTCCGGTTCTGACACTGTCAACTACTACAACATCACGCATTTTCTTCTCCGTTATAGATTATATTTTCTGAAACTATTATTTTTTGAAACTATTATTTTCTAAAACTATTGTGCCTGTATAACTAATAGATGTGCAAGTTGCTGTATAGGTCCACCACCCCCCACTTTCGCGAGGGCATGCTTTGGCACT
>DKIG01000009.1:25428-32975 GCA_002454165.1 Gammaproteobacteria bacterium UBA6724
CAGGGGAATGACGGAGCTGGGGGGGGAGTGCCAAAGGTATCTGAACCTATACAGTTGCATTATCCTGGTGCTTAGTGCTTATTTAATCTGGAGCGCCTTCAACCAGGGAAGGATTTTTCCATGACCAGATTGCTTGCGATTGACCAGGGGACAACCAGTTCCAGAGCTGTGTTGTTTTCTCTGGAGGGTGAAGTGCTGGGCATGGCACAGCAGGAGTTTACCCAATACTTTCCCCAGGATGGCTGGGTGGAACATGACCCGGAGGAAATCTGGTCAACTATCGTCAAGGTCGTCAAAGAGCTACTGAATACATCTGCTCTGTCCGCATCAGATGTAGCGGCTATCGGTATCACCAACCAACGTGAGACCACCCTGGTGTGGGAGAAGGATACGGGCAAGCCGATTTACCAGGCTATAGTCTGGCAGGATCGGCGCACTGCTGGTTTGTGTGAGGACCTGAAAGCAGAGGGACTGGAACCACTCGTGAAGGCAAAGACCGGCCTCTTGCTTGATCCCTACTTCTCCGCCACCAAAGTGAAATGGATTCTGGACCAGGTGCCAGGTGCCCGTGAGCGGGCGAGCCGGGGTGAACTGCTGTTCGGTACTGTGGACTGCTTCCTGCTATGGCGTCTGACCGGAGGGGCTAGACATCAAACAACTGCTCAACATCAAACAACTGCCCACAAGACGGATGCCAGCAACGCATCGCGAACAATGCTGTTTGATATTCATGCCCAGCAATGGGACCCAGAACTACTGTCCATACTGGACATACCTGCCGCCATGTTGCCAGAAGTGGAAGATTGTTGTGCAGAATTTGGTAGCACCGACCCGGCGCTGTTCGGTGCGGCAATCCCGATTCTTGGCATGGCGGGGGATCAACAGGCGGCACTGGTGGGTCAGGGATGTGTTTCGGAAGGGATGCTCAAAAGCACCTATGGCACCGGCTGTTTTGTCATGATGAATACAGGTGACCAAGCAATAGTGTCGGAGAATAATCTGTTGACGACTGTTGGTTACCGTCTGGATGGCAAGGTTACCTACGGTCTGGAAGGCAGTATTTTCATCGCTGGTGCCGCAGTCCAGTGGCTCCGAGATGGTTTGAAACTCATTGACCAGGTCTCGGACACTGAAGCCATAGCGGCCGCTCATCCGGATCCCCAGGGGGTTTATCTGGTGCCTGCTTTTACCGGTCTGGGCGCGCCCTACTGGGACCCAAATGCCAGGGGCGCCATCCTAGGCTTGACGAGGAATTCCGGGGTTGCCGATATTGTCACGGCGACGCTACTGTCTGTCTGTTTCCAAACCCGGGACCTGATAACCGCCATGCGTGCAGATGGTGCTTCGCCCAGGCTACTTCGGGTTGATGGCGGGATGGTGGAAAACACCTGGGTCATGGAGCAGTTGGCAAACATTCTTCAGATTCCCGTGGATAGACCCGTCGTGATTGAAACCACTGCTTGGGGAGCCGCCTGTCTCGCCGGGCTGGGCGCGGGCATATTCCCGAACCTGTCCGCCATAGCCGACCTATGGCAACTGGACCGGCACTTTGAACCCACCACGTCCCCCGCCACCAGCGATGAACTATACCGAGGCTGGCAAGAAGCCGTATCAAGAGTAGGTACCCGCCCCTAAACATCTTCCACCAGTTCAGACACCATATCGCATATCTGCTCCGCCTCCTCATCCGTAATCGTTAGCGGCGGCAAGAGTCGGATGACATTCTTCCCCGCAAGGTTGATCAGGATACCCTTCTCTAGTGCCTTCTCCATCAGGTCGGTGTCGGGTGACTCAACTTCTATGCCGAGCATCAGCCCTTTACCGCGAATCTCCTTCACATTGTTGCATCCACCCAGCCGGGCTTGCAGATTCGCCAGCATGCGCTTGCCTACCTCGGCGGCTCTTTCGGCGAGTTGCCGGTCTATGATTTGGTCAACAACGGTGAGCCCCACCGCGCAGGCAAAGGGATTGCCGCCGAAGGTTGATGCATGGTTACCCGGCGCGAACACCTCTGCCGCTGCTCCCCGCGCCAGACAGGCGCCAATCGGAATGCCATTACCCAGCCCCTTTGCCAGGGTCACCAGATCCGGCAGGATCTCAGCCTGCTGATAACAAAAGAAGCTACCGGTGCGTCCGTTGCCGGTCTGGATTTCATCCAGAATCAGTAGCCAACCATGTTCATCGCAGATGCTACGTAACTGCACCAGATAGTCGTCATCCGGTATCTGTATGCCGCCTTCCCCCTGAATCGGCTCCACCATCACGCCGACGATGCTTTTGTTACGTTTCGCCATTTGCTTGACCGCCGCGACATCGTTGTAATCTAGTCTGATAAATCCGTTGACCAGTGGCTCAAACCCCGCCTGCACCTTGCGGTTGCCGGTTGCCGACAGGGTGGCAAGGGTCCGGCCATGGAAGGAGCCCTCCGTCACTATGACTGTCGGATTCTCTATCTCGCGCTGGTTACCATAGAGCCTGGCAATTTTGAGCGCACACTCATTCGCTTCCGCGCCAGAGTTGCCGAAAAATACCTTGTCCATACCAGATATGTCGGCCAACCTCCTTGCCAAGGCTTCCTGGTTGGGGATGCGATAGAGGTTGGAGGTATGTAGCAATGCCTGACTTTGGTCATGAATGGTGCGGGTGACTGCCGGGTTAGCGTGACCCAGCCCCACCACGGCAATACCTGACAGGGCATCCAGATATCGCTTCCCCTTATCGTCCGTTAACCAGGCGCCTTCCCCGCTGACGAAGGCAACCTGAGCCCGCACATAGGTCGGCATAATCGCATCATTCATGACACACTCCGTTTGCTTTTGTTGCTTGTCGCTTTCTGGCGAATGGGTTGGGATAATGTCCATGGTGCCATATTCACACGCCATATTTACACAAGGTTGAATGTAAACTGTTTTTAATCATCCAGTCATTTGAGGAAGATAATAACCCGTGACTAGGCAAGACGACCCGCAAATCTCGGCGATAGAACTGGCAATTTTCATTGCCCGTGTGGAAGCCATCTGTCAAGAAATGGGCGCAGTGCTTCGCCGTTCCGCCTTGTCGCCCAATATAAAGGATCGGCTGGATTTCTCCTGTACTCTCTTTGATGCTGAGGGAGAACTCTTTGCTCAGGCGGCGCATATTCCGGTGCATCTCGGTAGCATGGCATGGGCGATGAAGGGGATTGTTAATAAGGGCGTTGATAAGGGCACCGAGTGGCAAAAGGGTGATGTACTGGTGATGAACGACCCCTTTCTTGGTGGCACGCACCTACCAGATGTAACGCTCCTATCCCCGATTTTCTGTGGTGCCGCACAGGACCAGCAACTGATGGGCTTCGTGGCAAATCGCGCCCATCACGCCAACATAGGGGCGGACACCCCCGGCTCCATGCCCATATCAACACGCCTGGAGGAAGAAGGGGTGATTATCCCACCCACCCTGATAGTCCGGGGCGGCATCATCTGTCAGGATGAAATTGACCAGATTATCTCTCGTGCCGCTGGTGATCTGAGCGGTGACTTCGCTGCCCAGATGAGTGCCAACCGGGTCGGTGCGGCAAGATTTGAAGCATTGGTAGGCAATTCGGGCGAGCAATTTGTGCGCCATGCCATCAGGGAAACCAACAACTATGGCGAGCGTTTGGCACGGAGCCTGATGCAAACACTGCCTCGGGGCACCTGGCACTTTACCGACCAGATGGATGACGATGGTTGCGGTACCGAGAATATCTCTGTCAGCGCTTCGGTCACTATTAGCGAAGATGGCATTGCAGTGGACTTTCGCGATACTGCCGAACAGGTGAAAGGCAACCTGAATTGCCCCCTGTCTGTTGCCGCCGCCGCCGTCTATTACGCCGTAGCCTGCATTCTGCCCGCCCAGACGCCTGCCTGTGCAGGTGCCTTCCGCTCTATCAGTATCAGTGCGCCGCATGGTTCACTGGTCAATGCCAGGAGGCCGGCGGCGGTGGCGGCAGGTAATGTTGAAACCTCCATGCGGATTGTTGATGTGGTGCTTGGTGCTCTGGCACAAGTGCTCCCTGAGCAGATACCCGCCGCGAGTCAGGGCACGATGAACAATGTGGCGATGGGCAATCACCAGAGCAATGATCCCTGGGACTATTACGAGACCATGGCTGGGGGGACGGGCGGTCATCCTCAGGCGGCGGGGGTGTCCTGCGTACATTCCCACATGACCAATACACTCAATACCCCCGTTGAAAGTATTGAAATGCACTATCCCCTCAGGGTGAGGGAATACAGTGTCCGCCGTGGTTCCGGGGGTCTTGGCAGGTATCAAGGCGGAGACGGTCTGTGTCGTGAGTTGGAATTTCTTGAGCGCGCGGAAGTGACCATATTAAGCGAGCGGCGCAAACAGGGACCCTGGGGCTTGGCAGGCGGCGGCAATGGACAAGCCGGTGCTAACTTTTTGGATGGCAAGCCCATTCCAGCGAAGTGCCAACTCTCGGTTCACCCAGGTCAGGTGTTGCGGATTGAATCACCCGGCGGCGGCGCATTTGGTAGCGCAACCTCAGGGTCCAGCGGCGAGCCAGGGGAGACGCCTTCCAAATCGGACAAGAACAGACCTTGATTCCGAGAGTAAATTGTTGCCATAAATTCTGTCCTGAATTAGACTGACTCACATAAAAGGTTGCGCCGATGGCATGGGATAATCCCGTTAACTATGAACTAAGGTTTGAGACATTCCGTGAATACTGAAACAACAGAGCAGGCTATCAGAAAGCAAATTGCCGATAATCCGGTGTTGATATACATGAAAGGCTCACCGGAGCGACCGCAATGTGGGTTTTCTGCCCAGTCCACTCAGATCTTGATGGCTTGCGGTGAACGCTTCTCTTATATTGATATTCTGACTAACCCGGACATCAGGGCGACTCTGCCCGAGATTTCTGAGTGGCCCACCTTCCCGCAGTTGTTCGTGGCCGGCGAGTTGGTAGGCGGTTGTGACATCATCACGGAAATGTACGAATCTGGCGAACTGCAACCGATGATTAAGCAGGCGTCTGCCAGTCACGCTGACTGAGCAGGCATTGCCATATTTTCCAGTCGCATGCGTTATACTGGTATGATCGGAACAATCAGAAAATCAAGTAACACAGGAGCAGAATGATGAGTTTGAAAGGAAGTAAAACTGAACAAAATTTGAAGGATGCCTTTTCTGGTGAATCTCAGGCGAATCGTCGTTATCTCTACTTTGCCGCCAAGGCAGATGTGGAAGGTTACAACGATGTATCGGCCGTCTTCCGTTCCACCGCCGAGGGGGAAACCGGTCACGCCCATGGTCATCTTGAATATCTTGAGGAAACTGGTGACCCGGCAACGGGCTTACCGATTGGCTCTACGGCAGATAACCTGAAGGCTGCCATAGCCGGCGAGACCCATGAATATACGGATATGTATCCCGGCATGGCAAAGACCGCCAGGGATGAGGGCTTTACCGAGGTGGCAGACTGGCTGGAAACTCTGGCAAAAGCCGAGCGCTCCCATGCCAACCGCTTCCAGAAAGCGCTGGATAACCTGGATGGCTGAGTTTCCGCCTCTCTTGTAAAAACCGGCGTAAAAGCCGGCAGAAAGACAAAACCCGCAGTGTGACCGCTACGGGTTTTTTATTTTACCGGGAGATACGAACCACAATCAGCTCTGCTAGATATAATCCATACCACCTAGCCGCTTCCATTTGTTGACGATATGGCAGAATAATTCTGCTGTTTTCTCAGCGTCATACTTTGCCGAGTGGGCTTCTTCAGTATCAAAACTGATACCGGCAACCTCACAGGCGCGGGCAAGCACAGTCTGACCAAAAGCCAGTCCGCACAGAGCGGCAGTATCAAAAGTTGAGAAGGGATGGAAGGGGTTGCGCTTGATATCACACCTCTCCGTGGCCGCCGTCAGGAAGGCTTGATCAAACGCCGCATTATGAGCAACTATCACGGCGCGATTACAGCCGGTGCGTTTTATTTCTTTCTTGATGATTTGGAATGTTTCCGTGAGGGCATGCTTTTCATCCACCGCCATCCGAAAGGGATGCTCCGGGTCAATGCCGGTGAACTCCAGAGAACCCTTTTCAATATTAGCACCCGCAAATGGGTTGATGTTAAAAAAAAGATTCTCGCCCAGCGTCATCATGCCGTTATCATCCATCTTGAGAATGACAATCGCGCATTCCAATAGCGCATCGGTGGCGGCATTGAAGCCACCAGTTTCCAGGTCCATCGCCACCGGCAGATAACCTCTGAATCTATATGCGATGGGTAGCTTCTTGTCCTTCAATCTGCGTCACCCTGCTGGCAATTCATGAGGCTTGCTTAAATGGGAATCCTTCATTGCGGCGGCGGAGCTTCTGGCACCAGATGTCACCCGCCAACGCATCTTTTCACCCGCTCGGATCGGCACCAGGCGGTCCTGTCCGAAGTTCAGCAAGGCAGGTATCTGCCAACTTTCCTCAGTCAGTTCAATCTGATCTTGGTTGCGCGGTAGTTGATAAAAGTCAGCACCAAAGTGGCTAGCAAAGCCCTCCAGTTTGTCGAGACAATCTACCTTGTCAAAGACCTCCGCGTAAAGTTCAATCGCGGCATGTGCCGTATATGCACCGGCGGCGCATCCGCAGGCATTTTCCTTTGCTTGCCTCGGATGAGGCGCAGAATCAGTCCCGAGGAAGAAAGCAGGATTGCCAGAAGTCACCGCTTCAACAAGTGCCTGCTGGTGTGTGCTGCGTTTCAATATGGGCAGGCAGAAGTAAACCGGCTTCATCCTGCCATCTAGCATGTCATTCCGGTTATATAAAAGATGATGCGCCGTCACCGTTGCGCAGACCCCGTCTCCTGCCTCAGAGATAAAAGCCACCGCGTCCCGGGTCGTGATATGTTCAAGCACAATCCTGAGTGCCGGGAAGCGCGTCACTATGCGGGACAGATACCGGTCAATAAACACCGCTTCCCGATCAAAAATATCAATATCATCATCCGTGACCTCGCCGTGTATTGATAGCGGCATGGCGTGTTTTTCCATGGTCTCAAAGATGGGGAAGAGAGCGTCAATTGAGTTCACGCCGCCCTCTGAGTGGGTAGTGGCACCGGCAGGATATAATTTGCAAGCATGGATAAAGCCGGACTGTTTGGCACTGACCAGAGTATCCTGGCTGGTCTCGTCGGTAAGATAGAGGGTCAACAGCGGCGTGAAGCAGGAGTCTTTTCTCAGGTGCTGTTCAATTCTGCCCTTGTAGGCACGGGCAGCGGCGACATCAACAATCGGCGGTACCAGATTGGGCATCACCAGGGCGCGCCCAAAATAGTTGCTTGCATCGGCAACGCTTGCCGCAAGATAGTCGCCATCCCGGAGGTGGATGTGCCAGTCATCAGGACGCTTGATCTTTATTGAGCGCATGGGTGCATTCATTCACTTTCAGTGTGGTTTGTCGGGTGTTTTTATTGGTGGCTTTTACGTTCAGGATTGTATCACTTTCCCGGCCCTGGTCCGTCATTCCTACACCCCCCGTCATTCCTACATCCCCCGTCATTCCAGCGAAGGCTG
>DKIG01000046.1 GCA_002454165.1 Gammaproteobacteria bacterium UBA6724
AACAGGGGGATGCGCTTGGTCAAAACGACCTAGGCAAGATGTACTACTATGGTAAAGGCGTTTCTCGAAATTCCACCGAAGCGTTTGAGTGGTTTCAAAAGGCAGCAGACCAAGGGAATGTGTACGGACAACACAACCTTGGTGTGATGTACTGGGGGCGGCACCTTCGCCATTACCTTGGCATGCGCAAAGGTCAGAATTACGCCGAAGCGGCTAAGTGGTTTCGCAAAGCGGCTGCACAAGGAGGGTGCGGACCGTCACTATCCATTTTTCCTCTTTCGGCGGACTCTCAGGGGGTACCGTGCTGACTACACAATAGCCAGAAAGAACATCTGGGGATGGCTCTTGGCGGATTACACCGAAGCGGTCAAATGGATTCGCCAGGCGTCCAAACCCGGTGGACGCATAGTCAACATATTTTATGCAGGCAATGATTAACCTGGGCACGAATTAGAATCACCTCTTGGGTGATGGCGGTTGCCGGTTCATCAGGGACGCGTTCCCGCCGGCGGCGGTCGTGTTCACGGTGATGGTCTTCTCCACCATCAGCCGAATGGGTGTATCGGGTCCTGTCATGCCGCGCACAAGGGGTATCAGGGCATCATTGTCCTCCAGTGCGCGGGATCGAATAGCCTGGAAGTGTCTTGATGTCGCGCCGATGAGCATGCCGTCCAGGATCGCAAGATCAATCTGATGGCTGTCTATCACCAGGCATTGCAGAGACTCATGCCGCTCAATCTGTTGCAGCAGTGTCGTCGCTAGGCTTGGTCGGCTTTGAGAATCAACACTGCAAAGTTGCACGCCGTTACCCGCGAGAAGACAAGCAGCAAGACCCTGGGTCGCCTGGTTAATATCGACACTGTCATCTAGTAGCAACCCAAAGAGCCCTCTTGCTTCCCATTGCAAATGATTGGTTTCACCGGTCGGCGACGGTAGTGAAATCTTCCTTGCCTGCGTCTTCATCCGATCAATCATGGCATCAACACCCGTCAGCGCCTGCTCGGCGTTCAGAGCATCATTTGCTGAGGCCAGGGAAGATAAAAACATTCGCGTGGCAGTCACCCGGTCAACAAAGGTTGTGTAACGCCAGGTGTTGATTGCTGTTTTCATGGCGGCGGCCTTCTTGTCACGAATTTTCTCGTCACGGACATGCTTGTTACGAACTTTCTCGTCACGGACTTTCTCGTCACGGACATGCTTGTCACGAACATGCTCATCACGAACATGCTCATCACGGACTTTCTCATCACAGACATGCTTGTCACGAACCTGTCTCCGTCCGGTCTTGAAAGGAAGACAAGGAGGCGCGTCATGGCTCCCGCGCGATGGTGCAGACGACAGGCCGGTGTCTTCCTGAGCATGAACTGACCTGAGTAGCCGTTTCAGATAATTTGGTCCGCCTGCCTTAGGTCCCGTGCCAGACTTCCCGCGTCCCCCGAAGGGTTGCACGCCCACCGTCGCCCCGACCATATTGCGGTTGACATAAATGTTGCCCACCAGTGTCCGGGCGGCGATTTTATTTGCGCGACTTTCTATGCGGCTATGGACGCCGAGCGTCAATCCAAAACCAGTCGCGTTAATCTGCGCTATCACGGTGCCTATCTCGTCGGCGGCAAATCTTGCCAGATGCAGGATAGGCCCGAAGACTTCTTCTGTGATGGGCGGCGCGGTTGTGATGTTGGCAGGGACGCCGGTTGTGACGCCGGTAGGGACGTCGTCGTCTGCCGCGTGCCGGACTGGCTTGCTGAGTTCATAAAGCCGCGGCGCAAAATAACTACCGCGGTTGTGACTATCGTCCATCTGGCATTCATAAAGCAGCCGCGCATTGGTGGACGCCAGCCAGTCGCAATGTGTTTGGAGTCGGTCCCGGGCAGCCGCATCAATAATCGGACCAACATCAGTCGCTAGTGAAGAGGGATCACCGACGACAAGTGTCGCCATCCTGCCGATGATTTTTTGGATGATGTCCTCGGCGACATCTTCCTGGAGATAGAGTAGTCGCAATGCGGAGCAGCGTTGCCCGGCACTGTGGAATGCGGAAACAATGACATCGTCAACCACCTGCTCCGTCAGCGCCGTTGAGTCCACAATCATCGCGTTCAAGCCGCCAGTTTCTGCGACGAGGGGCACCTCTTCATCCCGCTCGCCGAGCATCCGCGCAATCCGATGCGCCGTCTGGCAGCCGCCGGTGAACATGACGCCGTTGACGCGGGCATCTGGCACGAGAAGTTTTCCCGCCGTCCTGCCGTCGGACACTATGAGTTGCAAGGCAGAGGTCGGGACGCCGCAGCGATACATCAGAGCGACTAGCCTTTGTGCGATCAGGCTGGTCTGCTCCGCCGGCTTGGCAAGCACCGTGTTACCGCTGACAAGTGCTGCTGAGACTTGCCCAAGGAAGATAGCGACCGGAAAGTTCCAGGGACTAATACATAGCACCGTGCCCAGTGGTTCGGTGATTCTGGAGGTGCCTGTCTTCTCCTGTGCCCCGGGCACTTCTTGGGATGCTTCTTTAGACGCTTCTTTAGAAGCCTCAGGGGAAACTTCTGTAAACGCTTCTTTGGACGCTTCTTTAGATGCTTCTCTGGACGCCTCAGGGGAAATTTCTGTAAACGCTTCTTTAGACGCTTCTTTAGACGCTTCTTTGGACGCCTCAGGGGAAACTTCTGTAAACGCTTCTTTAGACGCTTCTGTAGAATAGTACCGACAGAAATCCACCGCCTCCCGGACTTCCGCGATGCTGTCCCCCAGGGTCTTGCCCGCCTCCTTTATACATAGTCCTAAGAACTCTTCCTGTTCCGCCTCAAGTGCCGCCGCTATCCGTAGCAGACAGGCGGCGCGTGCTTCAACCCCTGTGTCGCGCCATGCCTGCTGACCCGCCAAAACCTGTTCCAGTTTGTTACCCATGGCGAGCGCATCATCGCATTGCACAAAGCCAATCACTTCATCTCGGTTAGCAGGGTTGGTGATTTGCCAGGTCGCGTTTTGAGTTGCTTGTGTTTTGAGGGATGTTTTTTCATGCAATGTTTTTTTAAGCGATGTTTTTTCAAACAATAGTCGCTGACCCGACCACCATCTAGCCAAGCGCGCATCCAGATCATTCAGTGCGACACCGTCAGCCAGATCCATACCCGCGGAATTTACCCGATGCGGGTGGTATATCGCCTCCGGTAAGGGTAGAGAGGAGGCCTGGCTACTCGCTTCTTTCACGGGGTCGGACAGCAGATAATCCAGGGGAAGGTCGCGGTTTTGCAGGTTGTTTACGAAAGAAGTATTAGCACCGTTTTCCAGGAGCCGACGCACCAGATAGGCGAGTAGGTCTGCATGTTCGCCCACGGGTGCGTAGATGCGACAACTGTTGTGACGACTGTTGTGACTACTATGGTCACAATCTGGATTTTTTGTTTCATCACTGCCGACAATCTCGTGATACAACTCCTCGCCCATGCCGTGAAGACGCTGGAACTCAAATCCCATTGGCGACCCTTCGTCTTGTTTGTCGTGCGGGCGTGACGCCTTCTCCAGTTCAAGAATGGTGGCGACGCTGTATGCATTGTGAGTCGCAAATTGTGGATAAAGAAAATCCCGTGCCTGTAGTAGCCGCTTAGCGCAGGCCTGGTAGGACACATCTGTTGCCGCCTTGCTAGTGAAAACCGGATAGCCGGGATATCCCTGTTCTTGTGCCCATTTTATTTCTGAATCCCAATAGGCACCCTTGACCAGTCGCACTTCAATCCGCCTGCCGACGCGCCGTGCCAGGGTTTCCGCCCAGTTGATCACCTCCAGAGCAGGTTTTTGGTATGCCTGAACTGCTAACCCAAAGCCCTGCCAGCCAGCCAGATCAGGGTCTGAAAATATCTGCTCAATCACTTCAAGCGAAATGTCCAGTCGCCAGGACTCCTCCGCATCCAAGGTGAAGCCTATGGCATGTTGCTTCGCCGCCATGACCAGGGTTTTCACTCTGCGGAGCAGCTCCGTTTTCATACACTCAAATTGACCATACTCATATCGCGGATGCAGTGCAGACAGCTTCACAGAAATGCCTGCTCGTTGCGCCGGTGCCCGGGATGCACAGGCCGCTCCAATTTTTTCTATCGCCTCAAGGTAGGCTTGGTGGTATTGGTCCGCATCCGCCATGGTGCGAGCGGCTTCTCCCAGCATGTCGTAGGAATAGGTAAAGCCGGATTCTTCTGCCTCCTTTGCCCGCTCAAGTGCGCTTTCAATGTTCTGTCCTAGGACGAACTGAGCGCCGAGAATTTTCATCGCATAACGCATCGCCGAACGGACCACGGGTTCACCCAGACGCGCCAGTGTCTTCCCTAACAGGTTGGCGCGGTGATATTCCGAAGCATTAAGGTTAGCGACCTTGCCCGTCAGCAATAATCCCCAGGCGGACGCATTGACGAAAAGGGATTCACTCTGCCCGAGATGGGCTGCCCAATCGGCGCCAGAAAGCCTGTCCTGAATCATGCGATCAACAGTCGCCTTATCCGGAATCCGTAGCAGTGCTTCGGCAAGACACATGAGCACGATGCCCTCTTCCGACGACAAGGAAAATTGCTGTAACAGCGCGTCCACACCCCCCTGGTTGGTTTGCTGTTCTCGAATTACATTGACCAATTCATGGGCGCGTCTCCATGCTGCATTTTCCATGGATGGTGGTAGCACCGCCGCGTCAATCAGGCTCGCCAAGACCTGGGGCTCACTCAGCCTAGCGGCCCGTCTTATGGCGCGCCGTGCAGGGTCTTCAGACAGTTGTGGGAGTTGTTTGATCATGGTTTTTGGTCAGAGGGACTGCAAGTGCATGAGTATTGCTCCATTGGTCAAGTCAGAGATTGCGCAAAATGTGCCACAGACTAACCAAAGTCTATTATATGCGAGTCCTAAGTCGTAATGCTCTTTTCCTGCGGATCAAGATGTGTGGCGGCTCCGACGTCAATGCTGGCACAAGCCACAATATTATATTCTTCAATCTCATCATTCCAGTCCTTATCTTCGTCATTCTTACGAAAGCAAGAATCCAGCGGATAGCCACCGGAAATTCATTTCATACTGGACAATATTTATACTTTATATAACGGAATTCTTTCAATGTAACAAATACACTTTGCATTGGTGTTATACTCACTTGAATGGACATACAACATAGGTTAAATTTAACGAGGCAGGTATGTCGGATTTAGGCAAGGGTAGTGAAGCAGTTGCAAACTATATAACTATTTGCAACACAGTCGCAGATTCGTATCCAGAAAGCAAAGCCCATGGCTTACAGAAGGATGCAATTCAGAATTCCTTGGATGCTCGTAAAGGCAATGGTGTCGTGCGTGTTGAATTTAAGGTAGTAAAAAACAAGCGCGACAAAACTTTTCTAACTTTCAAGGACAGCAACACCACTGGACTAACTGGCGAGGTGGTCAAAGATGTGTCTGACTATAAAACTTTAAAAAAGGATGATCATTGGGCGCGATTCGAGGCATTTGCATTTACCAAAGATGATCCGGATGCTCTTGGAGCAAGAGGACAAGGGAAATTCATTTTTCTCTGCGCATCAGAACAATATAAGATGTTTTACGATACATTACGAGATGATGGCATTTACCGGCTTGGCGCTACGGAAGTAACGGATATAGGTCGCACGATTTATCCAGAAAGAGGAAATAAATGGGAAAGCGACTTAGCAAAAACCAAACTACGCGAACTTTGTGATTTGGAGCCATTAGAAGAAGTGGGCACAAGAATTATTGTTTGCGAACCGTTACTAGAAGTTTTGGAAGAAATTGAAAATGGTTCATTTGAGAGGGCTATTCAGGAGACATGGTTTCGCGCCATTGAGAAGGGACAATTAGAAGTGCGGCTCAATGTGTTGGGAAAAAATACAAAAATTGAACTGTCTTCCCCGTATCCATTACCCCAAAATGATACTGCGAAAACTAAAGTATGGCTTTACAAAAAAGATTTTGCCGAGCATGCGATATATTCATCAGATGGTAGTTTCAAGATTAAAAATTTTTGTGCAGTGCATGTATCAAATGATGAAATACCGGAAGAATTTCAGGGCGTGGCTATTATACAAAACGGAATGAAAATTTGTTCCCTTAATATGGAAATGGTACCGACTGATATTAGTAAAAGAATCACTGGATATATCGAATTTGAAAAGGCTCTTGATAGAGAACTGCACAAGGGTACAAATCAACAGCCCAATCATTATAACCTAAGGTGGCGAAGCACCACGCCAAGAGCAATTAAGAGATTTATCAATCGCCAGTTGGAGGATTTTGGGCGAACAAAACTAGGTATAGGAGAAGATAAAAGAGAAAAACAGAAGCGAATTAGAAATACCGCCGAAAAAGAAGCGATGGAGTTGTTGTTGCGTCACGCTTACGATATTGATTTGCAAGGTACAAAGAAACCCGGCCCCGGACCAACTCTGGAGCCACCACCATTACCACCGACGCCCCCAGCAAACAAAGAGATTGGTCTCATTCTTCAAACACAATTCCCTAATGTTGAAAAGAAACCCCGCGTTGATTTGGGCGAAGAAATGCTGTTGTATTTACGCTGTTTCAACAAAACATCTTATGACGTGAAAGGGCTAGTCTCGGTGAGAATTTTACAAGCGGACACGCGCATTGAAGAACTACTGGTGAAGAAACCAATTGATCTGAGGCAAGCAATTGAGAGCGATGGTAAACCTTATTATGTAGTATTGAATGACGGCAGTCCGTTTAAAATAGGCATTGACCGGCATCGTTATGAGAATCCGGGCGAATATCGTATTCGAGCGGTCTTGATTAACGTAGATGACGGTGATGAAATTGATGCTCGCACGGTTAAATTTTGGGTTGCGGAAAATCCGCCAAAAAGAATGCCATTTAAATTAGAACCTTCTCAGCTATCCACTAAACATGCCTGGCAACCGAGCGGGGACATTGATAATGATCCGATAATTTACTACAACACGAGCCACCCTCAGTACAAATTTTCACAAGCAGACGAAGAAGACCAAGCGGATTACCTCTTTAATATTTGCTTGGAAGGTGCGTTACATTTTATTTTAACCCGCCCATACAACGAATCAGGGGAAGTGGATTATCGCCCTCTTAATACGAATGAAATTGTAAATAGTGACCAAGCACTGATACCTGAAAAGGTTCACAAGGAAATCAACGAATATATTTCAACAGTTCGTTGGCGCAGGTTTGAGAAGCAAATGCCATGACTGTTTTATTGCGAAAAAGAGTAAATATTCGAGACAATCAAGAGGAGATAAAAGTATTCCATCCGTCCGGTACTCTGTCTCGGGAATCTCAAGAACGTGCTGAGAATTTGGATGTTTTTCTTGCCGAGAAGGTGCCGTCGCTGGCGGAGCGGATAATGCGGTTGCCAGATAAGACCACGCCAATTCGGAGGTGGTATCGGCTTGGTCAGGAACTGCGAAAAATTGTAGATAACAATGATCTGGTGTCACGTTTGGATGTACAAAATGGGCTTATATGGGAAGGGATTAAACAATACCTCCCGGAAACTATCGGCTTAAAAGGGGCGGGACAGGCATACGACTCAAATACCCCACGGCACGGAGACAGAGAGCATCTTCCGGTCTGTTATGCCGCCTCAAGCTATGCCTGGAAGGAAATAAAATGGTTGCGCCGTTGGGATGATTGGTGCGCCATTTACTATAGAGGAAGCATGTGGAGGGATAAACGAATCATTGAGTCTTTGCGGAAGGAAATAACAGGAATGAAAGAATATCCCAAGCGTAAAGAGTTCAGAGAAATAATAAAAAATCTTGCTGCGCAAACAACCGGAAAGCATATAGAAGTACTCAACGATTCGGTGATTGTCGACAAAGTGCATAGTGCGGTTGAACAGGCATTGGCTGATGTCGCATGAATGAGCAGGGTGTATTTGTCAACAACTGGAGAGGGTCGTGTGGTTTCTGGTGCAGTTATTGTGATTGATCTTTAACGAACAGTTAAAACTCTGCGGCACACTATCAGTATTTTGCTCAGTAGACTTAGTTCCGTATAATCCAACCCTCGCTAATAATCAGTTTATCTATGTCGTCAACCCATCCCGATATTCATCAGGAAAAAATCCTGATTTTGGACTTCGGCTCCCAGTACACCCAGCTGATAGCCCGTCGCTTGCGCGAGGTTGGTGTTTATTGCGAGATTCATCCATTTGATCTTGATGCAAACAAAGCCATTGCCCTTGCGCCTATGGGCATAGTGCTGTCTGGCGGACCTGAATCGGTCACCGCGGAGGACCGACTGCATGTGCCAGATTATGTTTTCACTTTGGAAGTTCCAGTGTTGGGTATCTGTTACGGGATGCAGGCGATGGCGGAGCAGCTTGGCGGGCAGGTTGCAACTTCCACCAAACACGAGTTTGGCCATGCGCGAGTCAATCTGTCTGGAGAAAATACTTTGTTGGGCGATTTGTCCGATGCCGCAGGCGATGACGCGCCCTACCTTGATGTCTGGATGAGTCACGGCGACAAGGTTGTACAGGTGCCTGTCGGTTTTGAGGTTGTCGGTAGCAGCGCCAATACTGACATTGCTGCGATGGCAGATGAGCAGAGAAAATTCTACGGGGTTCAATTTCATCCTGAGGTCAATCACACACTGCAAGGCGCGGCTATATTAAGTCGGTTTGTAAAGCGTGTCTGCGGCTGTCTGGCACTCTGGACACCAGCCAATATAGTGCAGGATATTATTGATACTGTGCGGGCAAAGGTTGGTCGCGGCAGGGTGATGTTGGGTGTTTCCGGTGGCGTGGATTCTTCCGTCGTGGCGGCATTGCTCTTGAGGGCAATTGGCGATCAGCTCAGCTGTGTGTTTGTTGACAATGGTCTGCTACGACAGGGCGAGGCGGAGCAGGTCAGTCGGATGCTGGATGATGATGCCTTTGCGCTGAATATAATCAGGGTGTCTGCCGAAGAAAAGTTTCTCAATAACCTGAAGGGCATACAGGACCCGGAACAAAAAAGAAAGATTATCGGTAACACTTTTATTGAAGTGTTTGACGAGGAAGCGGCGAAAATCACAGATGTTAAATTCCTTGCCCAGGGAACCATCTATCCTGATGTCATTGAGTCTGCAGGCAACAAAGATGGTAAGGCGCATGTCATCAAGTCGCATCACAATGTTGGCGGTCTGCCAGACCACATGCAGTTGGATCTCATTGAGCCGTTGCGGGAATTGTTCAAGGACGAAGTGAGGAAGATCGGTCTGGAAGTCGGGCTAACACATGATGTGGTCTTCCGTCATCCCTTCCCAGGTCCTGGATTGGGCGTCCGGATTCTGGGTGAGGTGAAGAAGCAATATACCGATCTCCTGCGGCAAGCCGATGCTATCTATCTGGAAGAATTAAGACAGGCTGATCTGTACGACAAGGTGAGTCAGGCTTTTGCTGTGTTTCTGCCGGTAAAATCAGTCGGCGTGGTCGGAGACACAAGGCGGTATGAATATGTTATTGCTCTCCGCGCGGTTGAGACTATTGATTTTATGACAGCAAGATGGGCACGGTTGCCTTATGAATTTCTGGAACGAGTATCATCTCGAATTATTAACGAAATACCTGGTATTTCCCGGGTAACTTACGATATATCTAGTAAGCCGCCGGCAACGATAGAGTGGGAGTAATTGCGCGGCATTAAGTTTTTTTATTTATAAGGATTTACGATTTACCAACCTGTTACAAACCACCTGCATTTGCGATGTTTTTTACAAGGAAAGTTACAAACGGTTGCGACTACTGTGTTGCGGTTGCACCGATTCCGTGGTTATTGATTTCTGGCTTCATGCAAAAATTGTCTTACAAGCCGAGCCTTAGATTCGTTTCATTATTATCCAGAATTCAAGCAGGTCAGGACTGTAAACCCCGTTCCATTTCCGCGGAGGTATTCTACACTGTCATTTGCGCATTGATGGCAAACGGGTTGCGTGATTTAAGTTAAACTAAAAACCAATATGCCCACCATTAACTTCATACTCGCTGACGGCGCGGAACATGCCATTAACGGCGAAGTCGGCACGCCGGTCATGTATTTTGCAAAAAGAAACAAACTTTCAAGTATACTGACCGAGTACGACAGCCAATGTCGTTGCGCAACCTGTCATGTGTATATTGATCCGCAGTGGATTTCCAAGTTGCCAAAGATGGCTGACGATGATCGAGAGACACTGGAGTTTGTGGACGGGGTGGATGATATGAGCCGGTTAATCTGTCAACTTAAAATTACGGACGAAATGGATGGATTGATTATGCATGTGCCAGAATCCCAGTATTGCGCCGCGGCGGAACCAGAATCAGGACGGTAGCCAAGTTGAGCAAGCAATCTCCACGGTCATCACCCTTATGGCGGCCGTCGTCGCAATCAGTCGCGAACAGCAACCTTGCCGCCTTCATTGACTCGGTGTCAAAAAGCCATCCATCGGTTGCCGATTATGATTCGCTATACGCGTGGAGCGTGGAATCGCCCGCCCAGTTTTGGGCTGCGGTGTGGGCGTTCACCGAGGTCATCAGCAGCAGCAGGTGCGACGCGGTGTTGACCGACGCCGAAGCCATGCCGGGTGCGCAATGGTTTAACGGGGCGCGGTTAAACTTTGCGGAAAATCTGCTGCGCTACCGCGATGACAAGGTCGCGATTATTTTTCACGGCGAGCACGACGCACCGACGCGCGCAATCACATACCGCGAGTTATACCAGGAAGTGGCGCGCTGCGCCGAGTTACTGAAATCTCTGGGCGTGATGCAAGGAGAACGTGTTGCCGGTTATCTGGCGAACACGCCCGAAGCGGTCGTCGCTAGCTTAGCGACCGCGAGCATCGGTGCCATCTGGTCGTCCTGCTCGCCGGACTTCGGCATCGCGGAAGTGACGCAACGCTTTGCGCAAACGCAGCCGAAAGTTTTGTTCGCGGTTGATGGCTATCATTACAACGGCAAAAAAATCGATACGTTGAGCGCGGTTAAGTCGGTCGCGGAAAAAATACCGAGCATCAAGCGCGTCATCATCGTACCGTTTTTGAATTCAACGGCGAATGCTAAAACGCGCGCGCGCACCATTCAAGGCGCGATGATGTATGA
>DKIG01000058.1 GCA_002454165.1 Gammaproteobacteria bacterium UBA6724
TGTGTCCACTGCATCACCGCAATGTCGATGAATAAGCCTAGCGCTTCTGAACCAGCCTAGCGCTTCTGAACCAGCCTAGCGCTTCCGAGCCAGTGTAGCGCTTCTGAAAAAGAACGCAACAGGCTCGCCAATGACAGAGCGGCTGATGAGGATTCTGGGTTTCTGCTTCCGCAGGAATGACGGGTCCCTGTCTAGCGGTTGATTACGGCTTCGGCGAGGTTGTCCGGTACTTCACTGTATTTTTCAAATTCCATGGAAAAGGTCGCCCTGCCTTGCGTCGCAGAGCGCATGTTGGTGGCATATTCAAACATCTCTGAGAGGGGCACATGGGCACGCACTATCTTGCCAGCAGGAACATCTTCCATGCCCAGAACTATCCCGCGCCGACGATTTAGATCTCCCACTATATCGCCGTAGTATTCCTCCGGAGTTACTACCTCAACCTTCATCATTGGCTCCAACAAGACCGGGTCCGCCTCCAGGGCACCCGATTTGAGTGCCATAGCCCCAGCGACCTTGAAAGCCACCTCGCTGGAATCAACATCATGGTAGGAGCCATCAAAAAGGGTGACCTTCACGCCTTGTAGCGGATAGCCGAGGATAACGCCGCTCGCCAGTTGCTCCCGCACCCCAGAGTTGACTGCACTAATATACTCCCGCGGCACAGCGCCACCGACTACCTCGTCCACAAACTCATAGATACCATCTTTGAGCGGTTCCAGGCGCAACCAGACATGGCCGTATTGACCACGCCCGCCCGTCTGGCGAACAAACTTGCCTTCTGCTTCAACCGACTTGCGAATGGTTTCACGGTAGGCAACCCGGGGCTTGCCAATTTTTGCCTCAACATCAAACTCGCGTTTCATCCGCCCGACGATGACATCAAGATGCAGTTCACCCATACCGCCGATGATGGTTTGACCGGATTCTTCGTCGGTATGCACCTTGAAAGACGGGTCTTCAGCGGTCAGTTTTCCCAGAGCCATGGACATCTTTTCCTGGTCTGCCCGGGATCTGGGTTCCAGTGCCAGATGGATAACAGGTTCTGGGAATAGCATCCGTTCAAGCATGATGGCATGGGCTTCTGCACATAGGGTGTCGCCAGTAGTTGCATGTTTTAAGCCTATTGCCGCCGCTATGTCACCCGCCCGGACTTCCTTGATTTCATGCCGGTTATTGGAGTGCATCTGCACCATGCGCCCAATACGTTCTCGCTTGCCCTTCACGGGATTCCATACCGAGTCACCTGAGCGCAACAGACCTGAGTAAACACGAAAAAAAGTCAAACTGCCGACAAAGGGATCGGTGGCAATTTTGAATGCCAGGGCGGCAAAGGGGGCTGTATCATCCGCATGGCGTTCTACCTCCTTCTCACCCTGATGGTCAGTAAATCCTCTGATAGATTTGACTTCATCCGGGGCAGGCAAATACTCAACCACCGCATCCAGGATCGGCTGCACGCCCTTGTTTTTGAAGGCTGCACCGCAGAGGGCAGGGACAATTTCGTTGGCGAGGGTTCTCTCCCTGATGCCTGCTTTGATCTCGGCGTTGCTCAATTCACTCCCATTGAGATACTTTTCCATCAGTACCTCATTGGCTTCGGCGGCGGCTTCGATCAATTTTTCCCGCAGCTCCTCCGCCTGACCCCGCATTGCCTCTGGAATATCTGCCCGGCCAGGAGTCAGTCCCTGATCTTCCTCGCGCCAATAGATTGCCTCCATCTTGATGAGGTCAATCACGCCTTTGAAGTTTTCTTCCGCACCTATTGCAAGTTGGAGACACACCGGGTTTGCACCCAAACGTTGTTTAATCTGCGCAACGACTCTTTGGTAGTCCGCGCCAACGCGGTCCATCTTATTCACAAAGACCAGCCGCGGTACGCCATATCTATTTGCTTGACGCCAGACTGTTTCCGATTGCGGTTCCACACCTGAGGTGGCGCAAAACACTACTAAGGCACCGTCAAGCACCCGCAATGAACGTTCCACTTCTATGGTGAAATCTACATGCCCAGGGGTATCAATGATGTTTATACGATGCTCTTCAAACTCGCCTTCCGTGCCCCGCCAGAAGGTGGTGGTAGCGGCGGAGGTGATAGTGATGCCGCGTTCCCGCTCCTGTTCCATCCAGTCCATCACGGCGGCACCGTCATGGACTTCGCCCATCTTATGCGACACGCCTGTGTAAAAAAGAATTCTTTCGGTGGTCGTGGTCTTACCCGCGTCCACATGCGCGACGATACCGATATTGCGGTATCTTTTGATGGGGATTGTCCTCGCCACTATGCAACTCCAGACGCCGGGCGATACCGGGCAATCTCTGAATGAATTGGGCTATCCTCAAAATCTATAGTGAGCAAATGCTCGGTTGGCTTCGGCCATTCTGTGGGTTTCTTCCTTCCTGCGTACCGCGGCACCGCGTCCCGCTGCCGCGTCCATCAACTCACCTGCCAGCCGAAGTGCCATGGACTTCTCGCTGCGTTTACGAGCGGCGTCAACCAGCCACCTCATTGCCAGGGCAGAGCGTCTGGAAAGTCTTACCTCAACGGGGACCTGATAGGTAGCACCGCCGACTCTTCTGGACTTGACTTCAACGGCGGGTGCGATTGCCTCAAGTGCCGCATCAAAGACTTCTATGGGGTCGTCTGTACCGCGTTCATTGATGCGATCAAGGGCACCATAGACGATCTTTTCGGCAACCGACTTCTTGCCGCTGACCATGACATGGTTCATAAACTTGGCGAGGGTAGTATTGCTGTACTTAGGGTCGGGAAGGATTTCCCGTTTCTGCGGAACTCTTCTTCGTGGCATTGTCCAGGTCCTTCATGCTTCAGGTTAATCAAGACTCGGTCGCGTCATATCGTAACGCGCCTGCTTGGCCTTACTCTAATCGTCTAGTTGTCTAGTTGTAAAATACCATTGCTATTTAGGTTTTTTGGTGCCGTACTTTGAACGCCCCTGCATTCGGTCGCTCACACCAGTCGTATCCAGGGTTCCGCGAACTGTGTGATAGCGCACACCGGGCAGGTCCTTGACTCGCCCCCCGCGTATCAAAACAACGGAGTGATCCTGTAAGTTGTGTCCCTCGCCACCTATGTATGAAATCACCTCGTAGCCGTTGGTCAATCGGACCCGACAGACCTTCCGCAAAGCGGAATTGGGTTTCTTGGGTGTCGTTGTATAGACACGGGTACATACGCCACGCTTTTGCGGACAGGATTGGAGCGCCGGCACATCACTCTTGATTGCCTTGCGCCGTCGCGGCTTCCGAACCAATTGATTGATTCTCGCCATAATTTTTGCTTCTCCTGTATGTTGCTAGCTGAGCTGCGTAACGAGGGACGCCATCTTAATAAGGCAAGGATGGCAAGTCAACCGCTTGTATAGGTCCACCACCCCCCGCTTTCGTGTATACTTCCTGCTGATTGGTTAGACTCATCAGGGGTTGTTAGGGGCATTGATTATCTTCATTGGAGGTTGCGGGATGGAAATTAAATTGCACAAGTTGGCGCGCACGACGC
>DKIG01000033.1:0-261 GCA_002454165.1 Gammaproteobacteria bacterium UBA6724
TATACACGAAAGCAGGAATCCAGAGTGAAAAAACCAAGGGCATTAGTCGCCGACATTATTGACGGCGGTCGCGGTGACAACGGGGTGGTTTTGCGTCTCCCCGTATGCCGCGCTGGATTCCGTGTCAAGCACGGAATGACGGGGGCATTAGTCGCTGACATTATTGACGCCGGTGGCGGCGTGACGGCGGCGGCGACCACGATGGCGGTGACGGCGTGATGGCGACGGTGGTGACGGCGCGGGTCCGGTGACGACCACGGC
>DKIG01000033.1:316-2400 GCA_002454165.1 Gammaproteobacteria bacterium UBA6724
CCGGTGACGACCACGGCGTGATGGCGACGGCGGCGGTGACGGTGGCGACCGTGATGTGGTGACGACGGCGGTCGCGGTGACAACGGTGGTGACGGCGGCGGTCGCGGTGACGGCGGTACCCCCACCGTCATTCCAGCATTGACAGCGGGGTGGTTATGCGTCCCGCGTTTCTGGTTTTAACTGCTGAGATGTGGTTTACTCCCTGCCTCATTTTTCACCATCTTCAGGAGCAAGACTATGGGTCTGTTAGAAGGAAAGGTTGCACTGGTGACTGGCGCGGGCGGCGGCCTGGGTGAAACACATGCCATGCTGCTGGCGAAGGAGGGCGCAGCAGTCGTCGTCAATGACCTGGGCGGTGCCAGGGATGGCTCTGGCAAGGGCAAGGGTATGGCTGACCAGGTAGCCGACAAGATCAAGGCGGCGGGTGGCAAGGCGGTCGCTGATTACGGCAATGTGGCAAAGGAAGAAGACGCAAATGCCATGGTGCAGACGGCTGTTACCAATTTCGGCAAGCTGGACTTCCTCATCGCCAATGCCGGCATACTGCGGGACAAGTCGTTCAAGAAGATGGACAACGCCATGTGGGACATCGTCATTGATGTTCACCTTCGTGGCACCTACCTGACGGTGAAGGCGGCCTATCATCAAATGCTGGAACAGAATACGGGCGGCAGTATTGTCGTCACCTCGTCCACTTCCGGCCTGCTTGGCAACTTTGGTCAGACCAACTACGGCGCCGCCAAGGCCGGTATCGCCGGTTTTGCCAGATGCCTGTTTCAGGAAGGTTTGAAATACGGCATCCGGGTCAACACTCTGGCACCGGCAGCCTGGTCACGCTTGACCGAGGACATCTTCCCGGAAGGTCAAAACATGGAAGAGTTGTTGTCTCCAGACAAGGTCTCACCGCTGGTGGTCTGGCTCGGTAGCGATGATGCGAAGGAGGTCACGGGACGGCAGTTTTTGGTTTCCGGCAACAGCGTACAACTATTGTCATGGCAGGCTCAGGAAGTCTGCGCCAAAGACAATACGGATGCACCCTGGACGGTTGAGGAAATCGGCACCAAGGTGGCAGAAAATTTTGAGCACTGGCCCAAGGGCATCCAGCCTACCAAGAGACCCTTTGTATAACCGGCAGGACGGCGGGGATAGACCCAGATGAGGGATCGGTACGGAGATGTCGCCGTCACCAGGCTGGAGGGCAATGTTGTCCAGTGTGAAATCCAGCGGGGACCAAACAATTTTTTTGACCATCAACTCATCAAGGATCTGGCAGATTGCTTTGAGGATATTGACGCGGATGCCGATGCGCGGGTCATCCTCCTCTGCTCCGAAGGCAAACACTTCTGCGGCGGTGCCAACCTCGGCGAGCCAGAAAGCGCGGCAGAACTAAACACCCGCACCCCAGAAAAACGCAACCCCCTCTATGTTGAAGCCGTCCGCCTCTTCAGATGCAAAACACCTCTGGTCGCCGCGGTACAGGGTGCGGCGGTGGGTGGCGGCTTTGGTCTAGCGGTGATGGCGGATTTCCGCGTCGTCTGTCCCAATACACGGATGACAGCCAATTTCGTCAAGTTGGGATTCACGCCCGGCTTTGGTCTGACCCATACCCTGCCGAGATTGATAGGCATACAGAAGGCTATGCTCCTCTTCCTCACTGGGCGTCGGATCAATGGCGAGACTGCCGCAGATTGGGGGCTAGGCGACATCTATACCGACAACGACAAGGTGCGCCCGGCAGCCCTTGCCCTAGCGACGGAAATAGCAGCCAATGCACCTCTTGCCGTGACCTCCCTGCGGGAGCAAATGCGCCCGGGCATCGCCGACGCCGTGCAGGCGGCAACAGATATTGAAGGCAGGGAACAACTCTGGCTACAACAAACCAAAGACTATAAGGAAGGCGTCAAGGCAGTCGGGGAGAAGCGCCCGGGTAAGTTTATTGGGGAGTGAGTTTTAAGGGTTCTGGTGGTCGGAGTTGTTGCTGTTGTTTGGGGGTTTGGTGGTGCCGTCGCGGCGGCAGCGGTGTCGCCATCGCCGTCATTCCAGCGCAGAGCCTGCCCCTGGCTTGAACAGGGGCTGGAATCCAG
>DKIG01000033.1:2473-8201 GCA_002454165.1 Gammaproteobacteria bacterium UBA6724
TGCCTTTGGTCACCACCATCACCGCGCTGGAAGAATTTGAATCAAAAAAATCTATTGCAAAGATAGCAGAAATTCATCAAAGGACAAAAGGCTCCATATATTGCTAGATTAGAAAAGCACGGAAAGGTAGAAATCATATGAATGCAAAGCCTAGCAATTCATTCCACCGACCGCTAAAGCGGCGGTTGAATTCGGGCGTTAGGTAGCCGATAATCTTCATTTGTCATTTCAAAACAAAACTTGATACAAAAACTATCCTTATATTTTTGTATCATTAAAAGAGATTATAATTGCAACATGAGTAATAAAAACTTAAAACAAGCAAACAAATACAAAAAAGATGATTTTTATACTCAATTATCAGACATTGAAAAAGAGATAAAACACTATAAACAACATTTTAAAGGTAAGGTTGTTTTCTGCAATTGCGATGACCCGCGTGTAAGCAATTTTTTCAACTACTTCTCATACAATTTTGAAAATTTAGGTCTTAAAAAATTAATTACCACCTGCTATAAAAATCAAAATATGGATTTATTTAGTCAAAACGATTCCGAAAGAGCAATTTATTTAGAATACGAAGGCGACGAAAATGAAAACAAAATTCCAGACCCTGAAGAAATTGGAATTGAACACTTAAAAGGTGATGGTGATTTTCGTAGTGAGGAATGTATTGAACTTCTGAAACAGGCTGATATTGTAGTAACCAATCCGCCTTTTTCGCTGTTTCGCGAATATGTAGCACAACTTGTTGTTTATGGTAAGAAGTTTGTGATAATCGGCAACGTCAACGCTATAACTTACAAAGAAATTTTCAAACTGATTAAACAGAATGAATTGTGGTTGGGAGCCAGTATTCATAGCGGAGATAGAGAGTTTGGAGTTCCCGATGATTATCCGCTAAGAGCCGCAGGTTATAGAGTTGATAGTGAAGGGAAAAAATTTATTCGTGTTAAAGGTGTTCGTTGGTTTACAAATTTGGATTATGAGGAGCGCCACAAAGATTTAATTTTGTATAAAACCTATAACGAAACAGAATGTCCAAAATATGACAACTACAATGCTATCAATGTAGATATAACAAAGGATATACCTATGGATTATGATGGCGCTATCGGTGTACCCATTACATTTATGGATAAATATAATTCTGATCAGTTTGAAATAATTGCTTTAGGTATTGTTGGGTCAATAAAATTTACTTCTAATAAAAGAATGGAAATTTTAGATAAAAATAGAATGCCAACTGGTAAATTTACTTGGAATGCTAAAGGAACCTTATATCGTCTTTACAACCCTAAAACAGACAAGACGCCAGCTTTTAAAGATGTAGAAACAGGAGAGTATTATTCAAGTATTTATGCCCGTGTTATAATTAAAAATAAAAAACTATGAAAATAGAACTTAAAGAAATTACAGTCCGCGAATTAGCAGAGGACTATGAAGATAACGCTCAAGACGGTGTAGTTGGTTTCGGTGGTAAGCTTGATATTCGTCCCCCCTACCAGCGCGAATTCATATACAAGGATAAACAAAGAGACGCTGTTATTAACACCCTGACTGAAAAATTTCCTCTAAACGTGATGTATTGGGCAGTGCGGGAGAATGGAGATTTTGAAGTGATTGATGGGCAACAACGAACCATTTCGGTTTGCCAATATGTCATTGGCGATTTTTCATTTCAGATGAGGTATTTTCATAACCTGCAAGATGATGAGCAAGAACATATTCTTAATTATAAACTTATGGTTTATTTATGTAGTGGCACAGATAGCGAAAGGTTGGATTGGTTTAGAACAATAAACATAGCAGGTGAAAAACTTACCGACCAAGAATTGCGAAATGCTGTCTATTCAGGTTCTTGGGTTACTGATGCTAAACGCTATTTCAGTAAAAACGGCTGTGTAGCATTTCAAATTGGCAGTGATTATCTCAACGGTTCGGCAATCCGTCAGGAATATTTGGAAACTGCAATCAAATGGATTTCTGATGATGATATAGAGGGTTATATGGCAAAACATCAGCACGACCAAAACGCAAGTGCTTTATGGAGATATTTTCAAGATGTTATTGCTTGGATAGAGGCTACATTCACAACAAGGAGAAGGAAATTCATGAAGGGTGTAGATTGGGGAACACTTTACAGCCAATATAAAGATGTAGTTCATGACACAAAAGCAATAGAAAATGAAACTGCTAAACTGATTCTTGATGAAGATGTAACAAAAAAGAGTGGGATCTACCCATACATTCTAACTCGCGATGAGAAATATCTATCAATTCGCGCATTTTCTGATGCTATTAAACAAAAAATCTATGAAAAACAAAAAGGGATTTGCGTAGTTTGTAGTGAACATTTTGAAATATCTGAAATGGAGGCTGATCACATAAAACCCTGGCACGAAGGCGGAAAAACAACGGAAGAAAATTGCCAAATGTTATGTAAAGACGACAACAGAAGGAAGTCGGGAAAATAGAAAACCAGCCACCAAACATTAAATAAAGGGATCAGTGTGAATTAAATGCAAATTATTGATATTATTTGTTATAGTTCACCTAACAAGGCGTTCCAGCGGACGACTTTGTTGCTCGCTGAACTTGAGCGTTAGCATTCTGTTTATAGTATAATTACACTTGACGGTACGGAAGGAGGTAATGTTATGGGCGTAAGTATAGTAGAAAAAGCTAAAAAAGAAGTCGACATGAATTACGATTTTTTTAAAGCCCAAATTTCTCAGCTAAAAAGCGACCACCTAAACAAATTTGTGTTATTGCATGATAAAAAAATTAGCAATTTTTATACCAGTGAAGATGACGCAATTAAAATTGGCACAGAAAAATATGGCGAGGGTAACTTTTCAGTACAACAAGTAAATGATAGTTCTATTGAGTTAGGGTATCAATCCTATGTTATCATTTAATAAAAAACTAAATCATAAATTTCAATTTATTATTGCCATTAAGGTAATTAAATCGCCAACCACAAAAGAATACAATAATGGTGAGATTATTATGTCTTTTTAATGCTAACAAATCATTCCATCCGACCCGCCGTTCCTGCCCCCGCCGTCATTCCTGCGAAAACATGAATCTAGGTGCCTTTGGTCACCACCGCCGTCACCACATCGTCGCCGTGGTCACCGTCACGCATACGCCGTCTTATGTTTCACTCTGGATTCCAGCCTGCGCTGGAATGACGGGGTGGAGGTGAAATGACGGGGAAAGGTGGCATGACGGGGGAAAGGTGAAATGACGGGGGAGGTGGCATGACGAGGCGGGGGTGACACCAACACAACCAACAACAACACAACCACCATCACGACCATCACCACGCCGCCACCAGGATGAGACAGACGCATAGAAACTTCTGTGTTAGCCTGCGCTATAAAACCAATTTTTTACTTGGGGGCGACATGAATTTCTCACTAAAAAATCTTCTCCTGACGACAAGCATGATGGCTTGCCTCGGTATTGTGGCGAGCGCATCGGCTGATGATTTGCGCCAGGCGGTCCGCAAAGACTACAAGGATCATCTGGCGAACTTGTTTGATTATTTCCATCGCAATCCGGAACTGTCCTCCCTGGAAACCCAAACTGCGCAACGCTTGGCGAAAGAACTGCGCGCGGCAGGCTTTCAAGTAACTGAAGGAGTCGGCGGCACCGGTCTGGTTGCTCTGATGGAAAACGGCGCGGGACCCCTGGTGATGATGCGGGCGGATATGGACGGGCTACCGGTAAAGGAAAAGTCCGGTTTGCCCAACGCCTCCGTCGCCATGCAAGAAGATTGGGACGGTAATCTGGTGCCGGTGATGCACGCCTGTGGACACGATGTGCATATGACCTCTCTCGTGGGCACGGCGCGCCGAATGGCGGCATCCCGCGCCGACTGGTCAGGCACCTTGATGTTGATTGGGCAACCGGCGGAGGAACGGGTCGGTGGTGCCAAGTTGATGATGGCGGATGGTCTCTGGAAGCGTTTCGGGAAACCGAACTATGCCCTTGCCTTTCATGTCTTTTCTGCCATTCCCACCGGGAAGTTGGCAGTCATTGAGGGGGCGCCTTTTTCTGGTGCCGACACGGTGGATATCATCATTCACGGCGTCGGCGCCCACGGTGCATCGCCCCACCGAGGTATTGACCCGGTGGTGCTTGGCTCGCAAATTGTTCTTGCCTTGCAGACGGTAGTGAGCCGAACCCTGGCACCGCGGGAAGCCGGGGTGATTACCGTAGGCTCCTTTCACGCTGGCACCAAGCACAACATTATTCCCGACCGTGCCCAGTTGCAGTTGACGGTGCGCAACGACAATTTGGAGACTCGGCAAATCCTGTTGGACGGCATAAAACGCGTGGCGGAGAACATGGGCAGGGTGGCGGGCTTGCCAGAAGACCGTTTGCCTGAGGTTATTGTGTCTGAGGAAGGTGTGCCGCCCACCGTGAACGATCTCGCCTTGACCCGGCGCTTGCGTGCGGTCTGGTACGAGCGGTGGGGTGAAGATGGTTTCTTTGAGCAAAAACGTCTGGGTATGGGCGCGGAAGACTTCCCCTTCTTTACGACTGAGCCTTACATTCCCAGCACCTACTTTATTGTCGGCGGCACGCCCCAGGCGGATATTGACCGAGAAAAGTCTGGCGGAGAGCCCGTGCCTTCCCACCATTCCCCGCTGTTCAAGATTGATGCCGAGCAGTCAGTACGCATGGGCGTTGAGGCGACTGTGCTGGGTTTGATGGAGTTGTTGCAGGAGGGGTCGTGAGGTTGAGTCTTAGTTTCAAAATACCAACGCCGATGAAGATCACTGGGAGAATTGCAACTATTACAAATGCATTCATCACCTCAATCATGCCGATAATTCAGCCAACAGAGGAAGAGAGAAAAAAAGCATTGTCAATATTGAACATGACACAAGATACGTTCCAATGCTCTTACTGTGGCGCACCGGCTTCTGACTGGGATCATTTACGCCCCCTCGTCCTCGATGAAAAGCCAACAGGATATATCTCAGAAATTCATAACCTTGTTCCATCATGCGGGAAATGCAATCAATCCAAAGGCAATAGTGAGTGGCGGTCATGGATGCTAGGTGATGCAAAGATGTCCCCAAAAACAAAAGGCATCGCTAACCTCAAAGAAAGAATAAAGCGTTTAGAAAAATATGAAAACTGGGGCACACCGACCAAAGTTGACTTTGAAAAAATTGTTGGCTCAGAGGATTGGAAAAAACACTGGGATAATTGGAGGAAAGTAAAAAATATTATGCGTAAATCACAAGTTTTAGCAGAGGAAATTAAAAGTAAAGTCGATCATGCGCACAATATGCTCCAACAATAGGCTCCAAGGGACGCTCAGCAAGACAGCAATCAATCATCCACCTTGCCACGGAGACGCTTGCGTTCACCTCGCATGTGTTTGGTGTCCAGTCGGCGTTTGATTGATGCGCGGGTTGGGCTTGTTGCCTTGCGAATCCTTCTCAGCTTTTGGGCTCGCAGTAGTAGCGCGTCCAGTCGGGACATTGCATCAAGTTTGTTCTTTTCCTGACTACGATGGGTCTGGGCTTTGATGACAATGACGCCATCTCTGTTGATATGATGATCTTTCAGTCTGAGTAGTTTTTGTTTCAATACCGACGACAAAGAAGATGTGGACACATCAAATCGCAGATGAATAGCAGTAGCGACCTTATTCACATGTTGCCCGCCAGGACCACCAGCGCGTACCGCACTAATTACCAAT
>DKIG01000033.1:8235-17914 GCA_002454165.1 Gammaproteobacteria bacterium UBA6724
CTGGACGCGGATCATGCTTCATTAGGAAACAGCGGCTTCATTTTGCGATTGAGCCACTCTACCAATATGCGATTGGTCGCCTCTGGTTCCTCCTGCTGAATCCAGTGTCCACATTCCAGGGTGTGCAATTCAAGGTCGCTCACATGGTCTGACATATCAGATTGCGGCACCATGTCGTATTTGCCGTATATCATGAGAGACGGTTGCACCACCTTCTGTGCCAGCCCTTCGGTTGTTGCCCAGTTACGAGTAAAGTTGCGATACCAGTTGCAGGGAGCGTGAAAACCACTCTTATTGAATGCCGCCACAAAGACATCAAGGTCCGACTCGGACATCATCAATTCACCACGGCTACTCTCTTCCTCTGCAAACCTGATGATGGAGCCGCCCGCCGGTTGATTTTCTGTCGTGTCCAACCAGTATTTTGTTCGGTACATATTAGTCAGGAAACGTTTAGTATTTTTCTCAAACGCACTCGCTGCTACCCCAGGCTGTCGATTGAAGTGCACTATGTAAAAATCCGGACCAAGCATCTCCTCCCAAAATGCGACCGGGTCTGCATTCTCTCTTGCTCGGAAGGGCACCGACATGTTGGCAACACCCATCACCCTTGCAGGATTCATCAGCGCCTGCGCCCAGACAACTATTGCACCCCAGTCATGCCCCACATAAATAGCCTTCTCAATACCAAGCGCATCCAGGAGTGCCGTGTGGTCACCGGTTAAATGGTGAATATCATAGGTATCAACATCCTCGGGCTGGCTACTGTTACCATAGCCTCGCTGATTAGGCGCAATGACATGGTAACCCTGCTCCACCAGCACCGGTATCTGATAACGCCAACTATAGGCATGTTCCGGCCAGCCATGAGCAAGCACCAGGGGGATACCGCCCTCGCCTGCCTGATAGACCTCAAGTTCAATATCGCCGCAACCAATCATCCTGGGTTCGGGAAACGAAACCGTCATTTTTTGTCTCCAGATAAAAAGTGTTAATTATGTTTTTAATCCTATTGAAATGTACCCGCTTTATGCGTGAGGCTCATATAGGCTCTGTTGATAAAGCCCGTGTTGTCGCCTTTGACCTTGTCGTATTCACCGGTGGGCTTGGCTTGGTACACGGCTTCCAGCGATGCGCCCTCTGCAATCAACGCCAGGATCCTGCGCTGAATCGTCGTCAACATATCAACATAGTCAACCAGTTCCTGATAACCGACCACCGGACCATGACCCGGTATCACGACAGTGTCCTTATCAATGCGTTTGAGTGTTTCGGCGCAGAAGTTGATGACGCCGGCAAGCGAACCGCCATTGCCTGCATCAATGAACGGATAACCAGAATTATTATAGACATCACCCAGATGCACTGCATTGACGCCCCGGAAAAACACCCCGGTATCACCCGTGGTATGTGCGGGACCAAAGTGCAGGAGATCTATCTGCTGACCATTAAAATGAAACTGCATATCATCATCAAAGGTGATATCCGGCAAAGCACTTTCTGGATAGGCTTTTTGAAGGTATGAAAGCACGACAAGATTAATCAGGTGATCGTCCTGCATCATCCGCCGTGAATTTTCATGCGCCACCAGCCAGGTGCCTTCTTGCCCCAGTGCCAGGTTGCCTTCCGCATGGTCAAAATGCCAGTGAGTCGTCACCGCAAAATCAATAGCCTCCCCGCCCAGTTTGTTAATCGCTGTTTTAATTTTAGGCATCACCTGGGGAAATTGATCATCAACAATAAACACGCCATCATCACCCACACTGACCCCTATGTTGCCGCCAGCACCAAACAGCACATAAAAATCTTTCGCTATCTTCTGGGTGGTGATTTCCGTTTCTTCAAAATTCCAGCCAAAGGCTTGCATCAACTCGTCCAGCGCCATCGGCTTTGGCACTTCAGGAGCATCATGTCCGACACAAACTGTTGAAGTCAGAAGTAGCGTCGTCAAGAGGGTCGTCATCAATGTTTTTTGCATATCCTTTACTCCCGCTGTCGTTGTAAATAATCGTTGTAAATAATTGTTATAAATAATCGTTGTAAATAATTGTTATAAATAATCGTTACAAATCGTCATTTTGAATCTTTGATGGCAGCATATAACCAGGGCAGAGAAACATCCATACGGTAGTCAACGCTAGAATGATTATCTGGGAATTCCTCATACTGATGCTGAATACCATATTCTTGTAGTTTCCTCGCCAGTTGGCGGGCACCATATACAAGGTTGTACTGATCCTGAGTGCCGCAATCAATAAACAACCCTTTTAATGACGCCAGATTTTCTCGCACTTCTTGCCGGTCAACCATGAGTACCGGATCCCAGGCTTGCCAATTTTCCCAGCGTTCTGGTAGCAGTTCGCAGGTGTCTTCGCTAACCGGCAACCGGATGCCGAAGGGCGCTTTCGGGTCAGGGTCATAACTCGCCGCCATCGCCAGGATCATCAGCCGGTGCATGTCGCCACCTGCAACTTTGCGGCCAGCATGAACCTTTTTTACAAAGGCTCCAATGTCATTATCACAGGTCTGAAGCGTCCTGAGCAGACCCGGCATATCTCCCCTATAGCAAAGATCAAACCCCATGTCGCCCGAATGACATGCCACCGCTGCCCAGGTGTCCGCATGCAACATGCCCTGCACCAAGGCACCATAACCGCCGCTGGACTTGCCGAACACAGCCCGATGCTCAGGCCCCGGCAGGATCCGAAACTCCCGCTCCAACGCAGGGATCATGTCATCGCAAAGGAAATCCTCCCACTGACCCAGAGCAGTTGAATTGATGTACTGATTGCCGCCGAGGGATGTAAAGCAATCGGGGAAGGCAAGGATGACTGGACCCATCTTGCCCTCGCTCAGCAACCGGTCAACCCGCTGGGGAACATTTTCCTGGAAAGATTTCCAGCCAACATGAACCAATCCGCTACCGGTAAAACCAGCAAGACCCACCAGAAGCGGATAGTGCTGGGAACAATGGTCATAATCTTCCGGTAGATAAACCGCCAGGGTGCGACTGGCAGGGTCGCCACAAAGATTGGTAGCAAGCGCCTCTGATGACACTTCAAGGTATGCCACTCTACCTCTGGGTTGATGAAAGGGATGTTGCGGCAATTCTGTCTTCTCCGTTTGACTTGCACGGCATGACTGGCGTTTTCGTTACATCAGACAACTTGCAACTTGAGACTCGCCATGCCCTGCGGCGATTGATAGAACCGACTATACTTGCCATTTACAACTGGTTGCAATACTGGTTGCAATACTGGTTGTAACAAACACGAGATGCTGTTCACAAGGAGACGACATGCTAAGTTTATCTATTCCCGAAGAGGTTGAGCCGATTAGACAAAAGGTCCTGCACTTTATTGAGCAAGAAATCTATCCGGTAGAAAAAGAACTGCTTGAAGACAAGGTTGGTTCACGGCGCGGACAACTGATGCGCGAGTTGATGCAAAAAGCCAAGGCTGAAGGACTCTGGGCACTGGGGCATCCGGAGGAAATTGGCGGCGGCGGCATGCCGTTTATGGACTATGTTTTCGTGAACGAGGTGGTTGGCAGATCAGAAATTGCCACGGTAGCGCTAGGCACGCATTCGTTGCAAGACTCAATCATGTTGCACCGATATGCCAGCGACCAATGGCGGGAAAAATATCTCAAACCACTTGTGGATGGGGAAGTCTTCCCAAGTTTTGGCATGACGGAACCGGGGGTGGCTGGCTCGGACCCGACCCAACTACAGACGCGGGCGGAGCTTGAGGGAGATGAGTGGGTCATCAGGGGCCGCAAATGGTTCACATCCGGTGCTGGCAACGCCGCCTACACGACGGTGATGGTAAGGACGGAATTTGATGCCCCCGACCATTCTGCATTTTCGATGATCGTCGTGCCCACCGATACACCCGGATACAAGATCATTCGTGATGTGAAAGTCATGGGTCAGGCAGATGGCCATTATGAGGTTGAGTACGATGATGTTCGCGTCCCCAAAGAAAATCTACTGGGACCACGGGGACAGGGTTTCAAGATAGCCCAGGACCGACTCGGTCCCGGCAGAATCTTTCACTGCATGCGCTGGCTCGGTCAGGCACAACGCGCCTTTGATTTGATGTGCGATCGCGCCAACAACCGGGTCGCTTTCGGCAAGCGCCTGGGGCAACACCAGCAAATACAGAAGTTTATTTTCGACACTGCGGCGGAGATTCAAGCATCGCGTCTATTGACCCTGCATGCAGCACAGAAGATTGATCAGGGTGACGAAGCCCGAATTGAAATAGGTCTCATCAAGGTGTATGGCGCGACGATGTTACACAACGCCATTGACCGGGCTATCCAGGTGCATGGCGCACTCGGGGTGACTGAAGATACGCCGCTGGAGAGAATGTATCGTCATGCCAGATATGCCCGGATTTATGATGGCGCCGATGAGGTGCACATTATGACCACTGCGCGGCGCATCCTCAAAATCTATGCGGATGATGACAAGTTTGACTTTGGTTTGCGTTAGGAGCGGGACTCGTCTCCTGGGTTTAGCGGGCGCTGAACCTGAGGATCAATCTGCGCATGCCGAGCCAGACTTTATGCAGTGCGCCCGCTATGGCGTTGATTGCCATGAGGGTCACCAGTTGTAGCCGTTCAAATCCGCTGAGGTTTTTCATCCGCGTCATTTTCGAATCCAGCCGCTTCAGGTCAGGATGCTTGCGTACCATATTGCCTATCCTGCCCGAGCCGCGGCTCAACAAATAGACAGCGCCCAGCAAAAACAAAATGCCGGGCACAATCGGGATGATAAGCCCTACCAAGCCCAGGACGAGAAACAAAATACCCAGGGGCAAGTATATGATTTTACGACTTATAGACATTGTGCACTCCTCTGAAAGATCTTCATCTGACTCTCTTTGACTCTCTTTAACAGAAGAAAGCAGGAATCATGCCAGGGAGCAGGAGCAAGGCACTGTCCCTATCCATCGCTTCTAGGGCGCGTTTTCCTGGATAGGGATTTGGATTATTGTGGTTTTCTGGTTTATTTGACTAATTCGTGGCATTCGTCGCAGCATCTAGCGAGGCAAAGTTCCGCCCCTCCTTGACCAACTTCAAGAGCAATGCCGAGGGCTTCCAGACTTCATCGCCTGTCTCCTTATAAAATCCTTCCATATCGGCGAGTACATTATCCAGCCCTTGGGTGTCGGCATACCACATGGGACCGCCAACATAGGCAGGGAAGCCATAACCATTCACATACACCGTATCAATGTCACCGGCGCGCAATGCGTGTCCCTCTTCCAGCAACTTTGCGCCAATGTTCACCAGCGGATAGATACAACGTTTCAATATCTCGGCGTCAGAAAAATCCCGTTGCTGATAACCCAGTTCCCCAGCGACCCGCGCTATAACCGCATCGGCTTCAGGATCTGGCAATGGCACCCTGCTCCCTTCCTCGTATCGGTAGTAGCCCTTGCCGTTTTTCTGTCCGTAACGGCCAAGTTCACAAAGTTCATCCGGGATACGCACCGTCACCTGGTTAGAACCCCCTACCATTTTTCTCGCGCGCCAGCCAAGATCAAGACCAACCATGTCGTTCATTGCGAAGGGACCCATTGCCAGACCAAAGTCATAAATCACCTTGTCCACCTGGGCTGGTGTCGCGCCTTCCAAAATCATCATGCTCGCCTGCCGTGTATATCCGCCCAACATGCGATTACCGATAAAGCCCGGGCAATTCCCCGCCATCACCGAGACCTTACCCAGCCGCTTACCCAGGGACATGGCGGTCGCCAGGGTCGCCGGAGATGACCCTTCCCCCCGAACCACTTCAAGCAGGCGCATCACATTCGCCGGGCTAAAAAAGTGCATGCCGCAGACCTGTTCAGGTCGGGAAGTAGCAGCGGCAATGGCGTCAAGGTCCAACCCGGAGGTGTTGCTAGCCAGGAGCGCGCCCGCCTTCATAATTTTATCCAGCCTGCCAAAAATTTCTTTCTTCAAATCAAGATTTTCATAGACGGCTTCAATGACCACATCACCATCATTCAGATCATCAAAATTTTCCGTCGGGATGATCAGCGCCATCCGTTTGTCCATTTCATCCTGAGACAGCCGCCCTCTGGAGACGGTACGAGCATAGTTGCCAGCAATCACCTTGATGCCTCGCGCCAAGTTTTCTGCATCCTTGTCATACACCCGCACCGGCATCCCGGCATTCGCAAAACACATGGCGATACCGCCGCCCATGGTGCCAGCACCCACCACGGAACCGCGTTCAATTTTCAGCAAGGGTAGATCCTTGGGCAGGTCAAGTATCTTGCCTGCCGCCCGCTCCGCAAAAAAGACATGGATCAGGGCTTCCCGTTGCGGATGCGCCATACATTCTGCAAAGAGTTCGGCCTCCCGCGCCAGACCCGCGTCAAAATCATCAGTGTTCACTGCGACTTCAACACATTTCAGAATTTGGGTGGGCGCAAATTGACCGCGGTGCGTCTTGTTCAGGTTCGCTTCAAACTTCTCAAACAGTGCTGTGTTGCCTCGGTCTGCTACGATCTTCTCATCAAGGTCACGGATTTTTCGGGTTGCACTGCCTGCTGCGACTATTTCTCGCGCCATACTGATGCCATCTTCCAGAATGTCACCAGTCGCGATCCGGTCCACTATTCCCATTGCCAAGGCATCTGGAGCAGCCATTGGATTGCCAGAAATTATCGTCTGGAGCGCAGTTTCAACACCCGTCAGCCTGGGCAGACGTTGGGTACCACCGGCACCCGGCAATAGCCCCAACTTTACTTCTGGCAAACCCACCGGTGCAGTAGCCGCCGCTATGCGATAGTCGCAACACAGAGCCACTTCAAGCCCGCCGCCAAAAGCCGTGCCGTTGATCGCGGCGATGATGGGCTTCGTGCTGCTTTCCATTATTTTCAGCACCTCATGCAGACCCGCGCCCTCGCGTGCCGAAGCTCCGAATTCACTGATGTCGGCGCCAGCAATAAAAGCCCTGTGCATACCCGTTACGACTATGGCGCTGATGCTGTCGTCCCCAATCGCGCGAGACACCCCATCATAAAGACCCTGCCGTACTCCTGATGAGAGGGGATTCACTGGCGGATTGTCAATACTGAGTAACGCAACCTCACCTCGCTGGTCGTAATGCACAGTGCCTTTCATCACTATCTCCCTAATGAACTATCTGTGGTGCGAAAGTATAACCCGGATTAACGAGTCGTCTCGGAATGACGGGGAATTAACTTCTGTCGTACCGACGATATGTATAGTCAATACTTGATGAGAATTTTTTTTCTTCTACCAGGGTGAATTCGTTCTTTGGTATTTCTGGAAAGAAAACATCTCCCTCAACTTTGATATGGACGGTAGTAAGGTGAATACAGTCAACCAGGTTGATCGTCTGGGCGTAGATTTCCCCGCCGCCAGCGATATAGATGTCAAGCCCGGCGCATTGCCCTGCTGCTTTTTCAAGCGCGTCTTCAAGTGATGATGCAATCAAGCATCCCTTAGCCTGGTAAGCAGGGTTTCTGGTGACAATGACGGTTGTCCTGCCCGGCAGGGGTCTGCCTATTGAATCAAAAGTTTTCCTGCCCATCACCAGCACGCCGCCGAGGGTGATGTCTCGGAAAAGTTTTTGCTCGTCTTTCAGGTCCCAGGGAAGATCTGGCCCACAACCTATCACGCCGTTTTCCGACCGGGCAGCAATCAGGGCGATGCCGGACATGCTACATCTTCTCCAGGGTACTGACGCCCAGAAGGTTTAACCCGTGTTGCAACACCTTCGCAGTCAAGTCACAGAGCATCAATCGGGACAGACGCACCTTGGCTTCCGCCTTGAGCACCGGACAACTTTCATAGAAACTCATAAATTGGCAACTCAACTCAAACAGATAATTGCACAACAGATTGGCTTGATAGTCGTCCGGCACGCTTTCCACGGCTTCAACATATTGCAGCAGTTTGATGGCGAGGGAAATCTCCGCCGCGGCACTTGATTGGGGGTGCAAGTGAAATTCCCCGTCAATCTTGTTCGGGTCAATCTTGTCCTGCCGGAATATGCTCCTGATGCGAGTGTAGGCGTATTGGAGATAGGGGGCGGTATTGCCCTCAAATGCCAGCATGGTATCCCAGTCAAAAATGTAATCAGTCGTCCGATTGCGTGACAATTCCGCATATTTGATCGCGCCTATGCCGACTATCCGTGCTACTTCCTGCTTCGCCTGGTCGCTCAGGGAAGGTGTTTTTTCGTTGACGAGCACCAGAGCCCGGGCAATGGATTCCGTCACCACATCCGCCAGTTTCACCACGCCGCCATCTCGAGTTTTAAGCGGCTTGCCAGCCTTGTTCAATATAGTGCCGAAGGGGATATGACGGAAGTGTTGCGCTTCTGAAATGAATCCGGCGGCGCGGGAAATCGCGAAGACCTGTGCGAGGTGCAGGCTTTGTCTGCCGTCCACAAAATAAAGCGCCTGATCTGCTTTTAATTCCTCTGAGCGATACTGTACCGCGACCAGATCGGTAGCCATGTAAGGATAGCCGCCGTCAGACTTTTGGATGATGGCTGGCAGGGGCTTGCCGTCCTTGCCGACGAATTCATCCAGGAAGACACACTTGGCACCGTCCGACACCTGGACGAGTCCCTTGCTTTCCAGTGCTTTTACAACCTGAGGCAAGCCTTCATTGTAGGCACTCTCGGCGTGAACATCTTCTCGTTTGAGGGAGATATCAAGTGCATCGTAAGTCGCCTGGCAGTGATTGAGTGACTCATCAATAAATTGCTGCCAAAGCCTCAGACACTCAGGATCGCCACTTTGCAAACGGACGACAAACTGCCTTGCTTCATTGGCAAAACTTTCATCTGATTTGAAGAGTTGACTCGCCGATTGGTAGAAGACTTCCAGATCTTTTAATTCCGTGGCGAGTTCTTCCCCCTTTTTTGTCAGGCGATCCATGTACGCCAGCAAACTGCCGAACTGCGCTCCCCAGTCACCCATATGGTTGACTCTCGTGACTTGATGACCAAGAAATTCCAGCAGCCTGACGGCAGCATCACCTATGGCAGTGGACCGCAGATGACCTATGTGCATTTCTTTCGCCAGATTGGGCGATGAATAATCAACGACAATGTTTTGAGGTTTTTGCTTGGCAACGCCCAGCCGCGTGTCCTTGCGCATCTTGCTGAGCTCTGTGGCGATGAATGTCGGTTTGAGGGCAATGTTGATAAAACCCGGTCCGGCAACGCTTGCTGTGGCAATCTCGTTCAGGTCAAGAACTGCAATAAGCGATGCGGCAAGATTCCTGGGGTTTTTACCCAGCCTTTTTGCCGCGCCCATCACACCGTCAGCCTGATAGTGCCCGAATTCGGGTCGCCCGGATTGCTTGACCAGAGCGGGCGAGTCAGGGACACCGATACTCAGCAGGGACTGCTCAATATGTCGGTCCAGAAAATGTCTCAGGTTCATGCTAGATGCCAGGACGGCGAAGGTCGCCATACTAGCCAAAAAGGCATGGCAGGTCTAATTATGCCGCTTCGGACTGGGCTTGCGTGGTGGCAAATCCTGGTCATTGCCTCTCAATAATGAAATTCAATTCCATCATAGGATTACTTAGTGCATACAAGAATGACGCGGATTATATTCATCATGTTTGAAAAGATGGGAGATTAAATCTCCAACAATGTCCAATTAGAAAAATTGTC
>DKIG01000001.1 GCA_002454165.1 Gammaproteobacteria bacterium UBA6724
TCGTGCCCTATGAGGATTATGTCGTCAAGATGACGCTAGAAGCGGGGGACGATGGCACCCTGGTCAGCTTCAAGGCCAGTTTCCAATTTGAGGAGGCTACCCTGGAAACCGCCCGCACCGCCCTGGTTGGCGTCTATCAAATAATAATTGATGCAGTCAACGCTAGGCTCAAGGCAGACTAGTTTCGGCGACGATATTGAGAAACCCCGGCGGCTCTCCGCCACCATAGACCTCCAGAGAAGCACCGGACAGATAGGTCGCGCTATCATCTGCCAGATACAGGCAGGCCTGGGCAATATCATCTGGCATCCCCATGCGGCGAGCTGGGAGCCTGGCTTCCAAAGCTGCAATGCCAGCATCCCCACCATAATGCTCCTGAGCAGCCTCAGTCTTTATCAAACCAGCGATGATGGCATTGACGCGAACCTCTGGCGCCCATTCTTGCGCCAGAGACAGGGTCGCCGATAGCAGACCTGCCTTGGCTGCACCGTAGGCCATGCTCCCAGGAGACGCCCGAGTAGCAGATACGCTGGCGATATTGATGATTGAGCCGCGTTGCTTCTTTAAGGCGGCGTAGGATTTTTGACTCAGCATCAGTGGGGCGAGGAGGTTCAGTCGGATAATGGCTTCGGTAAATTTTGGCGAGGCGCTGGCTGCGTCCGCCGGGGGCGCGCCACCGGCATTATTGATGAGACAGTTCAATTGACCCTCTGCTGAGATGATCTGCTTGAGCAACTGCTCAACCTGCTCAGGCTCACGCACATCAGCCTTGATAAAAGTTGCCGCTACAGATTGATCTGGGTTGGTAATTGCCGCATCCGGTGCATGCCGGGCGCAGGTGTAAACCCTGGCATTCTGATCCAGAAAACGACTACAAATACTCCGCCCAATGCCTCGGCTACCGCCGGTGACTAAAATGACCTTGCCAGAAAAATTACCGGCACCCCGTGCCTTTTTGCTCGCCATCAGCATCCTTCCCCAGTGCAGTAAACCAGTGCAGTAAATTTATTTTGAGTGATATGTGATGATAGGACAACCATTGCCTTGCCGATATACTCAAAGGCGTGAAAATCAGCCGTCAGACTACGCAAAAAGATAGACATTATCTATGCTGTGTGGGACATTGCCCGGCTACGAATACAATTGGACAGGAGGCTTGGGACCCATGGATGAATCTGTTGCAAAGGCTAAAACAGCCGTGGCTAGACCAACCCTACTGGAGGCCGTTAAGCCGCATCTTGCCCTGGTTACCAGGATGGCGGCTCAGGGACGCAAGGACCGGCAAATAAATGCTGAGGTAATCGCCGCGCTCAAGGATGCCGGTATGTTCCGTGCTCTCTTGCCGTGCAAATGGGGTGGTCTGGAAGCCAGACCTCAGGAATTTTTCCGCGCTTGCCTGGCTATTGGTGAGCGAGACATGGGCACTGCCTGGGTGACTGGCATCATCGGTGTACACGCCTATCAACTTGCCATTATGAATGAACAGGCACTGGAAGATGTTTATGCCGATGACCCGGACACCTGTATTGCGAGTTCCTATAACCCGGTAGGCGGTAAGGTGGAAGTGGTTGACGGAGGATTTATGTTGAGTGGCCGCTGGGGCTGGAGTTCTGGCTCCGCTCATTGCGTCTGGGTGCTCCTGGGTGCCATTGTACCCAAGGAGGGCTATCGCACCTTCCTGGTACCCATCCGGGACTACGAGATTGAAGACACCTGGTTCGCCTATGGTTTGCAAAGCACGGGCTCCAACGACATTGTGATAGACCCGCCTGTTTTCGTACCCGACCACCACACCCATAAACAGATGGATGGTTTCAACTGCGTGCATAGCCAAGGGAATCCGCTGTACAACATACCCTGGGCACAGATGTTTATTCGGGTGGTGTCCACCCCGGCTATTGCCGCTGCCCGGCATGCCCTTGCCTGTTTTACGGGTAATGCGGCAGGCAGTAGCACCGACCCCACCAAATTAAAAGGTGACCCTGATATCACCCAGCGTGTTGCCCTGTCTATGAACGAAATTGACGAGGCTGAAGCGATTATGTTTAGAAATTTTGACCTGATGTTGGAGCAGGTCATGTCCGGGCAAGTCATTTCCCTGATGGAGCGTGTGCAATATAGATACCAGGCGGGGATAGTGCTGGAGAAGATGATGTCTGCCGTAGATAGGTTGTTCGCTGTGGCGGGTGGACGCAGCGTATTTGATGGTGCTGAAATTCAGAATATATGGCGTGATATACACATTGCCCGCGCCCATGTCGCCAATAACCCGATAGCTTTTGCGCGTAATTGGGGCAGTATGGCTCTGGGTGCAGAAAATGCTGATGTGTTTATTTGATTCATCGGTCTGATAGACGAGAACCGTGAAGAGAACCGTGAAGAGAACCGTGAAGAGAACAGAAAGCAAGATGACAAAACTTCCGGGCGCGCCACCACGCGGTAAAAGCCTCAGGATTGGCTCACTGAACCTGCACTACCACGATTATCCGAGTAGCGGCGCGACCGCCTTTGCGCCCCTCATCTTTGTGCATGGCAGTGGTCCCGGTGCTAGCGGATATAGCAACTTCAAGCATAATGTACCGACCCTTGTTGAGGCTGGCTATAGAGTCATCGTGCCGGATCTGCCGGGTTTTGGATATTCTGACAAGCCTACTGACCTTGACTATACGACGGATTTTTTTGTTGAGCATCTGCTCGGCATGATGGATAGCTTGGAGTTGGACCGGTGCACCCTCATAGGTAATTCACTGGGCGGAGCAATTAGCATTCGCGCCGCGCTGGATTACCCTGAGCGCCTGGACAAGTTAGTGTTGATGGCTCCAGGTGGTCTTGAGGAACTGGAGACCTATATGGCGATGCCGGCCATGGCCAAGATGATCGCCAATTTCGTCGCTGGCAACCTAGACCCTGCCGGGCTTGGTGCTATGCTTGAGACCCTGGTCTTTGACCGACGACATGTGACGGAAGCATTGATTGCTGAACGCTTTGCCATCCTCCAGGACCAGCCGCCAGAGGTGCTGAGCCGTATGGTGATTCCCAACATGGCGGCAGAGATTGGCGATATTGCCTGCCCAATACTCGCGTTTTGGGGCGTCAATGACGAACTCCTGCCCGCCAGTGGGGGGCAAAAAATTACTCGCGCCTGCCGAGCTTCTCGGTTGATAGAAGTTGCCGAGTGTGGGCACTGGGTGATGCTGGAGCATGCCAGAATGTTCAACGCTGCCTGTATTGATTTCCTGCAAAACGGCTGACCTAAATTGGATACCCGGGAATTGGAAACCATAGGACAGACTCTGTACCAGCACCTCCGTGCAGGCACTACCATGACACCCTTAACGACCCAGTATCGCGACATCACTCTGGCGGATGCCTATCGTATTTCTCAAGCTTTTCTGGCCGAGCGGCTGCGTTTAGACGGAGAGCGAGTGATAGGTAAGAAAATTGGTGTTACTAGCCCAGCAGTGCAAGAAATGTTTGGGGTCTATCAGCCTGATTTTGGTTTCCTGACGGATGCGATGCTCATAGATGGTCTGGTTGATACCCGCACCCTGATTGCCCCCCGGGCTGAAGCGGAAATTGCGTTTCGCATGGCGAGCCCCTTGCAGGGTCCGGGCGTGACCCCAGAGGAAGTGCTTGCCGCTACCGCAGAAGTCATGCCCTGCTTTGAGATAGTCGATTCCCGCATCCGTGACTGGCAAATCAAGATTGAAGACACTGTGGCGGATAATGCCTCCTGTGGCGTGTTTGTTTTGGGTAGGCCCGGTCGCTCACCACAAGACTTTGATCTTGCCGCCCTGGAAGCGGTGGTGACCAAAAACGGCAAGCCATTAAGTCGTGGTCTGAGTTCGTCCGTCCAGGGCGCGCCGCAAAATGCGGTAGCATGGCTGGTCAACACCCTGGGTGAATTTGGTATTCCCTTTGAGGCGGGAGACATCGTCCTCTCGGGTTCCCTGGTACCTCTTGAACCCGTGGTTGCCGGAGATGTTTTCCATCTATCCATTGAAAATTTGGGTAGTGCCGAAGTACGCTTTGAATAGAGGCATCCGCTAATGAAAAAGATAGGTTGTGCCATCCTGGGGTCAGGCAATATCGGTACTGACCTGATGCTCAAATTACTTGAGGTACCTAGTCATTTGGAGCCACTCCTTGTGGTGGGTGTTGATGCTGAGTCTGAAGGTCTCGCCCTGGCGCGCCAGCGTGGCATTGCCAGCACCCATGAAGGCATAGACCGTGCCGTCATGCTTGCCGAATGGGCACAAATCAAATTAGTGTTTGACGCTACCTCAGCCGGTGCTCACGCCCATCATCACGAGGTGTGCATGGTTGAGGGGAAACAGATGATAGATTTAACCCCTGCCGCCATTGGTCCCTACTGTGTGCCGGTGGTCAATATGGATAGCTATCTCAATCAGAACAATGTCAATATGGTGTCCTGTGGCGGTCAGGCAACCATTCCCATAGTCTATGCTGTGCGCCGAGTGTCTGAGCATCTGCCCTATGCAGAGATAGTCGCTTCCGTGGCGTCGCGTTCAGCGGGACCCGGCACCCGGGCAAACATAGACGAATTCACCGAAACCACCGCCAGAGGCATAGAAGTGGTGGGCGGTGCCGACAAGGGCAAGGCAATCATTGTGCTGAATCCAGCCGAGCCCCCCATGATGATGCGCGATACTGTTTATACCCTTTCCTCAGGTGCCGAGCCGGAGCAGATTGAAGACTCAGTCCAGGCGATGGTCGCGGAGGTACAAGACTATGTGCCCGGCTATCAGTTAAAACAGGCGGTGCAATTTGAACGATTTGGCAGTAACGACAAGTTGCGCATTCCTGGTCTGGGCGAGTTTGAAGGCATTAAATCCACCATTTTTTTGGAAGTGGCAGGTGCCGGACACTATCTTCCTACCTATGCTGGCAACCTTGACATTATGACTTCCGCCGCCCTGGCGACCGCCGAGCGCATTGCCCAACAAAAATTTGGAGCAGGCGCATGAACGGGAAAATGACCGACCCAGGCACCGAGCGGTTATACATCCAGGATGTGACCCTGCGTGACGGTATGCACGCCATCCGCCATCTCTACGGCATAGAAGATGTCTGCGCGATTGCCAAGGCACTGGACTCGGCAGGCGTAGATGCCATTGAGATCGCCCATGGAGATGGGTTAAACGGCAGCAGTTTTAACTATGGCTTTGGTGCCCACACAGATTGGGAATGGATTGAGGCGGTGGCAGATTCAGTTGAGCGGGCAGTCATCACCACCCTCATCCTGCCCGGCATTGCCACCAAGGAGGATTTGAAACAGGCATACAAGGCGGGGGTGCGCTCGGTGCGGGTGGCGACCCATTGCACCGAGGCCGATGTGGCACGCCAACACATGCAAATTGCTCGCGACCTGGGTATGGATACGGTGGGCTTTCTGATGATGAGTCACATGATTGAGGCAGATGAACTGGCGCAACAAGCGAAGTTGATGGAATCCTACGGCGCTCAGTGTGTGTATGTCACCGATTCTGGTGGCGCTCTGGATATGGATGGATATAGGCAACGCCTGCAAGCCTACGATGCGGTCTTAGCACCTGAAACAGAGCGGGGAGTCCATGCCCATCACAACCTGTCGCTGGGCGTGGCGAACTCTATCGTGGCGGTACAGGCCGGTGCTCGGCGAGTGGATGCTTCCCTGGCAGGTATGGGCGCTGGGGCGGGTAATGCGCCCCTGGAGGTATTTATTGCGGCGGCAACCCGCAAGGGCTGGCAACACGGCTGCGACCTGTATCAACTCATGGATGCTGCGGAAGAACTGGTGAGGCCGCTACAGGACCGTCCGGTGCGGGTAGATAGAGAAACCCTGTCCCTGGGCTATGCGGGTGTCTATTCCTCCTTTTTGCGGCATGCGGAAAAAGCCGCGACAGACTATGGTCTTGATACGCGGGAGATATTGGTAGAACTGGGCAATCGGCGCATGGTGGGTGGCCAGGAAGATATGATTGTTGATGTTGCCCTGGATTTGTTGAAAGCACGGGATTCACAAGAATAGATAACAATAGACAACAATAGATAAAAATAAGGAGCAGTCATGGAAGTAACAAGCCTCGGCTATGTACTCATTCAAATGCGTGACCCGAGTGAATGGTTAGATCTGGGCAGAGAAGTACTCGGCTTTGACGGCAGCACTGATGCTGAGGGTAGGGTGCGATTGCGTATGGATGAAGCACCCTTTCGCTATCTCATCCTGAAGGGAGATGAAGATCGCTTTCTCCGGGCAGGTTGGGAACAGGGTGAAGCAGAGTATAACGCTACACTAGAGGACTTGCGCCGCCATGATGCGCTCTTGTCTGAAGGGGATGCTGCCGAGTCTGAGTTGCGTAGCGTGCAGGCCTTTGTGGTGGCGCGAGACCCCTCTGGGAACGAGTTTGAGTTGTTTTACGGGCGCTCGAAATCTAGCCAGGCATTTGTGTCTCCCGTGGCGGGGGCTCGGTTTGTTACCGGCTCCCTGGGGCTTGGGCATGTTGTTTTACCTGCGCATGAACATGCTGCGACCACGGACTTTTACCAGCAAATCCTGGGTTTCGGTATGAGCGATGCTTTGACCCTGCCGCCACCGGCCGAGGGCGCGCCTGAAATGCGTATTAATTTCCTCCATGCGGGCAATACCAGACATCATAGTCTCGCCTTGTTTGATGGGCCTGCTCCCAGTGGTGTGGTGCATCTAATGACCGAGATGCACAGCCTGGACAATGTTGGTCAATGCCTGGACCGGGTCCAGGCAAAGGGCTTGCCCGTTGTGGCAACCCTCGGCCGCCACGAGAATGATCGCATGGTCTCATTTTATTTTCTGGCACCCGGCGGCATACCTATAGAGGTAGGCTACGATGGTTTGTTGTTGAACAAGGAGACCTTCGTCCCCACCACCAGTACCAGGGGTGATGTCTGGGGCCATGTGTACGATTTCCCCGGATAGCAGGGATGGAGCCCCTAGACAAGTCAATGACGATTGAAGAGATCGTTACCCAGGTACAGAGCGGCATGACGCTAGGAATTGGCGGCTGGGGTGGACGCCGCAAGCCTATGGCTTTCATACGCGCTTTGTTGAATTCCGAGGTGACCGATTTGACCCTTGTGTCCTACGGGGGTCCTGAGGTGGGCATGCTGGCTACATCTGGGAAACTGAAGAAACTGATATTCGGATTTGTGTCTATGGATACCATTCCCCTGGAAGGACATTACCGCCAGGCTCGTCAAGAGGGCCGGATAGATTTGATGGAACTGGATGAGGGCATGTTGCAACTTGGCTTGAAAGCCGCCGCCGCGCGTCTGCCCTTCCTGCCAACCAGGGTGGGGCTTGCCTCCGATGTGATGACGGTGAACCCGGAAATAAAAACCATCAAATCCCCCTACGATGACGGCGAAGAATTAGTCGCCATGCCGGCCTTGCCACTGGACATGGCAGTCTGTCATGTCAACGCGGCAGACTCACGGGGTAACTCCCGCATATCTGGTCCCGATCCTTTTTTTGATGAATGGTTTTGCCGAGCATCTACCAAGGCTTACCTCACCACGGAGCAATTTGTTGCCACCGACAGCTTTAATGATCCAAAAATTGCTCTGCAAATGCCGGTAGAAAGGTCTCTTGTTCACGGCGTGGCACTTGCCACCTGCGGCGCGCATCCGACTTCCTGTGGTCCCGAATACGGTATGGATCTGGCACATATGCGTGCCTACAACGCGACCGCCAAAACCGGGTGGCAGGATTACCTGGCAGACTATATCCAGGGCAAGACATTGAGTGCATACATTGAACAGGTGGGTGGTGAATCTGCTATCAAAAAATTACCGCTGCCGGTCTTTTAGGCGGTCTTATTAAGGTATGACATGAGTGATTACACCCTGGCTGAATTGTGTATCTGTGCTGCCGCCGAAGCTTTCCGGGGGGAAGGGGAGAACTTGGCAACCAGCATAGGTCTGGTCCCCCGTTTGGCGGCCGGACTTGCCAAACTGACCTTTGAGCCAGACTTAATGATTACCGATGGCGAAGCCTATCTTGTTGCCGAGCCTGTCCCCTTAGGACCGCGCGGCGATTATCAGATAAAGATTGAAGGTTTAATGACCTATGAGCGGGTCTTTGACATCGTCTATCGCGGCCTGCGACAGGCAATGGTAACGCCCGTGCAACTGGATCGCTTCGGACAGACGAACATCTCCATTGTCGGCGATTACGCGAAACCCAAAACTGCCCTGCTAGGCGTGCGAGGCTATCCGGGGAATACCATCAACAATGCCAATTCCATGTTTGTACCCAGTCATGACCAACGCACCTTTGTATCTGGCGAAGTGGATATGGTGGGCGGCATTGGCTATAACGCGGCGCGCTGGCCTGGGGGAGAAAAGCCAACCTGGCTGGATTTGCGGCTGGTGGTGTCTAACTTGGCGGTCATGGACTTTCAAGGTAGGGACAACGCCATCCGGGTCATCAGTCTGCATCCCGGTGTCACCTTTGAAGAAGTGCAGGACAACACAGGTTTTGAGTTGGAAGCCTTGTCTTCCCTGGGTGAAACACCAGCCCCCAGCACCGAGCAATTGACGCTACTTAATGAGCGATTAGATCCACACCAACTGCGCGCTGGGCTATTCAAAGATAATCCGCCCGGGCGGCGGCTCGCCTCCTAAACGAAGCCAATGAATAGTCTGGTGAATGAGAGTTTGCAAACACCGCTGACCGAGACGCTAGGCTGCAAGTACCCGATCATCCAGACGGCGATGGGATGGGTGTCTACAGCAGAACTGGTACAGGCAAGCATAGAGGCTGGCGCCTTTGGTTTTCTGGCGGCTGCGGTCATGGCTCCCGAGGAATGTGAAACTGCCATCAAGACGATCAAGCAGGCGACTGACGCACCTTTTGGGGTGAATCTCCACGCCTTTCAAGCCGATGTTGGGCGGCTGGTTGACCTATGTATTGACTATGAGGTCGCCGCTATTTCCTATGGTCGGGCACCAGATGCGAAACTCATTGACCGGGTCAGAGCCAGGGGCATCCACTGCGTGCCGACAATCGGTGCGGGGAAACATGCGACCAGGGCAGTGGAATTGGGGGCAGATCTGCTGGTGTGTCAGGGCGGTGAAGGCGGGGGCCATACCGGCACTACGCCGACCTGGCTGCTGTTGTCGGAAGTCCTGGACCAGGACCTGGGTGTCCCCGTCATAGCCTGCGGCGGTTTTAAGGATGGCAGGGGTCTGGCAGCGGCGCTGGTCTATGGCGCCGATGGTATTGCCATGGGCACCCGTTTTTTGTTGACCCGGGAGAGTCCAACCCCCATGACCACCAAATCCTGCTACCTGAGTGCCGAGGTGACAAAAATCCCTGTGTCTAGCAAACTTGATGGCTTGCCGCAGCGGATGATCCTTAATGCTCAGCTCGCCGCATTGGAATCTTCTTCGGGTATCAGCATGTTCGTGCGCGCATTGCTCAACGGCTGGCGTTATAAAAAACAAATGGACAGGGGTCTATTTGAACTCTTGGCGTCCGCTTGGCGGATGTCAAGAAATACCGAGGGCAGTTTTGTACAAACCATGATGGCTGCCAATGCGCCGATGATTATTCAACGCGCCATGGTTGACGGTGTGCCAGAAGAAGGTGTCCTGCCCAGTGGCCAGGTTGCCGGACTCATCAATGACCTGCCAAGTTGTGAGGCCCTGGTGCAAGCCATCGTCACTGAAGCCACTGAAGCCCAGGCGCGCCTGTCCGGGCTAAGGGGCTCCATTTCAACAGACCCCACCTCAATAGACGCCATACCAGTACCGAAGGAGGAAGACCATGCCCTTTGAAACCAATGTGTCCGGTAGAATTGCGGAAATTGTTTTCGCGCATCCGCCGGTCAATGCTTTTCCTGGTGCCATGTGGCTGGAATTATCAGAGTTGATTACAAGTCTCGGCAAACGTCAGGACCTGCATTGCTTGCTGATTCGTGCAGAAGGGCGTGGCTTTTGTGCCGGTGTTGATATCAAGGAACTGGCCGCCAACAGCCAGGCTATCGTCACGGTCAACAAGGGGAATTTTTTGACCTTCCAGGCAATTCACCTCTGCGAGATTCCTGTGGTCAGTGCCCCGCACGGCTTTGTTTTGGGTGGCGGGATCGGCATTTGTGGTGCTTCCGATGCGGTGATTGCCGCTGATAACGCCTACTTTGCACTGCCAGAAATAGACCGAGGCGCGATGGGCGGTGCCGCCCACATGCAAAGAATGTTTCCTCATGCCAGAGTGCGAGCAGCCTTTTTAACGGGTGGGGAAATCAGCGCCAGGGAGGCATATCAACTTGGCGGTATCACCCAGGTCGTTGCGCTTGATGCGCACCTGAGTGTGGCGCGAGAGTTTGCTGAACTGATCGCCTCAAAATCTCGTGATGCCCTGCGGATTGCCAAGCAGGCATTGAATGGCATAGAGCCCTTTGATCTGGACAAGAGTTATCGTTGGGAGCAGGGCTTCACCTTTGAGATGTATATGCACGAGGATAGCCAAGCGGCGCGTGATGCCTTCGTGAAAACCGGTAAGTGATGGCGAGACCCTGTAGATGAATCTGTATAGCCCGGGAAAATAACCATGCCTGAAGCCTATATCATAGACGCCCTGAGAACGCCGACCGGCCGCCGCCGTGGCGGGCTTGCAGAGATTCATCCTGCCGACCTGGGTGCCCATGTGCTGAAGACGCTGGTAGAGCGTAATGCGGTTCCCGGCGAGGATTACGAGGATGTGATATTTGGCTGCGTGGATACGATTGGTCCCCTGGCGGGTGATATTGCCCGCACCTGCTGGTTGGCGGCAGGCTTGCCGCTCCATGTGCCTGGCGTCACCATTGACCGGCAATGCGGCTCCTCGCAGCAGGCGGTGCATTTTGCCGCCCAGGCGGTGTTGAGCGGCACCGCGGACCTGGTTGTCGCCGGGGGCGTTCAGGCAATGTCTCGGATACCGATTTCCGCGGCGATGCTGGCGGGACAAGCATTTGGTTTTGACGATCCCTTCACCGGCTCAGTAGGCTGGGTTGAACGTTTTGGTGATGGTCTGGTGACCCAGTTTAATGCCGCCGAGATGATAGCCGAGAAGTGGCAACTGTCCCGGGAAGACCTGGAGCAGTACGCCCTCAGCTCCAACGAGCGAGCCGTTGCGGCGATTGATAAGGGCTATTTTGATAGAGAGATAGTTCCTCTGGCAGGCGTTACTCAGGATGAAACCCCGCGCCGCGACACCACACTTGAGGCAATGGCCGCATTGGAGCCATTGCAGGAAGGCGGACGCATCACGGCAGCCGTGTCCAGTCAGACCTGTGATGCTGCTGCGGCAATACTGATCTGCTCTGAAGATGCAGTGCGCCGGTATCATCTAAAACCCCGCGCCCGCATCCACCACCTCAGTGTCTGGGCTGACGATCCTATCTTGATGTTGACCGCCCCCATGCCTGCGACCAAGCGTGCGATGGAGAAGACCGGCATGAGCCTGGAGCAAATTGATCTGGTAGAAATCAACGAGGCTTTCGCGCCAGTGGTGCTTGCCTGGCTGGCGGACACGGGTTACGACTATGAAAAGACCAATGTCAACGGTGGTGCCATTGCCCTGGGGCATCCTCTGGGCGCAACAGGCGCTAAGTTGATGACCACCCTCTTACATGAACTGGAGCGCAGAGGCGGACGCTATGGTTTGCAAACCATGTGCGAAGGTGGGGGCCAGGCTAATGTCACCATCATTGAGCGACTGGAATAGAAGGGCTGGTATAGAAAACTGTTATTGAACGACTGTTATCAAAGACTGTTATTGAAGGACGGGGAAGAGGCAGATGACACAACTCTGTGCGGGGCGGACGGCGATTGTCACTGGCGCGGGCGGCGGTCTAGGACGAGAATATGCCCTTGCCCTGGCGGCGGCAGGTGCCAATGTCATGGTGAATGACATCAATGCGGACACAGCAGCGGCGACTGTTGCCAGTATAGAAACTGCGGGCGGTCGCGCCCTGGTGAATACCGGGGACATCACTGAGCATGCCAGTGCTGGAGCAATACTCCAGGCCGCGCTCCAATCTTTTGGTGATATACACGCGATTGTGAACAATGCGGGCATGTGTCGGGACCGGACCTTTGCCAGCATGACCGAAGCCGAGTGGGATCAGGTCATCCAGGTGCACCTGAAGGGACATTTTTGTCTTGCCAATCATGCGGCGGGATACTGGCGGCAACAAGCCAAAACTGGTGTCCCAGTGAGCGGGCGTATCATTAACACCAGTTCAGGTGCTGGCTTGCTGGGCTCCGTGGGACAATCAAACTATTCGGCCGCCAAGGGCGGGATTCTGAGTCTAACCCTGGTGCAGGCAGCCGAACTGGCGCGCTATGGCGTTACGGCAAATGCGCTGGCACCCCAGGCGCGCACGGGCATGACGGAAGAGGTGTTTGCCGAGATGATGAAAATTCCCGAGGACGGTAGTTTTGATCTTTTTCATCCGGGCAATGTGGCGCCACTGGTGGTGTGGCTAGTCAGCGAGGCATCGGCTGCTATTACAGGTAGGTGTTTCGAAATGTTTGGCGGCAAAATTTCCATCGCCTCCGGCTGGCAGCACGGGCTGGAACGGGATAAGGGCGGGCGTTGGTCGGCGGAAGAGTTGAGTGAGGTGATTCCTGAACTTTTGACGACCGCCGCCACTCCAGACCCTGTTTACGGTAGTTGAGATGAGTCGCCTAACTGCGCCGCCGCCCTATCCTGAAAGTCATCACCTCCTGACGGGACGCAATGTCCTGGTGACCGCCGCTGCTGGCACGGGTATTGGATTTTCCGTTGCAAAACGCTGCATGGAAGAGGGCGCCCAGCTGCTCATTTCTGATATTCACCAGCGGCGTTTGACCGAAGCCGCCGATTTGCTGGAAAAAGAACTCGGCGTCAGACCCCACCAAAAGTTATGCAATGTCACGCTACAGGATGAAGTTGATGCTCTTTTTGTTGCCGCAGGTGAAACCCTGGGGCGGGTAGATGTGGTTATCAATAATGCTGGGTTGGGGGGTACCGCGAATGTGATTGAAATGTCCGACGACCAATGGTCGGCAGTTTTGGATGTCACGCTGAATGGTACTTTTCGTATGACCCGAGCGAGTATGCAAGCAATGCGAGATGCCGGGGGCGTGATTATTAACAATGCGTCGGTGATGGGTTGGCGTGCTCAGAAGGGTCAGGCACATTACGCTGCCGCCAAGGCCGGGGTGATGGCGCTAACGCGTTGCGCTGCTCTGGAAGCTGTGGACATGGGCATTCGTATCAATGCCGTGGCACCCAGTCTTGCGATGCATCCTTTTTTGGCAAAGGTCACAACGGACGAATTGCTGGCAGAATTGACCTCAAAGGAAGCCTACGGGCGCGCGGCGGAGGTGTGGGAAGTAGCGAATGTCATGGTGTTTCTAGCGAGTGACTACTCCACCTACATGACCGGGGAAACCGTCTCCGTGTCCAGTCAAAGAGCCTAGACGTGCCACGCATCATTGAGCTGGCTGAACTGGAAAATCATGTGGGTCAAATCCTGCCGCCTACCGAGTGGCTGAGGGTCCAGCAATCAAGAATCAATCAATTTGCCGAAGCCACGGACGACCATCAATGGATCCATGTAGATGCGGAGCGCGCCAAGGACGGACCCTTCGGACGCACCATTGCCCATGGCTATCTCACCCTGGCACTGGTAAATAAGTTTATGCCCCATTTGATACAGGTAGAAGGGGCGTCCATGGGCGTGAACTATGGTTGCGAGAAGGTGCGATTCCCTGCACCGGTACCAGAAGGTGCGCGAATTCGTGGCACTGGCGAAATCCTTGATGTCACCCAGGTATCAGGCGGCAAACAAATGATATTGCGCGTCACCGTAGAAATTGAAGGCAATGCTCGTCCAGGATGCGTCGTTGATACCATCAGTCGATTTTATGATAATGTGTCTTAGGACTGTGTCGTGACGGTGGATCAACTCTTATTACAAATAGGAGAAAAATATGGAACTGCTAATGCAGAAAGTTGAATCTATAAAAAATGTTATTGATATTGCTCCGAACCAACTTCCAAAGGAAGCAGGCGTATATGCGTTTTGGTGGACGGGAAGTTGCCAGGAACTATTAGAATCAAACACATGTATTGTATTAAAAGGATCGGGAGGGAAGCCAGTTACTGTTGAATATAAGGATTGGTGGCCATCAGATCTTTCCTATCCATGTTTATATGTTGGTAGATCTACAAATATTCAACAACGTTTTGACTTGCACATTTTACGAAATAAAAAAGAAAGGCTACATGACATACCGAAGACATACGAAAAACAAAAACTGAATACAACTTCATGTCAGTTAAGATATGGCATTGAACACATTTTCAACAATGACAAAAACCCAATGGATATTATTAATAATAAAGTAGGTTTTTCATACTGTACAAATCTTAATATAGAAGATCGTTTCTATACAGAAAATCGTCTAATCGGCGTATGGAAACCGTGGTTTAATGTTGACTCAGAACGATAAACCGCATAGCAAAACGAGTAAGTTCAGCGACTAAAGCCGCTGCTCTCCACCCCGTCATTCCGTGCTTGACACGGAATCCAGAATCCTCGTGTGTCCCTCGACCCGTCATTTTATAACCCAACTGAAAAAGGAGTTATCACCATGAACATAACGATGAACACAATCGCCAAAAAAATACTTGAACACCTTGAAAAATTACCGGACCAAATGCAGGAAGAGACATTGGACTTTGTTTGCTTTCTGGAAAAAAAGGCTAAAGCTAGCGAGAGAAAACTCCAAAAACCAGAACCGAATGGAACGCGACTTGCTCGTTTGATGCAAGAGGCGTCCCACAAAAATCTATTCTCGCATATCAAGGACCCGGCCGCATGGCAACGGGAAATCCGCGAAGATCCACCGCTAACCAAACCCACGCCAAACAACTGATGCAGTCAGTATTAAAAGAAGCATTTTCCCAAAACAGCGGTGTTGAAGAAGTGCCAATGGTCACTGAGAACTAAGCAGCATGGTCGCCTCAGTAGTGATAAAAGTGTTTATTTTCTCCACTCTGTAGCATTCTCATCAGCACAGCAACACCCACCCTCAGCATCATTACAAACAAGTCCTGGCATACAAACTGCTACCTAGCAGGCCGGGGTTCTTATGCGTAATGAGCCAGGTCGGGATGGTTTCCATCAGGGCGCGATAACGCCCTTTGTTTTCAAAGCCATCGCGAAACCTGCTTAGCCGCAGTGATTCAGAATAGCCTGGCGCTATACCGCCACCGATAAAAATACCCTGATAGGCACCCAGCATTAAAGCCACATCGCCCGCCACCTGACCGAGTATTTCAAAAAATAATTCAAGACTTTGGGTACAGAAGAGGTCCCTTTGCTCGGCGCCAGCAACTGCTATATCGGTTGCGCTGAGGTCGGGACCCTGCTTACCACTCAACTCACACAAGGCTGCATGAATATGCACCAAGCCAGGACCGGACAATAGTCGTTCATTGGAAACACGCCCCATGTGGCGGTGTAGTATTTTTAATAGATCCTGTTGCAACGGATTATCGGCAGCGAAACCGGCATGTCCTCCTTCGGTTGCCAGCGGGTAGAGTTTCGTTCCTCTTTGACAAAGCCCCGCAACGCCGAGACCGCTACCGGGTCCAAGCACACCCAGCGTAAAGTCAATGCTGGTATCAAGATTGCCTTGGCGACCGATGATTTGCAGGTCAGCATCACTCAGTTGCGGTAGACTATAGGCGATTGCTTCAAAGTCATTTAACAGTCCTACCCGATCGGTGGCATAACCTTGCCGCAAACCGTCGCATTCTATAAACCAATGATTGTTGGTGAATTTGGCGGACCCATTTTGAATCGGTGCAGCGACTGCAAAACAGATGCCTTGCAAAGCACCAATGCCATGAGTCTCCAGATAGGTGTCAATGGCCTTCTCTATGCTGGCAAAATCGGCAGATTGCAAAGTCTGTACTTGTTTGAAGTAGGGCGCTTGCTGAGTTGCCAAGGCGAATCGCGCATTGGTGCCGCCAATATCGGCAATTAGTAGAGGTTGCTCGGCCATGGTGTTGCTACTGTTTGTTTCCCGGCTATCTTGCCGCCCTGCTCAGAGGACGCTGCCATCCTTTATGTTACGCACCAAAAGTCACGCACCAGAAGTCAGGCGCTAGAAGAACACCCTCAATCTGGTAATCCCAGAACCCGTTTTGCCATCACATTCAACTGGATTTCTGAAGTGCCGCCCTCTATAGAATTTGCCCGGGAGCGCAACCATTCTCTGGTAATAGTGCTGTCGTCTTCCCATCTCAGGCTCTGGCTACCGAAAATTTCCAGCAAGAGTTCAAACCGGCTTTTGTTGAGTTCGGTGCCGTAGTATTTGAACATGGAAGAAGCAGGGGAGGGCACTGAACTGGATTTTGATTCTTCAGCAGCGCGCTGTCGGGTGAGCGCGAATGCCTGACCGTCCATCTTGTGGCGGCAGATCTCTTCCCGAATATCTGGATTGGCTATCTTGCCGTTGGTTTCTCCCAACTGTAATTTTGCCTGATTTTCCATACTACGTTGCGGACCCTTCGCACCGCTCCTGGTTCCCATGCCAGAAATCATGTTGCGCTCGTATTGCAACAATTTTTTGGCGATGACCCAGCCCTGATTCTCCTGCCCGACCAGATTCTTGCGCGGAACGCGGACGTCATCAAAAAAAGTCTCACAGAAAGGGGATGAGCCACTGATCAGTTGGATGGGTTTTGTGGTCACGCCAGGGCTTGCCATATCAAACAAAATAAAACTGATGCCTTCATGTTTTGGTGCGTCCGTGTCGGTTCGGACCAGGCAGAAGATCCAGTCAGCATGGTCGGCATAGGAGGTCCACACCTTGGAGCCGTTAACAATATAATCATCACCATCAACAACAGCACGGGTTTGCAGACTTGCCAAGTCAGAGCCGGCACCGGGTTCGCTGTACCCCTGACACCATCTGATTTCACCGCGCATTATTTTGGGGAGATATTCTAATTTTTGTTCTTCGGTGCCGTATTCCAGCAACACGGGACCAAGCATGCTGATACCGAAGGAGATCAGCGGTGGTCGCGCATTGATTCTGCGCAGTTCACTCTGCAGGATCATATTCTCTTCGTGGCTGAGTCCGCCGCCGTATTCTTTCGGCCAGGTCGGGCAGGTCCAGCCTTTGCTGACCATGGCATCTAGCCAGTCTTTCGCATCCTGGCTTGGGTGTTTGGCGGCGCGACCACCCCATAGGGCGTCCTTCTCCGAGCCGGGTGAGCGCATAGATTGTGGACACTTGGCGTCCAGCCAGTCGCGGGTTTCCTGGCGAAATTTTTCCATCATCTATTCCTCAGCTCTTTTCCTGTATATAAATGTGTAAAAAACGGCTGTGAAAAACGCGTCTGAACAACAACAGTCGCGCCGATTGTACCACCTGCTTTAACACCTACTTTAACAACTGGCTTGCAAGGGGCAGGCTCAATTTACCTGTCTCGGTGGCGACCCGGCAAGGAAGCCTGCAACATTTTCTCGCATCTGCTGGACAAGCCGTTGCCTTGACTCAACAGCTGCCCAGGCAATATGAGGTGTGACCAGCAGATTCCTGCGACCTGTCAGAAGCGGTTCATCATCGGTGGCGGGTTCGCGGGCTAATACATCTACTGCGGCGCCTTTGATCTTGCCGGCATCAAGTGCTCTGAGCAGTGCCGCTGAATCAACCAGCCCACCCCTTGCGGTGTTGATCAGAAACGCGCTTGGCTTCATCAGTGCGAGTGATTCGTCGTTGATGATGAACCTGGTCTGTGGCGTGAGGGGACAATGTAGGCTGAGATAATCAACGCTTGCTAAAAGTGCCGGGAAGGCTATCCGCTCCCCGGATCCAGGCTCCCCGGGGCGGGCACCGACGAGGATATTCATGCCAAGACCCTGGGCAGCATGGGCGACCTGGGAGCCCAATTCTCCATAACCCAGGATGCCCAGAGACTTGCCAGCAATTTCTGTGATGGGATGGTCTAGCAGGCAGAAGCTGTTTGACGCTTGCCAGGCACCAGACCTCACATCCTCAAGGTAGTCGGGCAGGCTGGTGGAGAGGGCGAGGATGAGTGCCAGAGTATGCTGGACAACCGATGGCGTGGCATAGGCGATGGCATTGCTGACGGGGATGCCCCGCGACCTGGCGAACTCCAGATCAACATTGTCAGTGCCGGTTGCCATGACGCTGATATATTGCAGATGTGATGCCTGTTCAATCCTTGTCCGGTCCAGCAGGACCTTGTTACTGAGCACAATGCTCGCGTCCCGGATGCGGCTTGCCGTTTCATCGGTACTGGTGGCACGGAATATGTGCCAGTCATCAAGCAGGGAAGTAATCGGGCTGAGATCAATTTCCTGCCCGAGGCTGTCGGCGTCAAGTATGACACCTATCATTAGCCGGGCATTGCCTCGTTCCATGCGTTGACTCTCTCCGCCTGAGCCGCAAGAAGCGCATCTGCGTCGCCCGCGATGGTGATTGAAATAATTTTGTCCCCTTGTGTAATGGCATTAACTACTGCCTGGTCCGATGTTGATTGAACCTCACCAAATATGCTGTGCATGCCGTCAAGATGCGGCGTTGGGATATGGGTGATGAAAAACTGACTGCCATTAGTATTAGGACCGCTATTCGCCATGGATAATTTGCCCGGCGCATCGTGTTTGATATCCGGGGCAAACTCATCATCAAAATGATAATTCGGACCACCGGTTCCCGTGCCCTTCGGGCAGCCGCCCTGGATCATAAAATTATTGATAGTCCGGTGAAAATTGAGACCATCATAGTAGCCTTTCCTAGCAAGGTTCACGAAACTGGCAACGGTGACCGGCGTCTTGTCCGGGAAGAGGTTCAGGTTAATGGCACCCTTGCTGGTCTCAATGGTTGCAGTAATCTCCACTGGTAATGACTCCTAAAATAAACCCACATTTGATTTCAACCATTTTAATCGTAATTTTATGGTCGGAGCAATATAACCCATAGTATCTAAAGTCTTATAGGGCGACGGTCATGCGAGGATTCCGGATTCCAGCTTTCGCTGGAATGACGGGCCGGGGGCAGGAATGACGACGGCGGGGCGATGGCGGTTTGCCCATTGCCGAAATTGAATGCCGCGATGACTTTGTATCCGAAATCCGATAGCCAGTATCATCGGCAAGGCGTAATGCTGGACCGAGTATTCCTTGCCGTCGGCAGCAGTTGTTAAGTAATCCTTAACAACTGAATTTTCAATTAACTCCTTATCTTTCAATATGTTAGATACATGCATGCTGATGTTCGGTAGGGAGGTGGAAAAAAGTTCCGCGAGTTGATTTTGATTGAGCCAGATGGCGCCATCACGGGCATAAAGTGCTACCGAGGCCTTACCATCCGGGCTCTTGTAGATGATGATATCTTGCCTATCCATAGTCCTAAAAACTCAACCTTTCACCTATGCAATGAACGCTTCGGCAATGCCGTCCGGCAGGGACAGGGTACGACTAGTCCCTAGTCTATTGATATCCCCGCCTCAGGACTCCTCTTCATCCAGCAGTCGCTGCACCAGCATCTCGGCGGCGCCGATGATATGCGACTAAGCGGTAAATTATCAATAGACGATTTTGTCTTAGGCGGCATTGTCTAGGTGGTTTTGTTTAAGGCGCCGCTACGTCATTCCTGCGGACGTGTATACTTCCTGCTGA
>DKIG01000029.1 GCA_002454165.1 Gammaproteobacteria bacterium UBA6724
AAACAGGAGCGATAAATTACCGAGGAGTTGTTGCATGGCTACAGGTGGTGATTAGGGTGATGGTCACGACAGCGATCGCAGCGATGGTGACTGTGATTGCCACGACGGCGGTCGCAACGACGGTGACTGTGATTGCCACGGCGGCGGTCGCGGCGACAGTGACCGTGATTGCCACGACGGCGGTCGCAGCGATGGTGACCGTGCTTGCCACGACGGCGGTCGCGGTGACTGTGATTGCCACGACAGCGGTCGCAGCATCATGACGACGGTCGCACCTCCCCCGACGTCATTCCGTGCTTGACACGGAAGCCAGTATGCTATGCGCGGCATTATGACGACGGTCACGGTCACACCTCCCCCGCCGTCATTCCGTGCTTGACACGACAGCGGTCGCGGTGACCGTGATTGCCACGACGGCGATCGCAACGACGGTGACTGTGATTGCCACGACAGCGATCGCAGCGATGGTGACGGTGATTGCCACGGCGGCGATCGCGACGACGGCGACCGTGATTGCCACAACAGCGATCGCGGCGACAGTGACCGTGCTTGACACGACAGCGGTCGCAGCATCATGACGACGGTCGCGCCTCCCCCGACGTCATTCCGTGCTTGACACGGCGGCGGTCGCGGTGACCGTGATGACAACGACGGCGGTCGCAGCGATGGTGATTGCCACGGCGGCGGCGACCGTGATGACAACGACGGTGGTCGTGGCATTATGACGACGGTCACGGTCGCGCCTCCCCCGACGTCATTCCGTGCTTGACACGGAATCCAGTATGACATGCGTGGCATCACGACGGCGGTCGCAACGACGGTGGCCGTGATTGCCACGGCGGCGGTCGCAGCGACGGTGACTGTGATTGCCACGGCGGCGGTTGCGGTGACTGTGATTGCCACAACAGCGGTCGCAGCGATGGTGACCGTGCGTGACACGGAAGCCAGTATGATATGCGTGGCATCATGACGACGGTCACCGTCGTGGCCAATTCAACTTGTGGGAAGCAAAGTCCGATGGCGCCACCACATTATAAACGCCGTCCTGAATCTGACGCAGCACCATCGGCTTGGCGATGTTCATGCCTTCAGCAGAAAACCTGATGCGCCCATAAAAGGTCATCATATCGGTTTCGGAAATTGCATTTCTGAGTGCCTGCTTGTCCAGGGTACCAGCCCGTTCAAACGCATCCTTATACACATAGACCGCTGCCGAAGCCTGAGCGGCTTGATAGGGCACCGTCTTCTCTGCGTATTCCGGGTAAACGAATTTGAACTCCTTGTCATAATTGGAAGCACTACCAAACAGCGGGTCCTCATAGGTCAAGGACTCTGCCCATTGTGTCGCGCACAAAATGCCGTTCGCCGACACGCCAAAGTTACCAATCACATCAGCCGCTTCACAATGCGTCATGGCAATAATGGGCACTTTTATGTGCTGTTCATCAATTTGTCGCACCGCAGTTGCCGCACCCTTAGAGTGGCCGCTGACGATTAACACATCCGGTCTGAGCAGTTTAACCTTGGTCAAAATAGCGCTCATGTCGGACAGGTCCCGCGGTAACCGTTCGTTGATAACGGTTTGCATGCCGAACTTTTTAATGTCTTCCAGCACCCCGGCGCGAATATCAAGCGAGAAGGGATCGTTCTCCACCGCCACCGCCACCTTCACCGAAGACAGGTCTCTGCCTGTTTCCTGCGCTTTTTCCGCCGCCAAAGTAATGACCGAAGCAAGATATTGTTCTGAGGTTGAGAGGACCGCGAACAAATACTTATATCCCTTGTTAAACAGCGAACGCGACGCGCCTTCAGCCTCAATCATAGGAATTTGGTATTTTTCCGTAACTGGTGCTATGGCTTTAGTCATGCCCGACGAATAGGGTCCGAGCATATATTGAACCCGGTCCTGATTGATGAGTCGCTCGGTCAGGGTTGCCGCCCGATCACCTTTGGATTCATCATCATAATAAACGACTTTGAAGTTGTAGCATTTATCGCCGACTCTGACGCCACCTGCCTGGTTGATCTTTTGAATCGCAAATTCGTAACCATTTTGAGCATGTACGCCGTTGGTGGCATATTTTCCAGTCAAAGAAATTGCCGAGCCCAACACCAGGTCTTCACATTTCTGCGCCGTGCTAGTCTTTGAGAAGAGCAGCGCGAAGAGCATGATGCTCGCGGCGAACCCTACCATGACACAAATATAAATTAGTTTTTGCATAAGATAGTTTCCTTGAATAGTAGGTTGGAAACCGATGCAAACTATTCTATTACATTGGCGTAGCAGTTCTGTCACAACTACCTCTAAGCGACGCTATCCAATGGGACACCAGTGCCACGCCTTCCTGGTGTACCGTAGCGCGACCAAATTCCGGCATCATGGCACCGAGGTCCAGACTTTTCATACGATAAACAAGTATTGATTCGTCTGGATGTCCGGGCCGGATGGAATAGCGGTGCCCACCAGTACCCTGACCCGCCGCTATCGGCAGTTTGCAAATTCCGAGGTGAACTGAATTTTCAGTGGCGAGATCCAGATACAGGCCGGATGTATCCGCCGGACCCGTTTTGCTATGGCAGTGGGCACAATTAATATGCAGATACGACCTTGCCCGGCGAGTAAAACTCAGCCCCTTATTGCGCCAATCAAACATCGCCTCTCTGGCTGGCGGCGATGTCATCTTCAAGAGCCCAGACGCCTGCCAGTGATCCAGTTGATTAGTTGAGACACCGCGATAGGTGAACTCCAGATCAAGATTCTGAGTGGTTGGACCAATGAGTTTAATTGCCCGGGTAGCGTACTCAGTCGCATGACAACCAGCGCACTGATTCCGGTCAGGCACGATATAGTTAAAAGTCAGGTCGGCGGTCACACGAGGATTCTGCAAGGTGACTGGCAGGATTGCCCCCGTCACTTCCAGATGGGCTTCGGTCTGAGTTTCGTTCCAGAGATATGGCAGGGCATACCAGCCGCCAGATCGTTTCACCAGTAACCGGGTTTCAAGCAAATGACTCTCGCTGAGATCAAGCCCGCCGCCAGGACCTAGGGCGGGTCGGAACCAGGTGCCCAGATCCGTGGTTTTTATAAACCGTCCTCCCTGGATGGGGTAGAAAAAGGTCTTTGAAAAAATGGTGCCCTGGGGGAAGTGAATAGAACCATCCTCGTTAGCGATGGCGGACTTGCCGGCCGGCATCCAGACGGTTCGTAACTTGTGCGTGTAATCAGAGAAGAGCGGCGAGTTCAGGCTATAGGGCGTAACCTCAAGATCCAGTTGCAGTTCGCCCTGCTTAATCTGCATCAGCCCCCACTCGGACAAGGCATCAGGATTCCGCGTCTCATGGAAGATCACACCTGGCTGCTCACACCCCGCAAGAAAAATCAGCAGGATGATAAAAATACCTCTCATCTCAGATGGATGCAGTGGCTAGTTCAACGGCGGGTAGCGGCGCGTGCCGACACTGATGCTGGTCCGTCTCCAATCTCGGGTTGGCGAAACCATTGGGCGCATCAATATTAAAAACACTCGTCGCTACTTCGTTGTACACACATATCTGCAACTCTGGCGGGAGCATATTGTCCACCGCTTTTTCGGGGTTGATAAAACCGTCCCAGATGATATTGGGGAAGCTCTTCTCATCGCCGAATACTGCCTGCTTGAGAGCGGCAAGATATTCCGTATCAGGACGGTCACCACCGCCTTCATATCGGTTGTCGTGAATGGAAATAGTTTCTGGAAAGGGATCAAAATTTGAAACAGATTCCCGGTCACTGTAATTGGTTGAATAGAGACTGGAAATGAGGATATGTGCAGTTTTGTTGTGCTTCATATCGTTATCAAATATCTCAACCAGGTCGTTAGAATTGATGACAACTCCCGAGCCCGCCGGCACCCCGGCAACCGCAGTACCCGGCTTGCCAAAATTGGCGGTGTTGTTAGCCACTACCTGATTGCGGAAGACCCTGCTTCTCATGCCTTCCAGTGCCAGATCAGGCATGTTGAACACAAGAATTCCGCCGGTGTTGTTAGTCGCAAGATTGTTATAGACATCCGCGCCAACCGTATTTTCTATTTCAATACCGGCAACATTAAACTCGACGCGATTGTTCCGCACGATAACATTTCTGGATTGCCCAACATAGATACCAGCATCGGAAGCACCAATCGCTACCGACTCCTCAATCAATGTGTTCTCGGTCTGCACGGGATAAATACCGTAGGCGCCATTGTTGGTATCGGGACCATTGGTCCATTCTGTCCGAATCCTACGCACGATAATATTTTTCCCTTCGTTGATTTTCAGTGCATCGCCTTTGGTATCTTCAATGGCAAGGTCTTCAATCGTAAAATCGTTGGCTGTAACCAGCATACCCTCCGCACCGCTCAGCTGATTTGCGAAACTGAGAATGGTTTTATCCATGCCAGCGCCTTGGATCGTCACGCCGTCAACCCTGAGCGACAGTGACCTCTGGAACTCAAATCTCCCTTCGGGAATCTTTATCACATCCCCCGGTTTCGCATTCAGCAACTGAATTTGTAATTGCTTGCCCATATCGCTTTCAGACGATTCTTGCCCGGAACAGGCAACCAGAAGCAAAGTGGCGATTGTAAGGCAGGCTTGCGTAAAAAAGCCCGGCGAAGAAATCTGGTAGAAAGGCTTGGTATCTATCATGGCGTGGCACCTGCTATTAAGTTGTGAAGGTTCAGTGTACCGAAGACTTCAGGCAGAGACTATAGATACACTATTCATCGTTCATCATCCAGCATTCATTATCTACAGGGGCATGCTGTTCTGCTCCCACCCCCGTCTAAGCAAGGGGCAATCCTTTCGCGAGAGCTCTAATCTGGGTGCCGTTATTCTTCCACAGAGTTTTTGGTGTATATTGCGCACCGCGCCCCAAAAGGCGTTAATCCCCCCGGGGTCTATCCGGTCATTTAATACCCTCGTTGGGGCTAGATGATTTCGGATACACGCCGGGGTTTTTTTGCGCTGGATTTGTGGTTTTGGGGGGATGCGGAAGCAACCCGGCGCGCCATCTGCTCTTTTGACGAATCACCATTTGCCTGTCAGCGACAAAATAACACTTATTTAGGCTAAAGACTAAATTTAGTGTTTCGTCTAATTTTCTATAACTTTTTTGTATTCCATCTTGACAAGAGAAAATCGTCAATCATCGCCATTGGGTGCGACAAACGCCACCAATGCGGCATTTTTATTCATTTCAGAAACAACACCTCATTTTTCAAATTTGCCGGCCGGCAATTCTGATTGACGGATGATCTCTTTCAAGGTGCCGATGCGAATTTCTTTATGGTTGGGGACGGGTAGGCTGATCTTGTAGTTTGGTAGGGCTTTTTGCATGATGATATGGCTACCGCGACTTCGCACCCGAACAAAGCCATTTTCAGCCAGAATAGAGCAGACCTGTTGTCCAGAAAGGATGCGTGTCTTAGCCAACTTTCACTTCAAGTTGGGTGATGATGGAATTAGTGTGGAGTCGCCGTTGTATTTCCTCTTCTTCGGCTACTTCAAAAAACAATTCCAGCGCTTCTTGCAGATTTTCCCGTGCCTCTTCCACGCTACTTCCTTGGCTTGCGATACCAAGTTCGGGGCATTTTGACACATAGCCGTCGTTCTCTCGGTCGATAATTGCTGTGAGTTTCATTGTGTTCTCCCTCGTAAATACAACTGATGAATAGTCTAACATCTCTTGCGTTATTCCATTCCTCCGTGATAAATGTGAGGTCGGAATGGTTAGCCATATTTTATCCAGGAGATGAAACAGTGTGAGTATATGCTATCAACATGCGTTGGTGGATATAGTTATCCATGATAGACACAAATACTCACCCGATATTAGAAAGTCGTAGCAGGTGTTTAAGGTCGTTTAACATTGGTTTGCCAGATTTTTATAGATTCAAGGCGGGCATTTCATCCCAGGTGCGGCCTCGGTATATTCTGCCGTTGGCTTTTTTGTTGCGCCTCACGCCGTCTTTTCCATAAGCTCCCCATTGCTTGAAAAAGAAACTTGCGCCTGATGCGCGGCACTGTCGCTTGATGTCCGCGACCCATTGCGCCTGCATGGGCCGCGCGCCTTTGCCGCTCTCGCCGCCGACGATGACCCAGTGAATGTTGGCAAGGTTTATTTCTCCGATAGATTCCAGCAATGGCTCTACCGACAGAAAACGAACTTTCGCGTCAATCTGCCGCAAACCATCAATGCGCGGAACCCCGTGTCTTTTGTTTTCCACCGACACGCCGAGCCAAGTGTTATTCGGTACGCTCCGACAGGAAAAATACTTCGCCATCATCTCCGGGCGCTTGGTCAGGATTTGATAGGTATGTCTCGGCGTCTCGCAAATTGTTTGCATAACCTTGTCAATGAAAGTGAAAGGTACATGCGAATGAAAAAGATCGCTCATGGAATTCACGAAATACATGGTCGGTGTTTTACGGCGCAACGGGGTTGACAATCGATTCTCGTGGCAAGACACGGCAAAGCCGTTTTCATAACCCGCCGCGCCCATCGCCTGTAGCCGCCGCGCCATGGTCTCGGCGTAGCAGTGTTTGCAACCCGCCGAAATTTTCGTGCAACCGGTGACGGGGTTCCAGGTTTGTTCGGTCCATTCTATAGACGACATGATGTCAACCTTTGTTTCTGCTGAATGAAAAAAAACTCTGGGGAGGTGATTTTATAATATCTGTGTCTTTAATACGATCTTTCTTTTGTCTCGAAATTATAAGTTCTTTGTTTTCTTTTCCTTCCCACAACGCACTTCTAATCATCTCATCACTTGCGGGTGTGTTATTGGATATTTGATCCTTTAATTCATGGAACGGTAATGGACATTTATGCACAACACGAGCAATTTGCTCTGGCAAAACTGCCATAGATTCAGCCTTCGCTATTTCATCAAATCTATATTCTTTGCTTAATACAATTTGGTCCGTATAATCATTATCAAATGCAGATTTATATGACAACATATCCAGACCCGGGCCGCCATAATGAGCTATTTTATTACCATGCTTCCAATGGACATCCATCATTACATCTCTGGCTTTGTAATGTTTCGATAGATGAACTAGCCAATACCCCCAATTACTTTTATCGCTATGAATTAGAAAAGGGGTATAGAATTTAGCATTAGAATGTTGCTTAATATGTTCGGAAAATATAAGTTCAATCTTCGCTCTGCAATTCTCTGTATGATTATTTAAAGCAAGAATCCTTGTGGCTTTTGAATCACTGAATCCCATATTTTTCAGGACAGGTTTACTTTTTTCAGATAAAAAAGTGATGAATGTATCAATCGCAAAGGTCAAAATAACTTCAGCATTCATAGCAATAATTGTTCGAAGCTGCGACATCAAGACATCTGAATAACCGTACTGGTCTAGAATGAATAAGCATTTTCCACGACTATTACTTTTATACTTGATAAATTGAATAATTTCAGGGAGAGTGTTTCCGAACTCTTGATTCCATACACGGATTTTTTCTCTCGGATACTCTGTCTGATCCAAAGTATTGTTCAGATGTTTCACGGCATATTTATTTTTGTCTATACAAATGATGTCTACATCCAAACGCACTCGATCTTTGCCATGCTTAGTAATAAGAATGGCCTCTGCTTCTTTAACAGCTTCCAAAATAGCCAATGGAGAGCCGCCCACCGTCGTACCGTGATAGTCATATTGTCCACCACCAGCAAAACCATCAATAATCGTTAGTTTGAAAGAGCTATTTGGGTAAGGGATATTTCCTCTGTATCGAACGCATATATACTTAATCAAGTAATCTTTAATAATCTTATGCTTGCATAAACTATGGTTTTCTATTTGAGGAAGGGAATCACCACCCCAATCATATTTTTTAGAAGTCATTTCGTTTTCTCAATCAGTTCTATTTCTTTTACCGTCAGATTATAGAGTTGATAAACCCGCTGGTCAATTTTGGTTTCCAGTTCGCTGGTGTCGGCGTTGGAGTTTTTGGTTTTGGCGGCGAGTATTTTATCTACTAAGTTTTCAATTTTCTCTGCTATTTGGCAATTGTTAGCAGATATTTTTGGAACACGGATTGGTTCAATTGCTTGAACGCTTACAATTAGGTCTCCCATGCCTGTTGTCGGTGAATCCTGTAGCAGGTAATTGCCGAGTTTACTGTTTAAAACGGCAGTAAGAAATTTGACTCTTTCCCCTGTTGCAATACAGGTGCTGTCCAGTGAGAACTCACCCTCTTCGTCAAATGAGAAACGCAAAATTGATCCAATTCTTTTCCAAATCAATTTTGCTTTTTTAAATTCTTCATGATAAGTATTAGCACATCGTTGCATTGCATACCATTCGTAACGAACACCTGTTTCTGACTTATTTCTTTCAGATAATTTATCCTTATATTGCAATAAATGATTATAAATAATCGGATATTGTTCTATAAATGCTTGTTCTGCTTTTTTTGAGGAACCTGAAATGGATTTATCTTTATGCAAAGGAAAATGCCAAGGAATAAATATAATCCACAGCCGCGCCCATTCACACCGATACCGCCGTATGTCCCTTCCGCGCACAATCGGTTTGATGATCTCGGCGCTTTTCGGGTCGGCGGCGACTAATTCATCGCGTTTGTTTTGGTCAATAATGAAGGCTTCATTGCAACCGGTTACAACGCCTCTATAAATACTTACATCCCAATCTTTGAGCGGCGTGCCTATTCGTTCAATCTTGGATCTGATTTTTTGCGCCATCGGAGGCAATACGCTCCAGGCTACATCCCCAGAATGCTGAAGTTCTGACCAGTATTGCTCAGCAGGCGGGAAACTTTTATCGGGAACAGAATCCATATCAACCGCTTTGCATTGGCCTTGCATTGATTGGTCGGTGTTTCCTTTGCGGACCAGCAATATATTGGTGTCCACAATCGCCTCAAAGGCATCTTTTCCCACGTCTATCAATCGCAACGGGCTATGTTTCGTGCTGAAAAATTCGCGCAGCTTTTCACCATATTTAGCACGCATCCAACTATTGGAAGTAATGAAACACACGTGTCCGTTACCGGCGAGCAATTGACAACTCTTCTCATAAAACAACTGATAAATATCGCCAGTTTTAACGAAAGTGATGAAACCTTTATCTTTATATAATTTGCCCAACCGCCCGCCGTCCTTTTGCAGTTGCACATACGGCGGATTGCCAATGACGATATCAAAGCCTTCGGTTACGCTGAACATCCATTTCGCATCAAACCAATCCGCTTTGGCGTTCTGGTCGTAAGGATCCCATTCGGCTATTTTTTGTGATTCGGCGTGAATCGTGTCGTTCCGTTTTTTCGCCGCCGCTGTTGCCCGCTCCCAAATTTCTTCATCGTGCACCGCTTTGTCATGCTTGAGAATCATGGTGCCGAGTTTGTTCTTGTCGGCAATTTCTTGCTCCAACTTGGCGATATTATCATCGGTCATTTGCGCCTGATGCGGATGCTCCTCGCCCATGAGCGTTAATTGTTTTGCCGCGATGATTTGCGCGTTACGTTTATCCCGTTTAGCGGTGAGGGGGCGCATGGCTTCATCGTTAATTCGTCGCGCCTCCCTCCACACGCCATCTTTTTGATAACCCTCCTCCAAAACTTTAGCCAGTTGCTGGCGTAATTTTTTGTCCTCTTTGCTACAAGCCAATTTTTTGCGGCGACTTCCCGCATTGAAATGCCGCTCGCGGTTTTGCCGCAACTGTTTTTCCAACTTCTTGATTTGTTCAGGCCGCAATAAATCTTCTCCGGTCAACTGCAATCCGATCAGCGTGTCCGCCGCAACAAAGCGCGTCTCCAGGTTTGGCAGTGGTTTTATGCCGTAGTTTTCCTTGCTGTCATCGCGTTGCTGTTCAATTGCCAGCGAGATGAAAAAGCGCAACTTGGCGATCTGGCACGCAATCGGTTGAATATCCACGCCGAAGATACTGTTTTGAATCAGATAAAGTTTGCGTCCAAAATCAGAATCCCGATAACTTTTGAAGGTATCGCTAATCTCCAGCAACTCGTCGCGGCGCGCCTCGTCATCTTTGGTGTCAAACGCCTCATTCGCTCTTTGTTTGGCGCGCTCTTTTTGCAATCTCTCCCAACCTGTGTTGTTGGGGTCAATGCGCCGCAAAGCCAAAGTGAGTTTGTGCAAAACGCCCATCGGGAAAGCGCCGGAACCCGCCGCCGGATCCAAAACCTTGATGTCGGAAATGGCTTGAATAATTTCATCCTTTTCGGTTTTTTCAAACAATTCCTCGGCATCGTTAAAAGCATCCGAGTAATCCATAAGATAATGCAAGCGCTCTTCCAAAAACTTTGCATCGCCGTCTGCCAGTTTTATTTTTTCCGCCAGACTCGCCACCAATGCCTCGTCCACCATGTAATCCACGATCGCCCGCGGCGTGTAGTAGGAACCGGTCTGCTTGCGCGCCGTCCCGCGCGTTTCCGGGTTGTATGCCGCTAGCAGATTTTCAAACACCTTGCCGAGCAATTCCGGGTCTAGCGCTACTTCCTGCTCAATGGGTGTATTTTCCTCCACCGTGAATTTGTATTTATTGAGCAACGGGAACAAGCCGCGCTGGTCGTCAAAAAATAATCCGTTAGGAACGGAAAGCAGTTTGCGGTGCTTGCTATTGTCGCTGAAACAGTCCAGCCGATAGCCGCCATCGCTGGTTGCCTGTTCGCTATCAAGGCAATCAAACAGGCCGCCGTTAATGAACGGCGTTTGTTTCATCAAGCGCAACAACTCTTTGGAATTTGCCAACAGATCTTTATAACGATACAAGTTAAAATTTCGGTGCGTCTCGCCACTCGCTTTACTGAATCTGCGTTTGCTCTGTTCGGTGTTAAGCGTGGCAAAAAACAGGTTCTGCAATACTGCGCGATAATAGTCATCCTTATCGCGGCTGTAGTTGTTGAGCATTGGCTTGATTTGTATTTCATCGAACAACTCGTCTGCTACCAAGTCTTTTTCTTTGATAAACCAGATAAATAAAATGCGGGTGATGAGGCGAATGATATGGTCTTCCTTCGGCACCGACTTATCTGGTGGAGACGGTGGAAATTTTGCTTCCGTAACTGCCCATTGGAACCAGTCGAACAATTCCTTATAAAACCGTTTGTTCAATTCTTCGGTATCCAGTTTTGCCAACCAGGCTGCCAGCAAGCCATCGAAGTTTCTCTGTTGTTGCTTTTGTTCTATCCAGCCTAGGCACTGGTCCAGGCAAAGATCGGCAAGAATATCCAGATGCGCGCGGTGCGGGTTTGCGCAGTTCACATTCCGTATCAATGAAACTTTGCCAAGCACATCCCGATCCTGTTTTTGTTTCTTGTGCTTGCGGCGATTAGCGAAAGCAATCGTCGCCTTGTCATCGTTCAAGAACAACACCACCGTCGGCATTCCAAATCGTTTACTAATTTCCCGCGTCATCTCGGCGTACTTACCGCGGGCATAGCCGGCCGATTGCAGTTTCACCGCCATGAACAAAAAGGATTTCACGCGCCCTGTGTCGAAACCCGTTCCTTCCAACAAACTCGTTTGTCTGGAAGATTGGATCTCTTCGTCTGTTATCTGAAAGACGATATGCACGGCTTGTGCCGCCTTGAGAAAAGACTTTTCCGTTTTTGTGCCGCTCGCGCCGTTAAGCGAATCAAACCGATTTACAAACGACCGCGGCTTGCCATCCAGTTCCAGCGTGCGCTCGCTGGAGTAACCCAGCGCATTGAAAAACGTCTTCGCGGTCTTTTGCAAATCGCCATTTGTAAGTACGCTCAGCGCTTGCTGTATCTCTACTTTAAGCGCGGTGCTACTGCCAGCATTGGATGCGGTCATGATCGTTTTATCTGCGTTGGTCTGGCATCGTCTCCATCCATGCGCCGACAGATGTAGTCATCCAGCAAAGGCACTGCCAGAACATATTTACCATGTCGGTTTTTGAATATCATGCCTTTTTCGAATAAGGTGTTCAGTATTTGATTGACATGACTTCCGCTGAATGCCTGCTCACCGGTTTTAGACTGCGCTACAATTTCTTGTACGGTAAACTCCCCGTTACTATTTTCAAGATGCGCGATGATATTAAGCAAATCGCGTTGCCGGTCGGTTAATCGCGCCCATCTGGCTTCAAAGAAATCCATGTCCAGTTTACGGGTTATGCGTTCAATGATTTCTGCGTCTTTTTCAGCAGTAGATGGACGAATATCGGTAATATAATCGTGTAATTCCCGGCACCAGAATTGAATAAAATAAGGATATCCTTTAGTGAGATCATAAATCATATCCTTGGTGGAGTTGAAGAAGGTTTGTATCCATTCCGGCTCTTTGTTCAACGGCTTCGTGATAGCTTCATTGACATCATCCGGACTTAGATTGTCCAGCGTCACCACCCGAAACATCCGCTCGGCATAGGTGCGAGAGCCGACCAATTTGGGGAACAGGGTCGGCAACCCAGACAGTGCTAGCATGAAAGGCACCCCCTGGCTTTGCAGGGAACTGAAAACATCAAGCAACACGCCCAGGGGGTATTCGTTGGCCGCGCTTCGGTCCGCCAGATTTTGCGCTTCGTCCCAGGCAAAGATAATCCCTTTTTTGTCTGGCATATTGGTTTGCATCAATTCCCAGGCGATCAGCAAAATTCGTTTGATCTTGTCCGAAGTCAATCCCGGTTCCTGCTCAAACAATGTCATCATGGTTTGGTAGTTGAAGCGGATCGTTCGGCGTTCGGGTGCGTTGGTGAAACCGAGAGGATGCCGTTCATCGGAAGCATATTCCCAATCCGCGGAATAGGTGTTCAAATCCGTCAGCAGACGCCGTGCAAGGTGGTTTTCGCTGACAGAAACCGCTTCGGAAATATCGCTACCCATCCAAATCCAGCCGTTTTCAGCGGCATCTTTTCTGAGTGCCTCACGCATAAGAACGGTTTTGCCAATGCCGCGGATACCGGTCAGCACCAGATTTTCCAATATTGGTGTCTGCTCCAGAAGACGAGAGAATTCCCGCTGTTCGGCATCGCGACCAGCGAGATATGGCGGCGCGTGGGCGGCACCGGGGCGGTATGGGTTGTCAGTCATGGCGAAATCAATAGATAATTAGTTAGAAGTATAAATTTAGTGTTCCGGCTAATTATATCTAATTCTAGGCATGAAGCAAGAATAATCAAGCGCTGTCCAGAAAGTCGCGAAGATCGTCGGAGCGGGACGGGTGGCGTAGCTTGTCCAGGGCTTTTGCTTCTATCTGTCGGATGCGTTCCCGGGTCACGTCGAATTGTTTGCCGACTTCCTCCAGAGTATGGTCGGTGTTCATGCCGATGCCAAATCGCATTTGTATTACTTTAGATTCTCTTTCAGTAAGCGATTCCAGAGTATTCTGAATGGTGTTGTTAAGACCGGACCTGATAGCGATGTCGAGTGGTGTCATGGTACCTCTATCCTCAATCAAATCTTTCAGATGTGAGTCTTCGTCTGTTTCGGTAGACATTTCCATGGGTATCGGCTCTTCGATAATTTTCAGTATCTTGCGCACCTTATCCACGGACAGAGTCATTTTTTCCGCGAGTTCCTCTGGCAATGGCTCGCGGCCATTTTTCTCCATGAATTGACGAGATATACGACTAAGCTTGTTGATGACCTCATTCATATGAACAGGAATACGAATTGTCCGTGCTTGGTCGGCGATTGAGCGGGTAATCGCCTGACGAATCCACCAGGTAGCGTAGGTAGAAAACTTATAACCGAGACGGTAATCAAATCTTTCCACCGCCTTCATCAAACCGATGTTGCCCTCTTGAATCAAATCCAAAATATCAAGATTAGAATATGAATACTTCTTTGCCATCCAAACTACCAGTCTCAAATTAGAGTAGATAAATTTTTCCCATGCTTCGTTTTGTGTGGTTTGTATTTGCATTTTCCGCGCTAATTCTTGTTCCTTCTTTTTAGAGAGAAGGGGCCATCGAATAATTCTTTCTATGTAAGAACGAAGAGCATCAGGTGCTTCGCTTTTCTTACATAGTTGATTCAATCTGAATATATCTGGAACATGAACCAGGTGTTCTATGACATCACCAAAAGTTACCGCGGGACCGGAGGCAATAATACGTCGCCATCTCAACAGAAAACTCTTATGTTGCAATTTCGGATTTGTAAGATGGATATTCATAGTCACACCAGACTCAATCAATGCATCCTTTTCTGGTTGGATTTTATGTTTTCTCTGCGCGGTTGCCGCGAGAGCCATCCGGTGTTTATACCGAAACAAACCAATTACCGGTTGTGCAAACCCTTTGTTTAGCGCCCATATTATGGATTGCAACTCATCTTGAGTTAAGTAGGGCGAATAGCGTATATCCGCCGCTACGAAAACAATGGAATGAGCCAATATATCGCTGTCTTCTCCAGGGGATGGTGAAAGGTTGATTTCTTCTTCGGTAATTTGAAAAAGAAATAATATTTTTTGAATGAGTCTGCCAAGAGTGAAGTTTTCTTTGTCGGTCAATTTTTCTTTGTCGAAATTAAATTGAGAAAAGAAATCATCGAGCGAGTTATCACTTTCGTTTGAATCTATCACGCGATTGCTGGTTAAACCGCATTGCTTTAATAATTGAATTGCGCCTTTGCGCAGAGGAGCATTCTTAAAATCATGCAATGCCTTCCAGATAGACTCACCCGCCATCGATCATATTTTCCAATTTAAGAATTGGTCGCACACACCACAAGGGAGCAGATTTTCTACATACTGAATTCATAGAAATTATCCGCCACCAACCTTAATCACTAGCCAAGTCACAAGTTCAAAATCGGTTATGGTGCGGGGTTGTTCGCTGATATTGGGAATGACGCCGTGACGGTTGGTTAGACCGCCTGGCATTTGTTTCTCAAACTGTGTGCGTATGGCGACGAAAGCAGCATCCAGAAGATCGTCATATTCTTGCATGTTTTTTCCGTGCTGGGTTTCGCGGTCAAAAGCATCGCATAGTTTCAACAATGGTTCTGTTTTTCCGCGAGACAGTTCGCCGAAAAGTTCCAACACTTGTTTGGCATGGGTGTAGTTGTAACGCACTTTTCCATCATCGTGCACATATACCAGAAAATAATCTTTCAGAAGGTTATATTGCCGTTGCTCTTTTGATGGATTTTTATGGCGCAGACAAAAAATCACGCCCGATGAAGGGTTGATAAAAATATCTTTTTGTTGCGGCGCGCTGTCGGTGACGGCGTAAACTCCCAGCGGCATGTTTTCCAACTCGGTGCGGTTTTCCCTTAGATAGTTCATCAGTTGTGCAATAAAATCATCCAATGAAAAATCGCTCAGGTTTACGCTGTCGCTGAGCTCATCAAGATCCAGCACTTCATCGCGCAAGCGATGTAGTTGCGCGGTGCGGAAATCCAATTCTGCTTCGGCACTCTCGCGTATTTCTTTCTCTTGCCGCGGTTTGCTACCCGCCGCCAATCTATCATCACCGGTGGCCGTGGCATCCACCAACGCCATGCGCGCTTCCACACGGTTTTTCAAATTGATGTAACGGTCCAGCTCCTGCATGGGCCAGAAATTAACCATTTTAACTTCCCAGTTGCGACTGCCTATGCGGTCAATTCGACCAAAACGCTGAATCAGGCGCACCGGGTTCCAGTGGATGTCATAATTCACCACCAGGTCGCAGTCTTGCAGATTCTGCCCTTCGGAAACGCAATCGGTAGCAATCAGAACATCAATCTCAGATTCGCTATCGGGAATAGGCACGCCATGTTCATTGCGTTGGAAACGACCACGCCCAATAGGAGCGAAGTTGTTCAGGATGTCGTTAAAATGATTGTTGCCAGAATTGATTTTGGTTTCATCGCCCGCCACCATTGCGTAGTTTGCATCCAATTCATCCAGCAATGATGTTAGTTCCTTATATAAATACTCTGCCGTGTCTTTGAATGCGGTGAACACCAGCACCTTGCGGTTTTTGCGTCCATCTTTGTTTGTTGTCGGATTCGTTAGTTTGTCGTGGATTAGTTCCTTCAGCGCGGCTAACTTGCCATCACGGTCCGGGGTGATGGCTGCGACTTTCTTCAATACACTGTTGAGAACACGGCGATCCCTATCCAGTTCGTCCAGCCATTTCGGTAAATCCAAATCTTTAAAATGAAAGGGATGACGTACTTTGTTGACGACAAAATCTTCGTCCTCCATATCGTCATCTGGTTCATCGGTTGTCTGACCATCGGTGGTTTCTTTGGCTTGATACGCATGTATTCTTTTAGTCAGTTCATCAATTTTTCCTATAGTTCGGGAAAGTGTCAGAACCAAAGAGGGTGCGGCACTTTCTAACCGTTTAAGAAAGTTCACACGGATCATGCCAATCAACCATTTTTCCCGGTCAGCCTGATTAAAATTTAATCGCACCTTCTCATTCGCCAAATTCTGTTTCGCTTGTTCACTGATTACATAGGCCGCCGGGGTATAGATTGACAAACCAAAATATTCAATCTCTGCGTTAAGTTCTTCAAAGGAAAGTTTGCCTTTTAAATCGGTTTTTGGATTTTTGTTGTCTGGTATAATTTGTTCTGGAAAACCGCCAATTTCTTTTACCACTTCGGGATAAAACTTTTTTATATGGCGCCGCGAACGGGCTATGGAAACCGCATCCAACAACGTAAAGAATTCACCACCCAGATTGTCAAATAGGTTGCGCTTATCTTTTTGGCCAGGTTGTTGCTCCCGCTCCCAGTCCTTGAACTTTTTTTGTGCGCCACTGAGCATGGTGCGAATGTTACTGATACCGAGCGTTTCATTGAATGCGTCATCATGCTTTCCAGTCATAAAATAAATTTGATTACGCAAATCATCCAGCGATGTATTGACCGGTGTTGCCGACAGCATCAGCACGTCGGTTTGTCCGCCTTTTTTAATTACCTCCTTAAGTAATCGTTCGTAGCGGCTGTGGCGGATGATTTTGCCGCTCTCATCATAGGCATCATGGGATTCGTTGCGGAAATTATGTGACTCATCAATTACCACTAAGCCGAAAACGCTCCAATCAAACTCTGCCAAGTTTATGCCATTAGTCTCGCCAGTCATCCGTGACAAGTCGGTGTGGTACAAAACCGTATATCTGAAGTCATCCGTCACAAAAGGGTTGCCTTTGTGACCGAACTGCGTGGAGTAGAGTTTCCAATTTTCGCTGAGTTTCTTCGGACAAAGCACCAGCACTCGTTGGTTTTGCGCTTGGTAATAGTGGATGACCGCCAGGGCTGTATAGGTTTTACCGAGCCCGACGCTGTCAGCGAGGATGCAGCCGTTATGTTGTTGCAGACGGTTGATGATGCCAATCACACCATCGCGCTGGAATTGATACAACGTTTTCCATATTTCCGTATCCCTGAGATTGGCGGCGCTCAGCTGGTGATTCGTCTCTTCTCGCGCTTCCAGACGTGCGCGAAAAATTTCCAACAAGGTTTTGAAATACACCAATTCTGGAGAATAGTTTTTGCCGATTCTCTCCAGTGCATCCAATACATCTTGTTTGGCATCTCGCGTCAGGGTCTCGTTCTGCCAGATACCATCAAACCAGTGTTTAAGTTGATCGCAGGTGCCGGCTTCGGTGATCGCCAGATTGAGCTCCAGATTCGCACCCTCGTTAAAACCCAGTCCGCGACGGGTGAAGTTAGAGCTACCGATCACCGCCGTATCCATAGCGGTGTGGCGTTCAGCGTGATACATCTTGCCGTGCAGAAAGTTGGCTTGCTGGATGGTGCGGACTTCGACCCGGTCTTTTATCCATTTCTTACAGTCCCTGGCCAGGCGGTTTTGTTTGAGCAATCGTTTCGGCGACAAACCGCGCTCAGTTAAATCAAAACCTTTGGTTTGTTTCTCGCCCGGGTCTACTTCGCCGACCGAGCCGGGATCACCGTATAAAAATTGCACCGCGCCAACTTTCTCCAACTCGTCCCGCAACGCCTCATAGGCATACACCGTGAAATATGCCGAGACGATGCGCAAAATATCTGTGCCGTCGCTAAGTTGCTTCTGCAAGTATCTGCCTATACTGGTTTGCGGACTATGGTTATCAAGTATGACTTGATTTTTTTGGGTGTTCATTTGCGTTCATTGGAATGGGGATAGAGGAGTATAAAGCACCTGATTGCAGGTGCACCAGATAAGAACCTCAATACTCACCCGATATTAGAAAGTCGTAGCAGGTGTTTAAGGTCGTTTAACATTGGTTTGCCGGCTTTTTCCAGAGTGTAAAACATCATAATATTGCCCTTGGGGTCCATCAGGAAGAGGGTTGGCTCAAGGGTTGGCTCAGTAGTGATGCGGGAGCGAAGTGGTTGCAGTTCAACCTGCTGAATGATCACTCGGACATCTGGATGCGACCTTGCCAGCATTTCCATGAAGGCTGTTGATCTACCTTCCGGTGCGAGTAACACCCGCTCAACTCTCCCGGCATCTTTTCCCAAGCCTGCGACAACCTGACGGGACAGATACAAAATCCGTTCGCATGCTTCATTACACTCAGGTCCGCTTGGCTGGATCAATACCCATTTTTCATTTTGTATTAACTTGTCATTCACTCTTATTGATTGAATTGGCGGCGTGATCAATTCACCTTCATTGGTAGTAGCCGAGGGTATCCAGCCGGGAAAAACAAAATACATTACACCTGCCAAGAGGATGGGGAAAAAAGCAAGCAGCACCAGCAGGGTGAACTTAATACGTCCGCCGTGCCCGCTAGTCATATTATTTTTTGTCCTCTCATTTATGTGCTTCTCAACCATTAGGGATTCCTGGGTCTGAAACTGAACAACAACCACAGCAGGCACACCGCCGCCGCCATCGCAAACCACTGAACAGCGTAGCCCAGATGCCGTTGGGGAAGCATCACCGTGTCTTGCCAATATCTTGGCAGTGCGCCGGGCTGAGCCTCATCCAGTCGGATAACATGAGGATAGACGGGGTTATCAGACGCCATTGCTGATAATGCTACTTCTGACAAGTTAAGTGACTGCACCAGCACCGGGAAGGTATCAAATGTCAAGGTATCGGCTTGTAGAAGATAGTCTTGTCTGGCTGGATGATGGATGCTACCAGTCAGTCGTACCTGCTCTTTGGTCACCTGGGGTATATCGGGTAATTGGGCGCGGCTCCCGGTCATGGCGATGAATCCTCTATTGACCAGAAATTCTGTTCCAGCCAGGCCGTCCCTAAACAAATGAACCACTTCATACCCAACCTTTCCGTGGCGCACACGATTATCCAGTAGCAGGATTTTTTCGGCATCATATCTGCCGCTCAACGATACCCGGATGCCGTTCAGGTTATCCGTGATCGGCAGTTCCAGCGCGTTCAAGGGCGGAGCAGCGTGCCGAATGGCAATCTGTGCCAACAGCTTTTCCTTGTCCGCGGCACGGGAAAGCTGCCAGTTACCCAGGCTCACAAATCCAACCAGGCAGATCAGACAGAAGAGGGTGACTTTCCAGTTGTATCGGAATTGTCTGTTCACTTGTAACATTATGTGGTGCGAATCGGGAAAGAAGGAGTCGTTATGTGGTTAAAAATTATCGTCGTTATTCTATTTATCGCCAATCTGGTCGCGCTGGGCAGTGCCTTTTATACGCTCATCAGCGACCAAGGTCGGGGCGGTAAACGCACCGCCTGGTTGTTACTGGTGCGCGTTTCCCTGGCTGCCCTGTTATTGCTGGTCTTGGTTTACGGCTTCTACACCGGGGACCTGGGCGTCTCAGCCCCCTGGCTGAGGTCATAACTGGAGGGTTTGGTGACTATCAACTGCCTAGCACATAAACAAATACAAACAAGCCAATCCAAACCACATCAACGAAGTGCCAATACCAGGATGCGGCTTCAAAGCCGAAGCAATCATCACCAGAGAAGTGACCTTTCAAGGCCCGACCGAACATGACAATCAGCATGAAAGTCCCTAGCGACACATGGGCACCGTGGAAACCTGTCAACATAAAAAAAGTGGTGCCGTAGATGCCAGAATTTAATGTCAGCCCCAACTCCTGATAGGCGTGATAATACTCGTAGCCCTGGACGCAGAGGAACAAACTACCGAGGATAACCGTCAGCGCTAGCCAACCAACTAACTTTTTCCTGTTACCCTCTTTGATACCATGATGTGCAAACGCCACTGTGAAACTGGAACTAATCAACAGTACAGTATTCAAGAAGGGCAAACCCCAGGGACTGATAACTTCCTGCGCGCCGGGGAAACGTCCAGGGTCGGGCGTCTCCAGCATGGGCCAGTTGGGTGCGTATTCTGGCCAGAGCATGCCGCTGGGTCCTCGGCCACCCTCTCCGCCAATCCAATCCACGACAAATATGCGCACATAAAACAATGCGCCGAAGAAGGCAGCAAAAAACATTACTTCCGAGATGATGAACCAGCTCATACCCCAGACATAAGATCGGTTCATTTGGTCGCTGTATAGCTTTTGATGATTTTCCTGGATGACCTTGCCGAACCATATATACAGGGTGCCTGCCATCACCAGAGCGCCGAGCAAAAAGATCAGTTCACCAAAACTGCTACTCACACCGGCTGACATTTCGTTCAGCATGTTGCCGCCACCGAACACCGTCAGGAAAATACCTAAGGACGCGAGGATGGGGAGTTTGCTGTTATGGGGTATGTAGTAGGCCTGCTCAGTGGTCATACAATTCTCCGTATCAATTTCTCACCGCTATGCGTTTCTGAGTAACTGCCTGAGCACCCATCTGAGCCGTCACATCATAAAGGGTATATGACAGGGTCAATTTTTTAACATCTTGTGGCAATTCGTCAGCAAGGATAAACCGAAGCGGCATAGATAATTCTTCACCTGCTGCAAGTGTTTGTTGTGTAAAACAAAAACATTCTGTCTTGTGCAGATATTCCGCGGCACGAAAAGGCGTGACACTGGGTATCGCCTGGGCGGTCATGGTCCTATCGGTAGTGTTCCGGGCATAAAATTCAGTAGCGTTCATCTCGCCCGGTTGCACGGTCAGTGTGCGTTGTCCAGCACGAAAGTCCCATGGCATACTGCCATTGTTATTCGCAAGAAATTGCACCGTCACCGTCCGCTTAGCAACCGCTTCCGTCTCTTCACTGACCCTTTGCCCACTAACCATCTGTTCATTAGCCATCTGTTCATTAATCATCTGTTCATTAATAATGTACCGCCCCGAGGTCTTCCCGTTGAAGCCAGTGACGGCGCAGAACACATCGTAGAGCGGCACCATGGCAAATCCGAAGCCAAACATCCCCAAGACTATAAATAACAGCCGTTTGGTAATCACGCTGGTTGTCGTATTTGTCATCTTGCTGCCATCATCCATGTGCTTCGGTCATATCTTGAGGCGGGGCGGAAAAGCTATGGTAGGGAGCCGGCGACGCCAGGGTCCATTCCAAACCGTGAGCACCTTCCCACACCTGACTGGTTGCCTTCTTCCCGCCACGGATACACTTGATAAGAACGAACAGAAATACTAATTGGCTAAAACCAAATAGAAAGGCACCGCAACTGGAAATCATGTTGTAGTCAGCAAATTGCAGCGCATAGTCTGGAATCCTGCGGGGCATACCCGCCAACCCGACGAAATGCTGAGGAAAGAAGGTGACATTCACACCGATGAAGGAAAGCCAGAAGTGTGTTTTACCCAGCGTCTCGTCATACATATTGCCCGTCCACTTAGGTAACCAGTAGTAAACCGCCGCCATAATCGCGAAGATTGAACCCGGCACCAGTACATAATGAAAATGAGCAACAACAAAGTAGGTGTCATGGTATTGAAAGTCGGCGGGTACTATGGCGAGCATCAATCCTGAAAAACCACCTATGGCGAACAGAATCACGAAAGCAATCGCAAACAACATGGGAGTTTCAAATGTCATTGAGCCCTCCCACATGGTCGCAACCCAGTTAAATATCTTCACGCCGGTGGGCACGGCAATCAACATCGTGGCATACATAAAGAAGAGTTCGCCCGCAATCGGCATGCCCACGGTGAACATGTGATGTGCCCAAACGATCATAGAGAGGAATGCAATGGATGCCGTTGCATAGACCATGGAGCCGTAACCGAACAGGCGTTTCCGGGCGAAGGTCGGAATAATGGCTGAGACCACACCAAAGGCAGGCAAGATCATAATGTAAACCTCGGGATGCCCAAAGAACCAGAATATATGCTGAAACAACACCGGGTCGCCACCGCCACCCGCGTTAAAGAAAGCCGTCCCAAAGTGAACGTCCATGAGCATCATGGTGACGACGCCAGCCAATACCGGCATCACAAGAATCAGCAAATAGGCAGTAATAAGCCAGGTCCAGACAAACAGCGGCATATTCATCATTGTCATGCCTGGTGCACGCATGTTCAAAATGGTGACGATGATGTTGATTGATCCCATGATGGAGGAAATACCCATTAGGTGAATTGAAAAGATAAAAAAGGTGACCGAGGGTGGCGCATAGTCAGTTGACAGAGGGGCATAAAAAGTCCAGCCATAATTCGGCGCACCACCTTCCATAAAGAAGGTTGAAATCAACATGGAGAATGCAAAGGGCAGGATCCAGAAGCTATAGTTGTTCATGCGCGGCAGTGCCATATCCGGCGCACCTATCATCATCGGCACCAACCAGTTAGCGAGGCCGACAAAGGCCGGCATCACGGCGCCAAAGACCATGATGAGCCCGTGCATGGTAATGATTTGGTTGAACAGTTCTGGCTGAATAATTTGTAAACCCGGCTGAAAAAGTTCGGCGCGGATACCAAAGGCGAGCAACCCACCGGTCAAAAACATCAGGAAACTAAACCACAGATACAGGGTGCCGATGTCCTTGTGATTAGTCGTAAACACCCATCTCATAATGCCCTTATCGGGTCCATGACTATGCTCTTCCATGTCGGCCTGGTGCTGTCCTTCAATTACAGCATTCATTCATATCTCCTATTCGCTACCGCTCAGCAGGGCATTCACTTCTTTGGGTTGGATAGAGTCGCCCGTGTCATTGCCCCAGGCATTGCGCTCATAGGTAATCACGGCTGCCAACTCCGCCGCATTCAACTGAACGCCAAATGCTTGCATTGCTGTACCTGCCTTCCCATGGAGCACAATATCTGCATGTTCTGTAAGAAGACCAACAGCGAGCCCTTGGCCTGCCAGTGCCGGAAAAGCAGGCGGCAGACCCTTGCCATCCGATTGATGACAGACGACACAGTTCTGGGTATAGACAGCTTCGCCCTTGCTCAGCAACTCGTCCATCGTCCATTCCCGACCAAAGGTGGCATAGGCTATCTTGGCTTCTTCCCGCCGCTCCACGATCCAGGCATCATATTCTTGCTGCTCTACTGCCTGGACAACAATCGGCATAAAGCCATGATTCTTACCGCACAATTCCGCACATTGACCTCTGTAGATACCCGGCTCATCAACAACAGTCCATGCCTCATGGATGAACCCGGGAACGGCGTCTTTCTTCACCGCAAAAGCAGGTACCCAGAAGGCGTGAATAACATCCTGCGCTGTTATCAGAAACCGGATTCGCTTATTGATGGGAATGACAAGAGGCTTGTCCACATCAAGCAAATAGTGCTCACCCTTGCTAGCAATGTTATCAATCTCATCCTGAGGGGTACGCAATACGCTCATAAACTGAATGGTACTGTCAGAGTCCTCGGCGGGATTGCTGGAACCATCAGCCAGATAGGTGTATTGCCATTTCCATTGATAGCCTCTGACTTCTATATCAATGTCCGATTCACTGGCGTCGTACATGGAGCGGAGGGTGCTGGTCGCTGGTACCGCCATGGCTACCAGGATGAGAATGGGGATGATGGTCCAGGCAATTTCCAGCCTGGTGTTTTCATGGAAACTCGCGGGCTTGGCGCCGATTGACTTGCGATGCATCAGCATGGAAAGGATCATCGCGCCAAATACAAGAATGCCTATCACAACGCAGATGTAAAATATGAGCATGTGCAGGTCATACACGTCACGACTGATTGCCGTGACTCCCTCGGGCATATTTACCGCCGACCAATCAGCCAGCGCACTATTGCTGAACACACTATTGCTAAACAGCAGTAACAGCCCGCATCGCGACATCCATCTCCAAGCACCACATTGCCACGCCCGTCTTGTCCTGTTCATTCAGGATGCTCCATATTGAAAATCCATCTTAGAGCCATAGATACCAGGAAGTTGCCATTTGGTAGCTTCAGGCATATTAAAGCAAAAAGCCGCCGCAATTATAGCAATGGCAGTGCTTTTCTCAACAAGATGTATAAGTCCACCACCCCCCGCTTTCGTGTTCCGTGTCGTCTGATTAGTCAGGACTTCCAAAGGCGCTTTATAGCCCAAGCATTTTAGCCGGGTTTTATTGTAGTTCTCCACAAACCGGCGGATGAAGCGGTTGCGTTCGGCGTGGCTGCGGAACTTGTTTTTTCCGCTGTTTGGGCTGATCGGTTTCTTATTCCGCAACGCCTCGCT
>DKIG01000002.1:0-18692 GCA_002454165.1 Gammaproteobacteria bacterium UBA6724
CGGGGGGTGGTGGACCTATACAACATCTTGATTCATATCCCCCGTCGGGTAACCTTCCTTCCGTGATGAAAATTACTGAAAAATCACCTTCCCGCATTTTCCTGATAGGACCAATGGGTGTGGGGAAGACGACAATTGGTCGCAAGTTGGCTCAGATCTTAGGCTTGCAGTTTATGGATTGTGATCTGGAAGTTGAGCGTCGGTCTGGTGTCAGCATATCCTGGATCTTTGATGTTGAGGGGGAGGCAGGGTTCCGTCTTCGTGAATCACAGCTACTTGATGAACTGACGAGTCAGAAGGCTTGTCTGGTGGCGACAGGTGGTGGCGCTGTACTCAGTGCTGAGAATCGCCAGCGACTCAGGGAAAGGGGCATAGTTGTGTATTTAGACGCTCAGCTTGATCTCCTCGCAAGGAGAACTACCAAGCACAAAAATAGGAGACCCCTGCTACAGGGCGGCTCCACCCGGGCCCTGCTTGAAACTCTGCAACAGAAGAGGGAGCCTCTGTACCGGGAAACGGCTGACATTCATCTAGTCGTCAGCGATCAAAGCATCCAGGAGACATTGACCAGGCTATTGGAGCTATTGCGACAGCACGGCTTCATAAAAGGGGAGTTGGTTAAAGAGGGTTTGGTGAAAGCAGGCACCCTAAGGGAAAACTCCGTAAAAGACAGTCTCATGAAAGAGTGACGATGGAAACTCTTCACCTACCGTTAAAAGAAAACTCCTATAACATTTATATCGGTTCAGGACTGATCCGCAACAGCTCGCTGTTGCAGGAACAGATCACCGGGTCCCAGGTGTTCGTCCTGAGTAATCCGACGGTGGCGGCATTGTATCTGGAGCCTTTGATGGAGTCGCTTGATGGTTTCAAAGTGGATTCCTTCCTGATGCCAGACGGTGAGCAGTACAAGACGCTTGCCACCGTTGACAGAATTGTTGGAGAGTTGTTGTCAAAGAGCCACAATCGCAATACGACGGTGATGGCTTTGGGCGGCGGTGTGGTGGGTGACACGGCAGGGTTTGTTGCTGCCAGTTATCAACGGGGCGTGAATTATTTACATCTGCCGACGACGCTGCTGTCTCAGGTGGATTCCTCCGTGGGAGGTAAGACTGGCGTCAACCACGAGTCCGGGAAAAACATGATAGGTGCCTTTTATCAACCCGGTGCTGTTTATATTGACACGGATACACTGAGGTCTCTGCCTGCCAGGGAGTTGAGCGCGGGTCTGGCGGAAGTGATCAAACATGGCATCCTGGCGGATGCGAAGTATTTTAACTGGATTGATCAACATCTTGAGGCTCTGCGCTCCCTGGATCCAGCCTTTTTGACCACCGCTATCAGACGCAGTTGCGAGATCAAGGCGGCGGTGGTCGCAGAAGATGAGAAGGAAACTGGTCGTCGCGCTCTGCTGAATTTTGGTCACACCTTTGCCCATGCTATTGAAACCGGCATGGGATATAGCGGCTGGCTACACGGTGAAGCCGTCGGTGCGGGCATGGTGCTGGCGGCAGACCTGTCCTGGCGGCTGAGGCGTTGCTCCCTGGAAGCTGCCGCTCAGATCAAATCCCTGGTCAATCGTGCGAACTTACCGGTGGCTCCGCCGGAAGCGTTGGACACCGAGCAGCTTCTTGATCTTATGGCGAAGGACAAAAAGGCTTCCGATGAGGGTTTGCGTTTTGTTCTACTTGATGGTGCCCTTGGGGTGGTGCAACTTGTCAGTGATGTGCCGATGGAAAAACTCAAGGAAACGCTTGCCGCCGGGGAGGCGCTTTGTGAGAAGTGAGACGGTGCTGGATGAACCCTTAGGGTAGTTGCGCCACGCCCATCAGGTCTCGGTCAATTTCCCGGGCAGCCTCCCGCCCTTCATTAATCGCTCTGACCACCAGGTCCTGACCCCGACGACAGTCTGCCGCAGCATAGACCTTCGGAACATTGGTGCGGTAATTTTCCTTTGTGGCTTTGAAGTTGCCGCGGTCATCCTGCTCAATACCTAAAGCATCACCAATATAATGTGCCGGATGCAGGAAGCCCAGGGAGAGAAGCACAAGATCGGCTTGCCAGTGTTTCTCGCTGCCGGGAATTTCTTTCAATCTGGCGTCAACATCCAGGGTGATGATGCCGGTGAGTTGGTTGTTTGCGTCCTTGACGAACTCCTGGGTCATCATTGAAAAAACTCTAGGGTCGTCGCCAAACATCTGTGCGGCTTCTGCGTGACCATATTCAACCCGATGAATTTTTTGCCAAAGGGGCCAAGGGTTATCAGGACCAGGCTCAGCGGGGAAGCGGGGCAGTAGTTCAAAGTTGACCAGGGACCGACAGCCATGACGGAGGGCGGTACTAATACAGTCAGTCCCCGTGTCGCCGCCGCCAATTACAACCACATCCTTGTCCTTGGCGGAAATGTACTGTCCGTCATGGAGATCGGAGTCAAGCAGACTCTTGGTATGCAGGGTCAGAAATTCCATCGCCAGGTGAATTCCATCCGCGTCCTGACCCGGGGCGGGCAGATCCCGAGCCACTTCCGCACCAGTTGCCAGCAGCAGAGCGTCATGTTCCTGGACGAGTTGTTCCACGGCAAGATTTCTGCCCACATCGCTGTTCAGGACAAATTTGATCCCCGCGTCCCGCATCAGTTGCACTCGTCGCTCAACGATACTCTTATCAAGTTTCATATTGGGAATGCCGTACATCAGTAGTCCGCCAATGCGGTCGGCTCGCTCATAAACAGTTACCGCATGTCCCGCGCTGTTGAGTTGTGCGGCGGCTGCCAAGCCACAAGGACCAGAGCCCACTATTGCGATTTTTTTGTCGGTTCTGTGGGACGGCAGATCGGGCAGGACCCAGCCTTCATCAAAACCCTTGTCAATAATGGCACACTCAAGATTTTTGATTGTAACCGGCAAGTCGGTAATACGGAGTACGCAGGCATCTTCACAGGGTGCGGGACACACTCGTCCGGTGAACTCGGGGAAGTTGTTGGTCTTGTGGAGTCGGTCTAATGCCTCCCGCCAGCGGCCCCTGTACACCAGGTCATTCCATTCCGGGATCAGATTGTACACCGGACAACCGTCGTCTGATTGACAGAAGGGTACGCCGCAATCCATACAACGCGCCGCTTGGGTTTGCAACGCTGCTTCGTCGTGTGGGGTGAAGATTTCCTTGAAGTCTATGAGGCGAAGTGCCGGGTCACGATATGGCTCGGCTTTACGGTTAAATTCCTTGAATCCGGTAGTCTTACCCATGCTGGTGATTGACAGGAGTTGGTTACGAACTGGCGGCAAGGGTAAGTGCTTCTTCTGCCGGCTGTGTTTGTGGGGTTTTTTTGGACTGGTCTTCAAGCACCCGCTTGTAGTCTCTGGGCATGACTTTGATGAAATGTGTGAGTTCGCGGTGCCAGTTGGACAGCAGATGTTTTGCGACCACTGAATCTGTGTATTTGAGATGATTTTCTATCAGTTGCCGCATAGCGTTGATATCGGCGTCTGTTTCGACTCTTTCCAGTTCCAGGGTGCCGAGATTGCATTTGCTGGCGAAGTCCCCCGCCTTGTCCCATACATAGGCAATGCCGCCACTCATACCGGCGCCGAAATTCCTGCCGGTGGCGCCGAGTATGACGACCCGCCCCCCGGTCATGTATTCACAGCCGTGGTCGCCGAGCCCCTCTATGACGGCATCGGCACCACTGTTACGAACGCAGAACCGCTCCGCAGCTATACCACGGAAGTAGGCTTCACCTGAGGTGGCACCGTAGAGCACCACATTGCCGATAAGAATGTTGTCCTCCGCGGCAAATCTGCTTGCTTTCGGCGGATAGATGATGAGTTTGCCGCCAGATAGTCCCTTGCCCACATAGTCATTGGCGTCGCCTTCCACTTCAATGGTGATGCCCTTGGCTAACCAGGCGCCAAGGCTCTGACCGGCAGAGCCCGTGAGTTTGATCTTGATGGTGTCGTCGGGCAACAACTTACCCTTGGTTGCCATGGCTACTTCATGGGAGAGCATGGTGCCGACAACGCGGTTGGTGTTGTGGATTTCATCTTCTATCTGGACCCGCTTGCCGCTGTTGAGAGCAGGTCTGGCAAGTGTGATGAACTTCTTATCAAGAGCCGCTTCAAGTCCGTGATTTTGCGCGCGGGTGCAATAGACTTCTGTGTTTTCATAGAGGATCTTAGCGGGCGTCAGGATACTGGTGAAGTCCAGCCCCTTCGCTTTCCAGTGTTGGATCGTCTTCCCCGTGTCAAGCAGATCTACTCTGCCAATCATTTCCTCAACTCTTCTGATACCGAGTCTTGCCATAATCTGGCGCAATTCCTCAGCCACCATAAAAAAGTAGTTCACGAGGTGCTCAGGCGTGCCGGAGAATTTCTTGCGGAGGTCTGGGTCCTGAGTGGCGATACCGACAGGGCAGGTATTGAGGTGGCATTTACGCATCATGATGCAACCCAGGGCTACCAGCGGTGCGGTCGCAAAGCCAATCTCCTCGGCACCTAGCAATATCGCTATGGCAACATCACGCCCGGTTTTTATTTGACCGTCTGTTTGCAGGATAACTCTGGAGCGGAGATTGTTCATAACCAGGGTCTGATGCGTTTCCGCCAGCCCCAGTTCCCAGGGCAAGCCCGCATGTTTGATGGAGGTGAGCGGCGATGCACCCGTGCCGCCATCGTGACCGGAGATCACCAAATGATCTGCCTTTGCTTTGGTGACACCGGCGGCGATGGTGCCCACGCCGATTTCCGAACCAAGTTTGACGCTGATGCGGGCGGCGGGATTGCTGTTCTTGAGATCGTGAATGAGTTGGGCAATGTCCTCTATGGAATAGACATCGTGATGCGGCGGCGGGCTAATCAAACCCACGCCGGGCGTGGAGTAGCGAAGCCTGGCGATAGTGTCGTCAACCTTGCCTCCCGGCAGTTCACCGCCCTCGCCGGGTTTTGCGCCCTGGACGATTTTGATTTGCAATTCATCGGCGTTAGCCAGATACCAGATGGTCACGCCGAAGCGACCTGATGCCACCTGCTTGATGGCGGAGCGTTTGGAGTCGCCGTTGCGCATGATATTGAATCGTTCCGGATCTTCTCCACCTTCACCGGTATTTGATTTGCCGTCTATCCTGTTCATGGCGACCGCAATGGCTTCATGGCTTTCAGCAGAAATTGAGCCGAAGCTCATAGCACCGGTGCAAAAACGTTTGACGATTAAACTTGCCGATACCACCTCGTCAAGAGGAACCGGATGGGAAGATGCCCGGAATTCAAGCAACCCGCGGAGGCTTGTTCGTCGCGTTGTCTCCTTGTTAGCATGGTTGGCGAACTGCCAATAAGCCTCCTCATTATTGTTCCTTGCCGCTAGTTGTAATGTGGCGATGGTCTGGGGGTCCCACATGTGAGTGTCACCGCCATACCGCCAGTGGAAGTCGCCGGGGTTTGGCAGGACCGGTATCAGATTTTTGTTGCGCGCCGGGAAGCCGATTTCATGGCGGCGTCTCATCTCCTCAAACAACACATCAAAGGTGACCCCCTGCATACGACTCGCCGTGCCGACAAAACACCGTTGGATGATTTCGTCCGCTAGTCCCACCGCCTCAAATATCTGCGCGCCCTTGTAGGATTGCAGCGTTGAAATGCCCATTTTCGCCATAACTTTTAGGATGCCCTTGCCGACGCCCTGCTTGTAGGTGGTGATGATGGTGTCAATGGTTGGTTCAGAAGAGGCTCCCGCTTCGCCGAGTTCTTCACCAGCATTACCTTCTAAAAGAGCATCCAGAAGACCGTCTTGCCGCGCCTGCCAGAGTGCCTCAAAGGCGACATAGGGATTGATGGCATCAGCGCCGTAACCTATGAGCAGACAGTGGTGATGTACTTCCCTAGCCTCACCCGACTCAATGACAATGCCGATACGGGTTCTCTGATGCGTGGTGACCAGGTGATGGTGCACCGCGCCACAGGCAAGCAGTGAACTCAGTGCCATAGTATTGGTGTCTATGCCTCTGTCGGACAGGACCAGCATGGAGCAGCCGTCCGCTATCGCCGCACTTGCCTCAGCGCAGATTCTAGATATGGCTGCCAACATGCCTTCCTTGCCGGTCGCCTTGTCAAATTTGGTGTCTATGGTGCGGGTCTTCCAGCCAGACTGAGCAAGTTGCTGAATACGACCAAGCTCCTCGTTGGAGAGAATTGGGTGGTCAAGATGTAACCGATTGGCGTGGTTTTCGGTCACCTCCAGGAGATTGCCCTCGGGTCCCACAAAGCAAGCAAGGGACATGACCACTTCTTCCCGAATGGAGTCAATGGCCGGGTTGGTAATCTGGGCAAAGAGTTGTTTGAAGTAATCATAGAGCATCCTGGAGTTGTCAGACAGGCAGGCAAGCGCAGCGTCGTTACCCATTGAGCCCAGGGGGTCGCGCACCTCGGTGACGAGCGGCAGGAGCATGAATTGCATCGTCTCAATGGTGTAGCCGAAAGCCTGCATTCGTGATACCAGGCTGGTGGGATCGTATTGGAATGGATGTCCGGTTTCGGGTAGGTCGGCAAGGGTCAACTTCTGTGCAGCAAGCCAGTCGCCATAGGGACGCCGGGCGGCGAAGTCTGATTTGATTTCTTCATCCGGGATCATCCGTCCCTGCTCAAAATCAATCAGAAACATTCTGCCCGGCTGCAACCGCCCTTTTTCCCGGATCCTGTCGGGAGGGACAGGGAGTACACCCACTTCAGATGCCATGATGACCTTGTCGTCATGGGTAATGTAGTAGCGTGCCGGTCGCAATCCGTTCCGATCCAGCACCGCCCCTATGTATTTGCCATCAGTAAAAGGGATGGAAGCGGGACCGTCCCAAGGCTCCATGAGGGACGAGTTGTATTCATAGAAGTCCCGTTCCGCCTTCGGCATGTTGACATCTGCCTGCCAGGCTTCGGGAATCATCAACATAATGGCTTCTTGCAGGGTGCGCCCTGACATGAGGAGGAATTCAAGCACATTGTCAAAGGTGCCCGAGTCGGCACAATCTGGTTCCACAATGGGGAAGAGCCCAGGAAGTTTGTCACCAAATAGTGCCGATTTGACGACACCCTGCCGTGCCGTCATCAGATTTATATTGCCGCGCAGGGTATTGATCTCCCCGTTGTGGCACATAAAGCGATTTGGTTGTGCCCTATCCCAGGACGGGAAAGTATTGGTTGAAAACCGAGAATGCACCATGGCGAGGTGAGTTTCGTAAGCCGGATCTTCAAGGTCGGGATAAAAAGGGAAGAGTTGTCGCGGTGTCAACATACCCTTGTAAACAATCACCCTGGAATTCAGGCTACAGACATAGACAAGTTGCCCCTGTGACGGAATCCCGTCCTGTCTCAGCTGTTCGGTAAATCGCTTCCGAATCAGGTACAAGATCCGGTCAAATGCCGCACCATCGGCTTCGTTGCTAGTGACGACAAACTGCTCAATACAAGGCATGGCGGCATAAGATGTAGGTCCGATGTTAGCCCTTTCCGGTGCTATGGGAACTTCCCGCCAACCCAGTAGGGTATGGTTTTCCTCATTGACAATCTTGGCGATGCACTGCTTCGCCTCAGTTCTTTCCTGCTCAATCTGTGGCAGGAAAATATTGCCGATGGCGTATTGGCGCGGACCAGGCAGATCAATACCGAGTGCACCATAGACGGATTTGAAGAATTTATGCGGCATGGCGGTGAGGATGCCGGCACCGTCGCCAGTGTTGTCTTCAAAGCCGCAACCGCTGCGATGATCCATGTGCGAGTTGATCCGAGCGGCGTCCAGCATGATGCTGTGGTCTGCCTCACCCTTGATGTTGGCGACAAAACCGACGCCACAGGAATCCTTCTCCAGACCGGGGTCGTACAGACCCGATTTGGCAGGGAAGCCTGTCTTGCCGTCAATTCTCCTGTGGTTCATCTACCCGGCTTGTTTCATGTTCAAGGGATTTGGCGCTGGAAAATGGACTGTAAACCCTACCATCGGTGAAGTGAAAGTCAAGACTTTAGGCACTGATAGCGCCAATTGTTTATTGCTTAACTTATTGAAATACATAGAAATTTATTTTATATCTAATAATGAGCCATTTTGGACAAGCCACAGATCGCGCTCCCTTGCCGTCGCCAGGGTGACTATAGTGGCGATGATGACGGCGACGGGGGTCGGCTACCTAATGCCAAGCACTCGCACAACTCATGCCTGAAAAGTCCAGAATGTGTTGGCATCATACACCTCCTCCCGCTATGGATGCCTCTGGTGTACACTGCATTCATCAGGGTAGAGCGGGTGCCAACGGCAAAGATGATGAAAAAACCAGTCAGGGTGGCAGTAACGGGTGCGGCGGGGCAGATAGCCTATTCGCTGGTGTTTCGGATAGCGTCTGGGCAAATGCTGGGCAAAGATCAGCCCGTGATACTGCAACTGCTGGAAATCCCGCCCGCCATGGATGCGCTGAGCGGTGTGGTGATGGAACTGGAAGATTGCGCCTTCCCTTTGCTACAGGGGATAGACGCAACTGAGCAGCCTGAGGTTGCTTTCAATGAAGTGAGTCACGCGCTGTTGGTAGGCGCTCGCCCGCGGGGACCGGGGATGGAGCGCAAGGACCTGCTGGAAGCGAACGCCGCCATTTTTTCCGTCCAGGGCAAGGTGCTGAATACCCATGCCGCGCGGGATGTGAAGGTGCTGGTGGTCGGCAATCCTGCCAATACCAACTGCCTGATTGCACAAAGAAATGCGCCGGATCTTCCTGCCCGACAGTTTACCGCCATGACCCGCCTGGACCATAACCGCGCCAAAACCCTCTTGGCGGAGAAGCTTGGCAAGCATGTGAATGATGTCGCCGGGCTTATCGTCTGGGGTAATCATTCGGCAACTCAATATCCTGATGTCAGCCAGGCGACGGTTGCAGGCAAGCCTGCCCTTGAACTTGTTGCTCAGACTTGGCTAGAGGAGGAGTTTCTACCCAGAGTCCAGCAACGAGGTGCGGCGATTATCAAGGCACGGGGTTCTTCCAGTGCGGCGTCTGCCGCCAATGCTGCCATTGAACATATGCGGGACTGGGTGCTCGGTAGCCAGGGCGAAGTGGTCAGCATGGCGGTCTGCTCGGATGGCAGTTACGGTGTCGCAGAAGGATTAATCTACTCCTTCCCCTGTACCTGCAAAGAGGGTGATTGGTCAATCGTGCAGGGCTTGTCAATCAATGAATTTAGTCAGACCAGGATGACCGCCACCGAGGCGGAACTGGTTGAGGAACGGGACGCAGTGCAGAGTTTGTTGCCGGGTTAGCTGTTGTCAACTCAGCCGCCAGGTGGAAAGGCGACCAGAATAGATGCTGGCTCAGAGCCCACATTGGTGAATTGAAGCTGCTCCCTGGCGGCGGGAATATAAACTGCTTCCTCTGGCAGGACCCTGGCGTCGCGTCCTGCCCTTTTCTGAGCCTGCTTTTCAGCCACTGCCCTGTTGATATCTACTTCCCCAAGAATACCAATAGCAAGCGCATAACCCTTGCAATGCAGCATTTTTGAATCGCCATCTGCAATCCTGAGTCGCAACACCTGGAACTGGTCAAAATCTGCGATCTGGTCAATACCAGGCGACATTTCTTTTACGCTTCCAGGCTCAGTCTTGTCGGTGGTAGCCAGGGGCAGAGCTTCCTGGGTATCCCAGTCGGGCTGGGTAAGCACCTTCTGCCCGAAGGACAGGATGAAACGCTCGTAGTGGGGGGTTTGGAATTCAATCACTCTGACGCCGTGTTGTAGCGAGTGGGGAGTAAAGGGCTGGACCTGAATAACATCGCCAACCGCAACATCATGCACCGCGGTGTAGGCGTACATGGCTTCTCGGCGGCGACCTTCTTCGACAAGCAACGGCTTTGGTAACTGGGTATGCCACTGGGCTTGTGTTTCCGGGCTGATGGCTTGGTTCGGGTCCTTACCTGCTTTGCGCTTAATGTCGTCCAAGAGCGCATCTATCTGGTAGCGGACTTTCCGATAGGCTTCAACCGAAGTGAGATAATCCTGCAGGAAGTTGGCTTGTGACGAATAGCTTTGCAGCAACGCCTGATTAAAGCCGTACCTGATTTGCCCGACACCCTCCGGCCAGGCGGCGGCGTCAAGACCTGTGACGACATAGACCTCCACCTTCTTGGTGTGTATCTCAAAATACAAATCACCGAGATTTTCCAGCGGATGGGGGTCCAGTATTTTCAGCAGAATGGGCGCTGTCCAGGTGTCTGTATCATCCCCCGCGAGGAGCCCGCCAAAAATATCCAGGATCCAGGCAATGGGGATATCCTGCATGCTGGACATGCCCCTTGACTCTATGCCCGTGTACCAGATTTCCCGCCCCCAGGGTTTGGGGATGAATACTGGGGCAAGCCGGAGCGGGCGGGTCAATTCAAGTGGAGTTAATCCGGTGAGTCTAGCGACTTCGGCAAACAATGTTGCATTTGTAGCACTGGTGGCATGGTGATTTTGTGCGCACACGGCTACCCGCATCTCGGTCGGTTTATCGGAAATCAGGCAGGTGTCGTAGGGTGTGTCATGCACAGGGTCACGCAGGAAGAGCACGGCAAGTGGGACCGGCGTCCTATCCTCCGCATAGGACGGCAGATGCACATACTCAAAATAGACGCAATTCGCGCCTTCTCGTGACTGCTTATCTCGCCACAGGTCGTCCTTGGCGCCAACTTCTAGTTTGCCGAGCATTTCAATCATGGTGTTTTCATTCTTGTTTTCCAGGTGATTGTAACTGCTTCCTTCCCGATGGGTCTGTTGCTTTGCACGGATGACGCACCGCATAACAAAAAAATTACCAGGTCCTTTTCTGGCTAGTATGGGAGATGGGACGCGTTTAGACTGGTTTCATTTATTGCTATTGAAGACTTAGGTCATGTTACCTGCTGACAAGGTTTTGGAACAGGCAAGGAAAGCCAGAGACCCGCGGTTTGATGGACGTTTCTTCGTCGGCGTCAAAACCACCGGTATCTATTGCCGACCTGTTTGTCCGGTCAAGTTGCCCAGGGTGGAAAATGTTTGCTTTTACGAAACTGCCGCCGCCGCAAGTGCCGCCGGTTTCCGTCCCTGTTTGCGTTGCAGGCCTGAGGCATCGCCGGGGACACCGGCCTGGATGGGGAGTTCAACGACTGTCAATCGTGCGCTACGACTCATTGACGAGGGTGCGCTTGATGACGGTGGCACCCTCAACACCCTGAGTCATCGGCTGGGTGTGACTCCGCGGCATCTGGGTCGGCTCTTCACTCGGCATCTCGGTGCATCGCCCAAGACTGTGGTGCAAACCAGGCGGCTACAATTTGCCAAGAAACTCATTGACCAGACCCGACTTTCCATGACCGAAGTCGCTATGTCGGCCGGCTACGGTAGCGTCCGGCGATTCAACGATCATTTCATGCAGACCTATCAGCGGACACCTGGATGTTTGCGCAAGGATATCCAGCCAGGCCTAGGGGAGCGGCTGGTGATGCGGTTGGGATATCGTGAACCCTACGATTTTGATGGTCTGCTGAAATTTTACCGGCTGCGCGCAACCGAGGGTGTAGAGAAGGTGACAGACAAGGCTTATCGGCGAGCATTTACGCTTGACGGAAATCCGGGCTGGGTGCAGGTGACCCAGGACGCTCATACCAGGGAGCTGTGTTGTGAAGTCCAGGGCGTCAATGCCAGGTACCTGATGCAAATTGCCCGGCGGGTCAGGCGCATGTTTGACCTGGACGCGATCCCGGAGGAAATCGTGAAACTGCTCAGCAGGGACAAGGACCTGGCGAGGATAGTGGCGCAGAATCCTGGTCAGAGGTTGCCGGGTGCATGGGACGGTTTTGAAATTGCCGTCCGGGCGATTCTGGGGCAGCAGGTGTCAGTTAAGAGCGCGACCAGGATGATGGGCAGGATGGCTACCACCTTCGGCAGTCATAACGATTATGGGCTTGTCTTCCCGAAGGCGGAACAACTGGCGACACTTGTGCCCGAAGCACTGCCAATGCCAGCACGACGGGCAGGGGCGATTAAATCATTGGCGACTCTGGTCGTTGCCGGCAAGTTGGATCTTGAAGGCACGGCGGGGCAGACCACAGAAGAGACGATGCAAGATTGTTTGGAATCTTCCTGCCGAGAGAAGCTGCTGGCGATTCCCGGGATTGGTCCCTGGACGGCTGATTACATTGTCATGCGTGCTCTCGCCAATCCGGATGCCTTCTTGCTGGGTGACCTGGTGTTGAAAAAGGCAGCGCAACGAGAGTTAAACATCCATTCGGAATCGGAACTACTTGCCCGCGCTGAAAACTGGAGGCCCTGGCGCGCCTATGCGGGCATGCATTTGTGGCGCATCGCTGCCACGCATAACAACTATTAACCCAACCACTATCAACTTAATCACAGAGGATCAGAAGAATGATGGAATACTGCTACACGGATTCACCCCTGGGCAATTTGCTATTGGTGGGACGGGCGGAGACGCTCAGATTGATAGGCTTTCCCGAGGGAAAGGGCAGGGTGAAGCCGGCTCAGGATTGGCAGGAGCGGCAAGATGGTTTTGCGGCGGCAAGGCAACAGTTGCAAGAATACTTCGCCGGTGCTCGCCGCCAGTTTGAGCTGAGCTTTGAACCTGACGGCACCCCCTTCCAGCTGAGTGTCCTGGATGCCTTGCTTGAAATTCCCTACGGGGAAACGCTGAGCTACAAAGACCTGGCGGCAAAGATCGGCAGACCGAAAGCCATCCGCGCCGTGGGTGCTGCCAATGGACGTAATCCCCTCCCCATTGTCATTCCTTGTCACCGGGTCATAGGTGCTGACGGTAGCCTGACAGGATTTGGTGGCGGTATGGATGCCAAACGTTATCTGTTGGAGCTTGAGTCGTCCTGAGCCTTCGCCGGTATCAGCGCGTTTGGCATACCCTTTTCGTCATAACCTATTTTGGTATCGCGATAGGGTTGGTGGGTGACGAGTTTGCGGAAGGCTTGCAAGGAGTTGAACGGCAGGTCAACCAGCATTCTGTTGACTATCCAGGCGGGGAGACTGCCCGCCGGGTCAATATACTGCTGCCAGGTCAGACGACTGGTTGTGTCGGACAGAGGCTCCAGCAGATAGGTACCATAGGCATGCCGGATGCGGATGGGTTCAGCGAGCGGTAGCAGGTCGGGGCGCGCCCTCAGGGTGACCAGGATCTCGCCGGTTGGCTTCTGGCTGGCGACGGCGTGAAACACAAGATCTCGCGCTTTGGCGGGGAAAGGGAGTTTGGAGACCTGGTAAAAGATGCTCTCCAGGTTGCTGATTTGAGTGATGACATGACTCTCAACACAGCGATGCAGCCATTGACTACAAGCGGCGGTATCGTTCAACAGGGCGAGCGCACTTGCAACCTTGCCCGGAATCTTGGTGACCGCTTTGAATTCCAGGTAATCGACATCCTGGATCTGACGAGAATAGACGCTGATCCCATCTGCTTCTTTTCTGAGTTGCCATTCGTCAAGCGCCCGCGGCGTTTTGTCACTAAGCGCCCGCGGCGGTTTATCATAAACAGTCTCCTGCGGCGGTTTATCACCAAGCGCCCGCGGCGTTTTGTCACGAACAGTCTTCTGCGGCGTTTTGTCACCAACAGTCTCCCGCGGCGTTTTGTCGCCAAGCGCCTGCGGCGTTTTGTCACGAACAGTCTCCTGGGATCCGCCGCCATCCGCTACCAGCAAAAGAGTCAGAAGCAGCAAAAGCGCCCGCGGCGGTTTATCACGAACAGTCTCCTGCGGCGTTTTGTCGCAAACAGTCTCCCGCGGCGTTTTGTCACAAACAGTCTCCCGCGGCGGTTTATCGCAAACAGTCTCCCGCGGCGTTTTGTCACTAAGCGCCCGCGGCGTTGTGTCACTAAACAGGCACCAGGTTTTTTTCAACATTCAACCCCAAAAGTTATTCTGTCCAGATCATCTTTCCGCTATGGACTCAAAGACTGAAAAATAATCCGGGAAGGTTTTACGAGTAACATCCGGGTTATTGATAATAATGGGCTGGTCACCGAGCGCCGCCAGAGACAAGGACATGGCAACCCGGTGGTCGCCGTATGTGTCCAGGGTCGCCGCTTTGAGCGCATCGGGCGGATCAATCACAATATAATCCTCGCCGGTCTTGATGCTTGCCCCGAGTTTCTTCAGCTCTGTCGCCATTGCCTGGAGCCGGTTCGTCTCCTTGATCCGCCAGTTATAGATATTACGGATCACCGTTCTGCCTTTGGCGAAGAGTGCCATGGCGGCGACAGTCATGGCGGCATCGGGAATATGATTCAGGTCAGCGTCTATGCCGTGAAGTTCTCCCCCCGCAACTTCAATCCAACTGGCATGTCGGCGTATTTTGGCGCCCATCTGTTCAATGGTGTCCAGGAATTGATAATCCCCCTGGATTGAATTTTTACCAATGCCATGCACCCTCAGCCGTCCGCCTCGGATCGCCGCCGCACCGAAAAAATAGGAAGCAGCAGAAGCGTCGCCTTCAATAAAAAATTTGCCGGGTGAGTGATATTGCTGATTCCCAGGAATATGAAACTCTCGGTAATCCTCACGAGTCACCGTGACACCGAAGTCGTTCATGACATTAAGGGTCATATCCAGGTAGGGCTTGGAGACCTGTTCACCCACTACCCTGATATGACTTGGCTCCCTGGCGAGCGGCAAGGCAATCAGCAGTGAAGACAGATATTGACTGGACATGCTGCCCATCAATTCTAACTCGCCACCCTTGATGAACCCGCCGCCAAGTTGCAGGGGCGGGCAGTCGGGCTTGCCCAGGTAACCCACCCAGGCACCAAGTTGTACGAGGGCATGCACCAAATGCTGGATAGGTCTCTCCCGCATATAAGCGTCTCCGTCCAGGACGAATTCCCCCGGGATGAGACTGAGTATCGCCGTGAGCGGACGGATGGCGGTGCCAGCATTGCCTAGGAAAAATGTGCGCCTGGATGGTGTGGCAAAGAGCCCGCCATTGCCAGAGACGATTGTTGACTGGGCTTGTGAGGACACTGGCGAAGGATCTTCTGACTGCCTTTCTGACTGCTCTTCAAAAGGACAGGCAATCCTGACGCCAAGTTGCCGCAGCGCACCGAGCATCTGCGCCGTGTCGTCACTCTCCAGCAGGTTGATGATTTCCGTCTCGCCAGACGCCAGGGCAGCAAGCAACAATGCCCGATTGGACAGGCTCTTGGATCCGGGGAGGGTAATCTCGCCGTTGATCCGTTTCACTGGCGCGAGTTTGATTGATGGCGTAGCTGGTTTGCCCATGACAACTAGTATAAATCAGGCTGCCTGAGTTTCGGCGTCAAACGGGAAAGAAAAGTTACCAGGCTGGTTTCCACCTTGCGAAGTGGCGGCTTGCCCGGTTCCTCCAGTAGCACCGCACCGGTTTCATTGTCAATGCTGAGAAAGCGCTCGGAGTCTGGGTCGGTATTGGCGATAAAGATGCTCAGGGGCTGCTTCTGTCGGCGTTTAGTGAGGGCGTGTCCCACCAGGTTGGCAATCAGCCGGTTAAAGTCTTCTTCATTCCAGAGTTGTATCAGGCTGACGCGTCCCTCTGTGCTGTCGGCTTCTATAGTGCCAGACCAGTAACTGCTGTAGAACTGACAGATATCCGGGTGTATTGATGTCTCAAGGGCTTGCGCCAGACCAGAGAAGTCAACGGCGGGGGATTGTCTTGTCGGACGCCACCAGGTCACCTCATCTGTGGAATAGACCTCGCAGGGTGACCGCCATTCGTTATCCAATGGACATTGCAAGAGCCGGTCGTCGGTCAGTGCCAGCAGGGCGTCAACCAGTTTTGCTAACGCCTCGTTGATGCTCATTGCCGCTTGCGTTGCTCAGGACAGGGTGGGTTGCCACGCGGTCCAGGTTTTGCCAGAAATCGGTACACCTGGACTCTGTCTTCCGGTTTCATTTTGGCGAGGGTCTCAACCATCTGCTGGTGGGCAAGAGTCTGAAACCTTGCAGAAATATCCCGCAAGGTGGTTAGTGCTTGACGAGTCGCCACCGCATCAAAATCTTCGCTGCTGAGAACTTCATGAAGCCGCCGCTGGGCTGCTTGCAACTCAGCGCGGATGGGCTTTGACTTTTGTCTGTGCTCCCTGAGGGAGTCATGGAGCTCTGCCCGAGTATCCCTATCAAGTTTGTACATCATCCAGCCGAGATGGGGATGCCGGTCCCGCACTGGACTAGCCGCCCGCCCGATCATCATTCCGATGACCAGCAGGTTGAAGGCTAGGGAGATGACGAGCAGACCCATCAGCCAGATACGGCGCTTCTTAGACTTGTCCATCACATTATTCCTCCGTCCAGTCCCCCGACCATTGCCGGGGCATCTGGTCTGTTAAAGCCAGTAGATAAAGTTCTTCGTCCCATGCCTGATTTTCTACCAGAGCATCTTCCGCTCCTGTGCTGTCCAGTCTGATGCCTGTCTCTGTGAGGCTCCCCAAGACCATGCCGAGGACAAGCGGCAGGCTGGCTACTAGACCAGGTTTCCAGAAGGAGATGGACCGGCTTGTCGGATCGGGTAGGAGCCAGGTGAAAAATCTTTCCAGATTGGAGTCGGCGGGGATTTTTATAACCCTGTCCAGTATCCTGGCGGTCGCTCTTTGTCCAATCCTGTGCTTGATCTGCTCAAACTCGGGGCTATCTAGGAACATATCACTGTCCAACCAGGCATCCAGTTCTTCTGAGGTCGCTACTGATGCTTGCAGGACTTGTCTTGCAGCACTGGATTTGTTGATGAATGTCAGTGCCGCCTGCCGCTCGTCCGCTGGCCATCTGGCAGCGTCATTGCCGTAGGCGTTGATAATTGTTTGCAGTCGGTCAAGATTCATCATGTTTGGTTTTTATCCGTATTGTCTCTTTACACGCTACGTTCTTTTACCCGCTACGTCTTTTTACCCGCTGCGTCTCTTAACCTGCCACGCTTAGGGGCAGGTTATTCCTGAAGATGGAGCAGGTCTTGTTTCAATTTTTTACGCGCCCGGGCGAGCAGGGATTCCACCGCCGCCACAGACATGCCCGTAATCTCCGCTGTCTCCTTGTTGGACAAGCCCTGGTAATGACACATAACAAGGGCACTGCGTTGCTTTTCCGGGAGCGCCATCAAGGCCCGCCTGAGCAGTATTGCCCGGTTCTGCTGTGCCATCCGCCTGTCCGGTCTGTCGCTATCACTCGTCTGAGCCTCGGTTTCTGCCAGGCTTGCGCCGTTAATGTCAAGGTTGATGGGGGTCCTCTGGGAACGACGAAAATGGTCAACGCAAAGATTATGAGCAATTCGGTGTAGCCAGGTAGTTAGCCTTGCTCGCTTCGGGTCATAGCGCTGGCGCTTTTCCCACAAGCGGACAAAGGTCTCCTGGACAATATCTTCCACTATATCTTCACCCTTCTTCTCAAAAGTGTCTGCGGGAAGATGATTTCCAACCCCGTGTGAATAACGCGTCATGCGCATCACATATCCGGTGATGGGTCCTATATGGTGCCTGAGTATCTGCTGGAAGGCTTCGGCATTTCCGGCAATCATCTCGTCAATGACTGAGGGGTCTAATTCCTCTACCATTCCGAGGGCAGGGTCCCAGACACCAGATTGTCATTTCGCCTTGTGAGAGTGACCCTTCCTAAAGCCGCCACCCTGTCGGAATCCTTTGCCGCCATGTCTTGCCTGTTTCAACTCTTTCTTTGATAGATATCCATCATCATCCTCGTCAAGCCGATTGAAGGCTTCAAGACGCCACTCCTCACCGGTGACAAGACCATCCTGGTTGGTATCAGCAGCGGCAAATTTCTCTTCCAGAGCGGTTTGCGCTTTCGCCCGGTGTGCTGCCATTTTTGCCTGCCTTGCCATTGCTCTTTCTGAATGATGCTGAGTGATTTCTTCAAGAGACACTGCGCCGTCCCCATCTGAGTCTATCCGCTCAATCCATCTTGCCTCCCGAGCATGAAACTCCTCCAGACTGATCTTGCCGTCGTCGTTTTTATCAATCCGCTGTAGCATCTTGTCGGCACGGCTTGCCAGGGCTGTCGTCGTCATGGAAGCAGCGATCAGGCTGGTGGTCAAAAATATCCTTGCGTAGTTCATGGTATCCATCCTGTGTTGTGGTTAGAAGTTGCTGTCAGACGTCTTTTTCCGACGCCCATCTTCTTATACGCACCAGCCTCAAATTTCCGTCGCTAGGCACGAGACATCAAAAAGGTTTCATCACCGCCAGAATGAGTATCGGCACCAGCAGAATCAGGGCAGCCTCATTAAATAAACGGAAAAATAATGAGTTATACAAAAGATTGCCGGCTTTCATCCTGGCGATATAACGCAGGGTTTGCGCCTGATAGATAAGCAACAGCAGCACGAAGAAGAGCTTCGCGTATAACCAGTCACCAGTCACCCCATAGCCCAGCCATAGCCAGAAGCCGGTAATAAACACCATGCCCGCCATCACTACTGAAAACCAAAATAACCTTTCCGCCATGATGACTAGCCTGCGGGTATCCTCCTGGGCTGCCGTCCCTTCAAGGTAATGCACCAGGATTCTCGGCAGGTAGAAGACCCCTGCCATCCACGCTATGACAAATAGTAGATGAAATGTCTTGAGCCAGAGCATCATGGCGCCAATGATGCAGGACGAACGCATAATTTGCTATGTCATGTATAGGTCCACCACCCCCCGCTTTTGCGAGGGCATGCTTTGGCACTCTG
>DKIG01000002.1:18862-23097 GCA_002454165.1 Gammaproteobacteria bacterium UBA6724
GGAGCCAGGGGAATGACGGAGCCAAGGGAATGACGGATCTGGGGGAGCGCCAAAGGTATCTGAGCTTATACAGGGCAGGAGGACGGAAGACTCTCAAGTGTAATCTCACATGATAAAAATTCAAATTTATTCGCATAACGAATTGAAAAATATACAATTTGTTTCTATAAGATTTACAAGTTACCCTCTCAACAGACAGCTCAGACACCGCGAGGGATTGGATGTCAGATTTTCAAAATGCTGCTTTTCAAGACAAGGTTGTTGTAGTCACAGGTGCCGGGCGAGGTCTTGGTCGCTCTCATGCGCTGGAATTTGCCAAACGCGGTGCCAAAGTGGTGGTTAATGATCTGGGCGGCAGGATTGATGGCACAGGTGTTGGCAATACTGCACATGCGGTCGTGGAGGAGATTCAATCCCTGGGCGGTACGGCTATCGCCAATACGGCATCGGTTGCTGATGAAAATGGCGCGCAAAGCATCATTGAGGATGCCCTCTCGCACTTTGGCTCTGTGGATATTCTGGTGAACAATGCCGGTATCCTGCGGGACAAGACCTTCGCCAAGATGACTTTGGAGAATTTCAAAGCCGTGCTGGATGTGCACCTGATGGGTGCTGTCTATGTCACCCGGGCTGCCTGGCCCGTGATGGTCAAGAACCTCTGGGGCAGGGTAGTGCTCACCAGTTCTGGCTCGGGGATTTTTGGCAATTTTGGCCAATCCAACTATGCCTCCGCCAAGATGAGTCTGGTCGGGTTAATGAATGTCCTGGCCTTGGAGGGAGAGCGCAAGGGCATCAAGGTCAATACCTTGGCACCTGGAGCGATTACCCGAATGACGAAGGAGCTCGCCAACTCCAACAGAACCGGGCAGCCAGACCAGGTCAGCCCGGCGGTCCTCTATCTCTGCTCGGAAGACGCGCCCCAGGGTGCCATTCTGCAGGCGGTTGCCGGGCGTTTCTCAACTATCAAGATTATGGCGAGCGATGCCATTGATCTGGGGTTGGATGTTACTTATGAAGATTTTATTAAGCGGGCGGAGGAGTTGGCACTGAGTTGAACGGTTACCATCAGCGGATTTTCAAGAGTAGCACCAACAATATAGGCGTACCGACCGCCTGCAACAGCATGAATCGGACCAGCACCTGAGTATTGGACCAGCCCATACTGTGTCGCACATGGTCATGCAGTGGGTATCGGATTTGCTGGAAAATACCGATTCTAAAAAACCTGAGCAGTACCACCTTGACCAACCCCGTTGCGCCGTTGACTAGCACCACGAAAGCCACGACCAATATAAGAAAGGGATTGCCAGACGCCAGCACCAGGACACCGAGCAACAAACCCATGGGTCTGGAACCGGCATCCCCCATCAGCACCGCGCTTGGATAGCTGTTGTGCCAGAGATACCCGGTCAGGCAACCGACCATCACAAAAGCAATGATCGCCCAGTCAGCTCCAGCCACATAGTGGGGCACCAAGAGATAATCCGCAATATCCGCATGTCCCACAATCCCGTAGAGAATCGCCCCGAGGAAAAATATGCCCATCCCGGACAGTCCAGCTGAGAGCCCATCAACACCATCCGTACAATTCGTGGCATTGATTGACACCCAGATAAGAATGGTTGAGCCGAAAATAAATAAGCCGGGAGAAACTTCAATCGGATCCTTAAAAAAAGGCAACCAAATGATGTAACTTTCAAGTTGGCAGATAATCGCGGAAGCGGCAACGGCGATCACCAGATCAACGGCACCAAGACGATACTCACTCCAACTTGATTCGGCTTTGTCATCCAAATAACCGACTGTCATGGCAACCAGCATACAAGCCAGGATACCGACAAAACGCCAATCAAACGGCACTACCAACAGACATAAAAGGATAAACACCGGGACAAACAGCAGACCACCGGAAATGGGCTTGCCGATGCTCATCTTTGCGTCAACGGCGTATTCTTTGCCCCGGTCTTTGGGCAGAAGGTGCCAGAACCTGGGTAACAGCCACCAGGTAAGCAGACCCCCGGCAGCCGTGCCAAGGCCGGCAAGAAAGAAATAGGAGGTAAAGAGTCGGAAGGGTCCCGCCAGATCAGCGAGCCTTTCACCCAGGTAATACAACACAACAGTGCCCCTTTGGTTTGAGGGAGAAATAGTAGGCGCAGTATGGAAAGTTACATCTCAAAATGAAACCTGTCCGCATCAAGATGCACCGGGAAATCCTCACGATACTGACGCATAGTGGGCAAATCCAGATCCCACGAGGCGAGGGCGTCGCTGTCCGTCATGTCCAGCAGAATTTTACCCTGATAATCAATGACGCAAGAATCACCACTATATTCAACATCATTGCCATCCACACCAATCCGATTGACCCCGACAGCATAGCAGGCATTTTCTATCGCCCTAGCTTGCAGCAGGGTGCGCCACTGAGCGCTTCTGCTGGCTGGCCAGTTGGCAACATAAACAAGTAAATCAAAGGCTTCAAGATTGCGACTCCAAGCAGGAAACCGCAAGTCATAACATATCTGCGGGCAAACCCGGATACCAGAGGAGGCAATCACAACTCGCTCCTGACCGGGGCTATAGTATCGCGTCTCGCCTGCCATGCGGAACAGATGTCGCTTGTCGTAGGTGACGGCGGCGGACTGTCCTGTGGTCCAGACAAAGCGGTTAAAGTATTGCTCGTCTTCGCTGATGATGATGCTACCGCAGAGAGCAAACCCGCCTCGCCCCGCGGCGTCTTGCATCCAGTTGACCGTGGCTCCCTCCATCGTCTCAGCCAGACTTGATGATGCCATCGAAAAACCAGTGCTGAACATCTCTGGCAACACCACTATGTCGCTCTCAGTAACATCTTTCAGCAGCGCGTCAAAATGCGCTCGGTTCGCTGTTGGTGATTCCCATGCCACCGAGGTCTGCACTAGGCTGACCCTGAGCATCTCCTTATTTGCTCTGGCATCAATACTCACAGTCCTGCGTCTCCCTGACCCGGGCTCAATTCGGTCAACCAGTCCCGGGGCTTCAGGTAATCATCATAAAGCACCGCCTCAGGCGAGCCTGCTTCGGGCTGCCAATCATACTTCCAAGTCGCCATCGGTGGCATGCTGGCAAGAACAGATTCAATGCGGTGCCCCGATTGCATACCGTACCTAGTACCCCGATCAATGGCGAGGTTGAACTCGGCATAACGCCCCCGTCGATACAACTGGAACTCCCGCTCTCGCTCGCCGTAGGGCATGGTTATGCGTTTCTGAAGGATAGGCAGGTATGCTGGCAGGATCTGTTCCCCAATACTGGTGATAAGCGCGAGACTCTGCGCAAACCCATCCTGATTCCAGTCATCCAGGAAGATACCGCCAACGCCGCGAGGCTCATCTCTGTGGGGAAGATAAAAATACTCATCACACCATTGCTTGAATCTGGCGTACAAGTCCTCGCCAAAGGGGCGGCATGCCTGGGCCGCCGTCCGGTGCCAATGCAACACATCCTCGGCAAATGGGTAATAGGGGGTCAGGTCAAAGCCACCGCCAAAATGCCAGTGCTCGGCATCAACCAGAAAGAATCGTAGATTGGCATGGCAAGTGGGCGCATAAGGGTTGCGGGGATGCATGATCATTGAAATCGCCGTCGCCTCATAGCGGCGTCCTGCCAAGTGCGAATTGCGCTCGCTGGCGGCGGCGGGCAATGAATCACCGATACTATGGGAAAATTGCACCGCACCCCGCTCAATCTCTTTCCCGTCATCAAGCACCCTGGGCATCGCCATGCCACCCCCGGGCGTCGCAATTTCCTGACTACTGAAGTCAGCACTAGCATCCACCGCGGTTATGGCATCACAGAGCCGTGTTTGCAGGTCATGGAAATAGTCGCGAACCCTTGCAATGGATGGCTGATTATCCTGACTGTTCATGATGCTTGTGCATTCCGAGTTGTGCATTTCGAGTTGTGCATTCCGAGTTGTGCATAATTAAATGTTTGGCTAAGAGCAAGTGTTAGGTTAATAACAAGCCCGTGAAGGGAGGCGCTCCCACCAAAGTACTTTACACCATTATCCCGTGAACCAGCCAGGCAGGGAAGTCATCCGTCATGCCTGTGGCGGCAGGCATCCAGATAAAGAACCAATATCGGTTCCAGGATAGTCAAGATGATTGAGCATTGAAGTATAATCAACCATCTTATAGCCATCATTCCCCGAGACACTCATGACAACACTGGACTTCAAAGGCAAGCAGATTATTTAT
>DKIG01000054.1 GCA_002454165.1 Gammaproteobacteria bacterium UBA6724
AAACTACCTCATCCATAATCAACCCGAGTGCCGAAGCATGCCCTCACGAAAGCGGGGGGTGGTGGACCTATACACGATTGTGACATTATAACAGATTTGCGCTACCATTGTATGCGAGCTTCTGCATCCAAGGTTAACAAAAATTAATCGCTACTACATTTAAGTATGATATGAAACAGAGAGCTTCAAGAAATCAAACCCTGGTCTGTAAACAAGAAGAAATAGATCGACTATCAACAGATATTTGTTGTGTGGATAATCCGGTTAGTATTGAAGATATTATTGGGAAAGTAATTGCTGGGGATATATTTAATGTAGCAGAAAATTTGCCAAAAGGTTTTGTTGATTGTCTTATTTTAGATCCGCCTTATAATTTATCTAAAAACTATAATGGTAATTTCTTTAAAGAAAAAGACAAAAATTCGTATAGGAAATGGTTTCATCAGGTCATTGAATTATTAATACCAACCCTCAAGTCAACCGCAACGGTTTATGTTTGTTCTGACTGGAAAACATCAGTTCTTATCGCCCCTATTCTTGAAGCACATTTTCATGTTCACAACCGAATTACATGGGAAAGAGAAAAAGGGCGTGGAGCGAAATCTAACTGGAAAAATAACACTGAGGACATTTGGTTCTGTACGGTTTCTGATGATTACTACTTTGATGTAGATTCTGTTAAATTAAAACGCAGAGTGATTGCGCCATATCGGGTAAATGGAAAACCAAAAGACTGGAACGAGGAAGAGAAAGGTAATTATCGCCTGACTTATCCATCTAATATTTGGACAGATATTTCTATCCCATTTTGGTCGATGCCAGAAAATACGGATCATCCAACACAGAAGCCTGAAAAACTTATAGCGAAACTCATTCTTGCCAGTACTAAAAAAGGAGATTTTATACTTGACCCATTCCTTGGTAGTGGCACTACCGCAGTTGTGGCAAGAAAGTTAGACCGGAATTTTTGTGGGATAGAGATTAACAAAGAATATTGTTGCTGGGCACTTAAACGTCTAGAGACGAATGCTTCAGACCCGATCATTCAAGGATATGCGGACGGCGTCTTTTGGGAAAGAAATTCCCTCACTGAACAGCCAACAAGAAAATTGCACTAATAATCATAAAATACGCTATCTGCAATATCAAATTAACAGTGACAGAAGTAACTTTTGTTCCCATCAAATATCTGAGTTGGGAATGTTTAACTGTGGGTGCATTGGGATGGGGGCAGATTCAAATAGCAAATTCCAACCATATCAAATTGTTGGATTGATATTCGCGCAAAAAATGGATGCTTCAACTTTGCGACACAATGCTTAGTTTTTATCCCAAAGAAATTTTGAAAATTAGAGATCGCATAGAAAAATTTGATGATGTGAAAACCCTGTGGGAATCAAAAGATGATATTTGGTCTTAACACATCTTCTCTGCAAAAGACTGATATAATCCCGCCTGTTTTTTGATGTATTACAGAGTCCGGTTTTATGCCAAAACTGTTTATTAAAACGCACGGATGCCAAATGAATGAGTATGACTCATCGAAAATGGCAGACATACTGAAGGCGTCGCATGACTTTGAGTTGACTCCGCATGAGGAAGACGCTGACCTGTTGTTGTTGAATACCTGCTCCGTCCGGGAGAAGGCACAGGAGAAGGTGTTTCATCAACTTGGTCGGTGGCGTCGGTTGAAGCACTTGAATCCTGCTGTAAAAATCGGCGTGGGTGGCTGTGTGGCAAGTCAGGAAGGTGCCGCGATTATTGAACGGGCGCCTTTTGTTGATGTGATTTTTGGTCCCCAAACGCTGCACCGACTGCCGACATTGATTACCGAGGCAGATGTCAGTCATGCTCCAGTCGTTGATGTCAGTTTTCCTGAGATTGAAAAGTTTGACCGTTTGCCAGAACCCTCGGTGCAGGGTCCGGCAGCCTTTGTTTCCATCATGGAAGGTTGTAGCAAGTATTGTTCCTTTTGCGTCGTACCCTATACCAGGGGTGAAGAAGTCAGCAGGCCCCTGCTTGATGTGCTACGCGAAATCTCTCAACTGGCGGCGCGGGGTGCGCGCGAGGTCAATCTCCTGGGGCAGAATGTCAATGCCTGGCGAGGGCTTTTGCCCGACAGTTCACGGGCAGACCTTGCCTATCTGATGAGTCTGGTTGCCGACATAGAGGGTATTGACCGCATCAGATATACCACCTCTCATCCGGTTGAATTTACTGACAGCCTGATTGATGTTTATGCCGAACTTCCAGCACTGGTGAATCATCTGCATCTACCGGTACAGAGCGGGTCGGACAGGGTCCTGGCGAAGATGAAAAGAGGTTACACAGTGCTTGAATACAAATCGAGACTGCGTAAGCTAAGGAAGCTTCGCCCTGACATCAGTATTTCCAGTGACTTTATTGTTGGCTTCCCGGGAGAGACGGATGAGGACTTTCACCAGACTATGGCGCTGATTGACGAGGTGGGATTCGATAATTCCTTCAGTTTCATCTACAGCCCTAGACCCGGCACGCCAGCGGCTGATCTGCCAGATAACACGCCTATGGAGGTCAAGCAGGAGCGGCTGGCTATTTTGCAGCACCGTATCCGGCAACAGGCATCACGAATCAGTGAATCCATGATAGGCACTAGACAGAAAGTGCTCGTTACCGGCGCATCGAAAAAAGACCCCGGCCAGTTGCAGGGTCGCACGGAAAATAACCGCGTCGTCAATTTTCCCGATAGTGACAAAACACCTATTGGAGATTTTGCCCTTATTGAGATATGTGAAGCTCTGCCAAACTCCATGCGGGGAGTGGCAGTACCCTGATTCCAGCACTTCCTTCTAAAAGCGCTTCTAAACGCTCATTTAAAAGCTCATCTAAACGAACATGGAACCAGTGTGAATCAGATTGAGGCACGAAGGCGGGTGGTTTCCGGTATGCGTCCAACAGGGCGCCTGCATCTTGGGCACTTCCACGGCGTATTGAAGAATTGGGTAAAGTTGCAACATGAGTATGAATGCCTGTTCTTCGTCGCCGACTGGCACGCCCTCACCACGCATTATGAAGACCCTGAAGTTATTGAAGACAATGTCTGGCAAATGGTCATTGACTGGTTGGCGGCGGGGGTCAATCCAGGTTCTGCGTCGCTATTCATTCAATCAAGGATCCCGGAACACGCCGAATTGCATCTGCTTCTGTCCATGATTACGCCCTTGTCTTGGGTGGAACGCGTCCCGAATTACAAGGACACCACTGCCAGGACAAATGATCGTGACTTGGCAACCTACGGCTTCCTTGGTTATCCGGTATTGCAGAGTGCAGACATTCTGGCATATCAGGCTGGTCATGTGCCGGTGGGCGCTGACCAGGTGCCTCATGTTGAAATCACCCGGGAAATTGCCCGGCGGTTTAATCATATCTTCGGCAAGGAAACAGATTTTGAGGCGCTGGCAGAAGAGGCGATCAAGCAACTTGGACGCAGAAATGCCAAGATGTACCGAGAGTTACGGCGCGAATACTTGGAGCAGGGCATACAAGAATCGCTGGAGAAGGCACAGGCCCTGATTTACGATCAGCAAAAAACCTCTTTGGGCAACCGTGACAGGCTACTCGGTTATCTGGAAGGCGGCGGCAAGATTATTCTGCCGGAACCCCAGGTACTGCTGACTGATACCTCCGTGGTGCCGGGGATGGATGGTCAGAAGATGTCCAAGTCCTACAATAACACCATTGCGCTACGGGAAGATCCGGACAAGGTGACCCAAAATATCAAAACCATGATTACTGATCCCGCTAGGGCACGCCGCGCCGACCCCGGTAATCCCGATGTTTGCCCCGTCTATACTTTGCATAAAATCTATTCGGACGATGCCACCAAAAATTGGGTGCGTGAAGGTTGCACCAGCGCGGGCATAGGGTGTATTGATTGCAAGCGGCCCTTGATAGAGAAGGTGCTAGAAGAACAACAACCCATGCGGGACCGGGCGCGTCAATACGAAGAAGATCCTGCCCTTGTCAAATCAATTGTTGCGGAAGGGTGTGAGAATGCGCGTAGCATTGTACGGACGACGCTAGAAAATGTCCGCTCAGCAATGGGCTTGGATTATCGATGATTTGCTTCATGTGCGATCAGGAAAATGCATGATTGATCCAGAGATTCGCGACCCGGAAATTGCGATGAAAAAGAATCTTGGAGAAGATGCAAACTCCAGCACTAACAAGGATGCCCAGGCAGTTCAGGTTGAAATGCCCTTCGCAGTCGTAGAGGGTAAACCAACGAGCCAGTTTCCGCTGGACCTCTATATTCCGCCAGACGCCTTGGAAGTCATTCTGGAAGCATTTGAGGGTCCGCTGGATTTTCTGCTGTATCTGATTCGCCGCCAAAATCTGGACATCCTGGATATTCAGATAGCGGAAATCACCCGTCAGTATATGGAATACATAGATATGATGCAGGGGATACAGTTTGAATTGGCAGCAGAGTATCTGGTGATGGCGGCGGTCCTGGCGGAGATCAAGTCTCGTATGCTACTGCCCGGCGTGGCGGAAGATGGCGACGACGAGGATGACCTCCGGGCGGGATTGATTCGCAAGTTGCAAGAATACGAACGGTTCAAGCAGGCAACGCTGGATATTGACGCACTACCTCGTATCAATCGCGACTTCTGGATGGCGATGGCGGCGGCACCAGAGATGGAAACAAGCATGCCCCTGCCAGAAGTGCCTCTCCAAGATCTGCTACTTGCATTTTCCAGGGTACTGAAAAGAGCGGAGAATTTTTCCACCCACCATATCAGCCTGGACCCCCTATCCACACAGGAACGCAAGGCTAGTATATTGAACCTTGTGTCCGGTAAAGATCAGTTCGTTACCTTCGGGTCTCTCTTTACCCGGGAGGAGGGACGCCTTGGCGTAGTAGTGACCTTTATTGCGGTCATGGAGTTGATTAAGGAATCATTGCTGGAAATTGTGCAGACGGAACACTATGCCCCCATTCATGTGAAAGCGAAACCAGCAAGCGTGGAAGAATCAGGTGACAAATAATGGCAGACATCCTACCGATTAAGCAGATTATTGAAGGCGCGATCATGGCATCGGAGCAACCGGTGAATATCGATCAGTTGTTGCAATTATTTGAGACTGATCGCCCGGCACGGGCAGACATACGCACCGCCCTCAGTGAGATTGAACGGGAGTGCGCGGGCAGGGGATATGAGTTGAAGGCTGTTGCGAGCGGCTATCGATTCCAGGTTCGTACCGAATATGGTGAATGGATTGGTCGCCTCTGGAAAGAAAAATCGCCCAGGTACTCCCGCGCCCTACTGGAAACCCTGGCGCTGATCGCCTATAAACAACCCATTACCCGCGGTGATATTGAATCCATTCGCGGCGTGTCGGTGAGTACTAATATCATACGCGCGTTACTGGAGAGGGAATGGGTCAGAGTCGTGGGGCACCGGGATGTGCCGGGGCAACCAGCACTCTATGCCAGCACAAAAACATTCCTGGATTATTTTAATCTCAGCAATCTGGATGAATTACCCAGCCTTGCGGAGATTAAGGACCTGACCAGGGACAGCGAAGAACTTGACCTTGAAGAAGACCCCATCAACATTCGTACCCTTGAAGTTGATGAGGCTGACCTGGAACAAGATGAATCCATAGTTGGGTTGGATGATGAGGCACTTGAAGAGGTTTCGCAGAGAGTCAATAAGATCCAGGAAAATGTTCGTAATCTATTTGGTGATCAGTCTGATGCCGAAGATGATGTTCCGCCAAGCACCGACGAAGCGTCGCATATGGATAAAAAGCGGAGGTCCGCAACAGTAACGTCCATCAATCAGGCGCTGACTGAAGACCAGCCTCCCGAAGGCGAATCTGCCCCGGCGAGCGATGAAACCGAGCAGGACAAGGACGATGCATCCTAATGCGGGCGCATGATGATGCGACGCCGCATGTATAGAAGGTATGTTTAGAAGCGATGTCCGAAAAACTCCAAAAAGTGCTTGCTGGACGCGGACTTGCCAGTCGGCGGGAAGTGGAACGCTGGATTGAAGCCGGTCGGGTGACAGTCAATGGCAAGCCAGCCACCAGGGGCGACAGGGTGACGGCTGAAGACCGCATCAGGGTGGACGGGAGAGGGGTCAGCCGGAAGCGGGTTGCTCATCGTTATCTGCTCTATAACAAGCCCGAGGGTGAAATCTGCTCAAGGAATGACCCAGAGCAAAGGCCGACTGTTTTTGACCATCTTCCCAGATTGAAAAATCAACGTTGGATTTCTGTCGGGCGGCTTGATTTCAACACCAGCGGCCTGCTCCTCTTCACTACGGACGGCGACCTGGCGGGCAAACTGATGCATCCGTCCAGCGGTATTGAGCGAGAATACCTGGTGCGTGTTTTGGGTGAAGTCACAGAAGATGCCTTGCACCGTATGCGAGCAGGTGTGTCGTTGGAAGATGGGATGTACCGATTTTCGGACATCCAGCCTGGTCGGCAGTCTGACGCCGACCGAAGGAGCGCGAACCAGTGGTATTATGTCGTGTTGATGGAAGGTCGTAATCGGATGGTGCGGCGACTCTGGGAATCTCAGGGTTATACTCTGAGTCGATTGAAGCGAGTCCGCTTCGGCAGATTTGTGATTCCTTCGGCGGTAAAAGCAGGCCGTTATATTGACCTCAAATCCAAAGAAGTGAAGGCACTCTACACCATGACGGATATGAAGCCCAAGAGCTGATGGTCCGAATCAATCGGTTAGACCTCGGATGACCTGGAACATCCAGCAATTCAATACCTTCTAAGAGCCTTCTATAAGAGCCTTCTAAAAGTGTCTTCGGTAAAGGTCCTGCCGTGTTCCTGCCGGCTATCCGGACCAAGCAGATAGAGATACAGCGGCATCAATGCTTCCGGTGTCTTCAAGGTCTGGGGGTCTTCGGCGGGGAAGGCGGTGGCGCGCATGCTAGTCCGGGTGCTACCCGGGTTGATGAGGTTGACCCGAACCTTAGAAGTCTTCTCAAGTTCATCTGCAATCAATTTGGCAAGCCCTTCCAACGCATATTTTGAAACCGAGTAGGCGCCCAGATAGGCACGCGGCTTGCTACCCACACCGGCACTGGTGAACAACAGTCGCCCGTCATCGGAACACTCTAGTAGCGGCAGGAGTGCATGGCTAAGCAGAAGAGGCGCATGCAGATTAACCTGCATCACCTCTTGCCACCGCTCAATACTGGTATGTTCAAACGGGAGCCTTTCTCCCAGCAACGCAGCATTATGTAGCAACCCATCAAGCCGCCCATATTGACTGTCAATGCTACGAGCCAACTGCTGAGCGTCCGCCTGGGTGATACGGGCGAGGTCCATCGGGACTATTGTGGGGCTCATGGTGGATGATGGTGCAGGCCTGGACAGACCGTCGTCCGATGTCGTCATGGCATGATAAATTTCGTCATAGACTGATTCCAGTTTTTCCGTCGTCCTGCCTGAGAGAATCACCGTCGCGCCATACCGGGCACAGCTAAGTGCAGCGGCTCGTCCTATGCCGTCACCTGCTCCGGTGATGAGGATAATCCGTCCAGCGAGCAGATTTTTTGGCGGGACATAGTCCATACAGGTTCCGGCTCTTCAGAAGGCGAGGTCAGTCTTGAGTGAAGTGGTGGCGGCAGGACGGGAGTTTATTCAGGTCTTGCCCAGGCAATGTAGTTCACATCAACGTCCTTGCCGGTCTTGTACACCTGGTTGAGCGGATTGTATGTCATGCCGGTCAAGTCTCTGAGATTGAAGTCCGCCTCTCGGCACCAGGCTGCCAACTCTGCGGGCTTGATAAATTTCTCATAGTCATGGGTGCCACGCGGCAGGAGTCGGAGCAGATATTCGGCACCTATCACCATGAAGAGGTATGACTTTGGGCTACGGTTAATAGTGGACAAGAAAAGGTGCCCATCGTCCTTCAGCAGTGCCCGACAGCTTTTGATCACGGAACCCGGGTCCGGTACATGCTCCAGCATTTCAAGGCAGGTAATAATATCAAAGGGGTCTGGCTGCTTCGCTACCAGCTCTTCAATGGTCGTTAACTCGTAGTCAACCTTCTGATTGGATTCATAAAGGTGCAGCCTGGCTACCTCAAGCGGTCCCGCGGCGGCGTCAATTCCCGTCACCTCTGCGCCTTCTGCAGCGAGAGATTCAGACAGTATTCCACCGCCACAGCCGACATCCAGCACCCGCTTCCCTCTCAGCTCAGCACGGTCAGCGATATAGCCGACACGCAAGGGGTTGATGTCGTGCAAGGACTTGAAATCTCCTGCCCTGTCCCACCACTTGCGTGCTAGATCATTGAACCGGGCAAGTTCCTGCGGATCAAGGTTTTTGTCAGTCTCTTGTGAATGATCTGTACGGGCTTTCATGGTGCTCCCTAATATCCAAGAGGAAGGCAACATTATACCCGCCTTCAGCAGTGATTTAACGGCGTGATGACGGCGGCAGTGACGGGATGGGGGAGTGTGTTCTGAGGGCGCGCCGTGTTATAATTTTTGCCTTGTCTGGCAGGCACTGAGCGGAACAATTTTTGATGGGGACAGGGGCTGAAAATGCCATTGAATGTCTTGATCCTTGTACAAAAACAGGCTGAAGGCTTTTTATATAAAAACAGGCTGAAGGCTTTTTATATAGAAACCGCTGAAGGCTCTATATAAAAACCGCTGAAGGCTCTTGATATATAAACTGCTGAAGGCTCTACAACTGAAAGCTCTATAACAACAGAATAAAAAAAGGTTCCAGATGGCGGATTCCGACGAAGGTGTAAAGCCAATCAACATTGAAGACGAGTTGCGGAAGTCGTATCTGGACTATGCCATGAGCGTCATAGTTGGTCGGGCTCTGCCGGATGTGAAGGATGGATTAAAACCGGTCCATCGCCGGGTCCTGTTTGCGATGAACGATCTCAATAATGCTTTTAATCGCCCCTATCTGAAGTCCGCTCGCATCGTCGGCGATGTCATTGGTAAATATCATCCCCATGGTGACACCGCCGCCTATGACACCATTGTCAGGATGGCGCAGGATTTCAGCATGCGTTATCCGCTGATTGATGGTCAGGGCAATTTCGGTTCCCTGGATGGAGATGGCGCGGCGGCAATGCGATATACAGAAATTCGCATGGAGAAGATCGCCCATGACCTCCTGGCTGATCTGGATAAGGACACCGTCAATTTTGTCGAGAATTATGACGGTACCCTGAAAATGCCGGTGGTGCTTCCCGCCCGGATTCCCAACCTGCTGATTAACGGCTCTAATGGCATAGCGGTCGGCATGGCAACTAACATTCCGCCCCACAATCTGACCGAAGTAGTCAACGCCTGCCTTGCTCTCATTGATAACCCGGACCTGGATATTGAGCAGTTGATGGAGCATATCCCTGGTCCCGACTTCCCCACCGCTGGCATCATCAACGGTCGCGGCGGCATTGTTCAGGCTTATCGAACCGGCCGCGGCGGCATCCGGGTCAGAGCCAGATGTGAAGTAGAAGTGAACGAAAAGACCGGCAAGGAAATAGTCATCATCAAGGAGATTCCTTACCAGGTAAATCGGGCGAATTTGATTGAGAAGATAGCGGCGCTGGTGAAAGACAAAAAAATAGAGAGCATTAGCGAGTTACGGGATGAATCCGCGGTTGATACCCGCATCGTCATTGAACTCCGCAAAGGGGAAAGTGGCGAAGTGCTACTCAACAACCTCTATACGCAGACTCAACTGCAAACCGGGTTTGGCATCAACATGGTTGCCCTGGTTGATGGCGAACCCAAGCTGCTTAACCTGAAGCAGGTGCTTGAACAATTTGTGATGCACAGGCGCGAGGTGGTGACTCGGCGGACGGTCTTTCTCTTAGCACGCGCCCGGACAAGGGGGCATGTATTGGAAGGCTTGGCGGTTGCCCTGTCCAACATTGACCCGGTGGTTGACCTAATCAAACGTTCCGCCAATACCCAGGAAGCGAAAGAGCGGCTCATAGCGGAACCCTGGAAGTCAGACACGGTGACTCGGATGCTGGAGAAGGCAGGGCCTGACGCCGCCCGACCCGAGGCCCTGGAGGATAGCTACGGGCTGAAAGAAGACGGCAACTACCACCTGTCTCCAGAACAGGCGCAAGCCATCCTGGAAATGCGACTTAGCCGCCTGACGAGTCTTGAGCGGGACCGTCTGCTGGAAGAATACAAGGAAATCATTGAGGCCATTTCCGCCCTGCTAAAAATTCTGCATGACCCGGTGCGGCTCCTTACGACCATCCGTGAGGAACTTGTCAAAGTCAGGGATGAATACGGCGATCAACGTCTGACGGAGATAGTGGAAACTCAGGAAGATTTAACGATGGAAGATCTGATCATTGAGCAGGACATGGTGGTCACCCTTTCCAACAGCGGCTACGCCAAGACCCAACCCTTGACTACCTATCAGGCACAGGGTCGCGGCGGTCGTGGCAAGACTGCCAGTTCGGTGAAAGCCGAAGACTATATTACACACCTGATGGTAGCCAGTTCCCACGATACTATTTTGTGCTTTACTAACAGGGGCAAGGTTTATTGGCTACGGGTATTCCAAATTCCCCAGGCTGGCAGGACGGCACGGGGCAAGCCGATGGTGAATATCCTGCCGCTTGAGGAAGACGAGCAGATTACTGCCATGTTACCGATACACGAATATAGGGAAGATCAATTTATCTTTATGGCAACCTCAAACGGTACCGTCAAAAAAACCTCGTTGATGGGTTTTTCCCGCCGGCGTAGTAGCGGTCTCATTGCCATAGGGTTGAAAGAAGACAATCGGTTGGTGAGTGCCGCTGTCACCGATGGCACTAAAGATGTCATGTTATTTAGTTCTGGCGGGAAGGTCATACGGTTCAAAGAATCTGATGTCAGGCACACGGGGCGGTCCGCCCGGGGCGTCCGCGGCATCAGGATGAAGCCAGGGCAGAAGGTCATCGCTCTTGTGATCCCGGAGGAGGATGGTCAGGTATTGATTGCCAGTCGCAATGGCAAGGGCAAGCGTAGCAGTTTCCCGGATTATTCCGTCATCAAGCGGGGTGGTCAGGGGGTGATTGGCATGAAGCTGACTGCCCAGCATGGCGATCTTGTCGGGGCGGTGCAGGTTTTCCAGGGTGATGAAGTTATTCTTATCAGTGACCAGGGGACTCTGGTTCGCATCAGGATGGATGAGGTCTCCTCCCAGGGGCGTAACACCCAGGGTGTCCGGCTGATTAACCTCACCAATGATGAACACCTGGTTGGCTTGGAATCGGTGGCGGAACCTGAAGCGGGGGCTGAGGCCATGCTGGATAATGAAGTGGGTGACGCCCATGAGCCAGGCGGAGGCTATCTTTCATCAGACCAGCCTTCATCAGACCAGCCTCTCTCAGACCAGGATGATGACCGACAGGAGACAGACCAGGTGTAATCCTGAATCTGCCGAAATGATCATATTCACATGAGTGACGACGCCAAATATTCCACCAGCCTTGATGCGCTCCGCAGTCGGATTGATGCGCTGGACACTGAGATGCTTGACAAGCTGAACGAACGCGCTCGCTGTGCCCTGGAAGTCGCCCGAGCGAAGCAGAATGAGGCTGGCGACGAGCCCCCCGTTTTTTATCGACCAGAACGAGAAGCGCAGATATTGCGACGCTTGGCGGCATTGAACCAGGGACCCCTCTCCAATGACAAGATCATCCAGGTCTATCGCCAGATTATGGCGGCATGTCTTGCCCTGGAAGAGCCGTTGAAAGTTGCCTGCCTCGGGCCAGAGGGAACCTTCACACAAATGGCGACCCGCAAGCAGTTTGGCGATGCCGTGGACAGTGTGCCGCTAATGACCGTTGATGATGTGTTTCGGGAGGTCGTATCGGAAGCCTGCCACTATGGTGTCGTGCCGGTAGAGAATTCATCAGAAGGCGTCGTCAATCACACTCTGGATAACTTTCTGAATTCATCCCTCAACATCTGCGGCGAAGTGGAAATGCGAGTGCATCATCATCTGATGGTGGCGGCGGATGTGAGCCATGACATCAAACGAATCTACGCGCATCAACAGGCACTTGGCCAATGCCGCAGATGGCTGAACAGCCATTACCCGGACCTGCCCCTCTTGCCGGTGACCAGCAACGCCGAGGCGGCGCGTCTGGCAAGAGAGGAAAAAGGCGCCGCCGCCATCGCTGGTGAGATGGCAGCTGAAATCCACGGGCTCAGGATTGTCTCCCGACAGATTGAAGACGAGGCTGACAATACCACGCGATTTATTGTGATCGGCAGGGAAGATGTTGGGCAGAGTGGCAATGACAAGACCTCTATCATGGTGTCCACTCAGAATCATCCAGGCGCACTCTACAAACTATTGGAGCCCTTCCATCGGCATCATGTGTCATTGACGGCCATTGAGACCCGGCCCTCAAGAAACGGCATGTGGTCCTATGTCTTTTTCATTGACTTTGAGGGGCATCGACTGGATGACCATATCAAGGTGTTGCTTGATGAGATTGACCAGGACGCGCTGGAGGTCAAACTGCTCGGCAGTTATCCTCGATCATTGAGGTTGTCATAACACCCGCTGACGGTTAAAGAGATCAATGAAAATTGATTGATGAGTGTCGGAAAAATATAGGGGCAAATATGGAAGATAGAATTAATGCTACAAGATTATCAGCCCCCGGAACTTGCCCCGGCCATAGACGAAGTGTTGTTAGAATTTATCGCCAAACGAAAAGCCTCGTTTGAGGATTCGAATTTTTAGCGGGAGATTAAGTTATACCAGCAACAAAATTCAGAGGGCTTCTATAAAGAATGTCATGAATTTTAAAATGCGCCGTGTAATTCTATTTGATTAGTCAAATAACTTATTTCAATTGGATTCTGACGGTTTCTGTGAATCATTCTATGGCAATTGGAGCAAACGGGCATTAAATTTTCAATAGCGTCTTTTAAAGTTTGCTGAATGTCTATATCTTCATATTTAAACACGGGCTTCTTATGATGAATTTCTATAAATCCTTTTCCTAAATCCTTTCCATAAAAATTTTCAAAATCAAATGAACAGCAGTCGCAAGAAATATGTCCACACTTAGTAAAATACGAAATGGCGTAATCACGCAACTTAGCAGACCTTTCATATTTTTTTACCTGACTAACTTTTTTAACACCCTCTTGTATAACTATGTTTTCATCAAAAATTAGTTTCTTTCTTTCGCTACTTTCTATTTCTCTTAAATTTTTCTGAACATCGGCATATTCGAAATCATTTGTAAGAAGGTAAGTTAAAATTTCATGGTTATCTTCTAAGTGTTTTTTGCCTGCTGGAGATATTGTCACTGCGCTGTTTCTTAATGCTCCAGAGTATTTAGCGTATCCAGTGCGTTCAAAAGCATCATGCGCTCTAAGATTTCTTACCTTTTGAGAAAATTTATCATCATTCCGACTAGACAGCATCTCCAAATCTTCTCCGCTTGGCTTCATTATCAAGCGCAATTTTTCAATCAATTCTGAAGTGGTTATTGAACCATTATTCATATTCATTAAATATAAAGAAGGCAAGACTAGTTCAGATTCGGTAATTCTATTTTTCATATTCCATGTTGACTCCTATATTTTTTCCGATACTCATCAATCAATTTTAATTGACCGCCTTCTTCGTAATACCAAAACATCCAGCCATTGCAACTTTCAGTATCTTTTATTATTGCTCCCATTTTATGTATAGAACCTGAT
>DKIG01000026.1 GCA_002454165.1 Gammaproteobacteria bacterium UBA6724
GCGGGGGGTGGTGGACTTATACACCATCTCGCATATATCCCTGAGGTGGCGTAAAATGTCGGTTTGCCTTGTTGCCAGCAGACACGAGATGAACAAACCAGGCGCCAGCGTCGTAGTGGGCATGTCAGGCGGCGTGGATTCCTCCGTTGCGGCATTGTTGCTTCTGCAATCCGGATATCGGGTTGAGGGTCTGTTCATGAAGAACTGGGAAGAAGACGATGGCAGGCCCTACTGCACTGCCGCCGCAGACCTTGCCGATGCCCGCGCCGTCTGCGACAAACTTGGCATACCGCTCCATGAAGCCAACTTCGCCGCCGAATATTGGGATAATGTGTTTGCCCACTTTCTGACCGAATATAAGCGCGGCAGAACGCCCAATCCAGATGTGCTATGTAATCGGGAAATCAAGTTCAAGGTCTTCACCGAATATGCGCAGTTGCTGGGTGCGGATATGATCGCCACGGGCCACTATGCACGGCTAAAACAAATTGACGGTGAGGTTCGTCTTTGCAAGGGGCTTGATGCCGACAAGGATCAAAGTTACTTCCTGCAATCAGTCCCCCAGGAAGCGCTCAGCCGGGTGCTCTTCCCGCTGGGCGAACTGGATAAAAGTCGGGTGCGTGCCATTGCCCGAGCGGCGGACCTACCTACTCATGCCAAAAAAGATTCCACCGGTATCTGTTTTATTGGTGAACGCCGATTCAAAGATTTCCTGAAAACCTGGTTACCAGAGGAGCCCGGCGATATTGTCACCCCGGCGGGACGACGGGTCGGCGGGCATGATGGTTTGATGTACCACACCCTCGGGCAACGGCAGGGTCTCGGCATAGGCGGAATAAAAAACACTTCGGAAGCGCCCTGGTATGTGATTGACAAGGACCTCACCCGCAATCATCTGATTGTCGTCCAGGGCAATAGCCACCCTGCCCTCTTCTGCAACCATCTGACCTTGAACGACATTCACTGGATTGGCAGCGCGCCGTCGCTACCGCTGATCTGCATGGTGCAAACCCGTTATCGGCAGCCTGACCAGCCCTGCCAGGTCAAGATGGCAAGGGACGGCGATAGGACAGACACTAGTACCGACAAGAATAGCACCGACAAGAGTAGTACCGACAAGAAGGGTTACGCCATCGCTTTTGACAGGCCCCAACGCTCAGTAACCCCGGGCCAGTGGGCATGCCTGTATCAAGGCGATATCTGCCTGGGGGGTGGCATCATTGAGTCCACGGATGCTGGACATGCTCTTAACGAGCCTGCTCTGCATAATCATTCTCTTAATGATAAACGCCCCCGATTATCCGGCACCCTGGCAAGCTAATGACATTGGATCTATGCAAACTTACCGCCATCAGCCCCATTGACGGCAGATACGCCGCCCAGACTGCTGCCCTGCGAGAGCTCAGTAGCGAGTATGGGCTCATCTATCACCGGCTCCTGGTGGAGATTCGCTGGTTCCAGTTTCTTGCCACGGTAGATGCCATCAAAGAATTGCCCACCCTATCAAAAGCGCAAAACAAGGCACTGGAAAAGATTCTCAGCAGTTTTAGCCTTGATGATGCGGCACGGGTGAAAGCGATTGAAGATGAAACAAACCACGATGTGAAAGCAGTTGAGTATTTTCTCAAAGAGAAATTTGCCGAAACCGGAGAGGTCGGACTGCAAAGCAAGAGTGAGTTCATTCACTTCGCCTGTACATCGGAAGACATCAACAATCTCGCCTGGGGGCTGATATTAAAAGCCATGCGGCAAGACGGGCTTGAACCCGCCATGACCCAACTCATCACGAAAATCAGCGAACTGGCAAAGCTTTATGCAGCGGTGCCTATGCTCTCCAGAACCCATGGTCAGGCAGCCTCCCCCACGACTATGGGGAAGGAACTCGCCAATGTGGTGGCACGTTGCCGCGGACAGCGTGATGCTGTTAAGCGGGTGGCGGTGCGCGGCAAGCTCAACGGTGCCGTGGGCAATTTCAATGCGCATTTGTCAGCCTATCCAGATCTTGACTGGCTAGAGCTCAGCCAGAAGTTTGTCACCAGTCTGGGACTCAACTGGAATCCCTACACCACACAAATAGAACCCCATGACTATATCGCCGAATTTTGTCATGCCGTCATGCGCTTCAACACCATCCTGATTGATTTTGATCGGGACATCTGGTCCTGGATTTCAATTGGCTATTTCAAACTGAAAAAGGTTGCGGGAGAAACCGGTTCTTCCACCATGCCACACAAGGTCAACCCGATTGACTTTGAGAATGCCGAGGGGAATCTCGGCATTGCCAACGCCATCCTGGCACATCTGGCAAATCATCTCCCGGTCTCCCGCTGGCAGCGAGACCTGACAGACTCTACCCTGCTACGGAACCTCGGGGTCGGTATGGCGCATAGCCTGATTGCCTGGCAGGCGACCCTCAAAGGCTTGGGAAAACTTGAACTCAACCCAGAACAACTAGCAGCAGACCTTGATGCAAGTTGGGAGGTGCTTGCCGAGCCTATTCAGACCCTGATGCGCAAACACGGCATCCCGGCACCCTATGAGAAACTAAAAGCCCTGACACGGGGCACATCTCTTGGCAAGGAAGACATTGAGGCAATGCTTGACACCCTACTTGACACGGTGGACCTGCCGGACCAAGTCAAACAAGCCATTTTACAACTCACCCCCGCTACCTACATCGGCGCCGCCGAGATGCTGGTGCAGCGACTGCTGGATGAAGAGGAGTCCTGAGGCAGGGTGAGTATTAAATGCTAATGGAACTTTTGCCACCTCCAAGTCCACCCTTAGCGAACATGTATCTAACATATTGAAAGATAATGAGTTCGCGCTTTCAAGCAAAAACCGAAGCAATAAATATGAGCGAACAGGCTACGAACAGGCGAAATCCAGTTTATCGGGACAGGCGCATACTCAGGTAAAA
>DKIG01000056.1:0-3752 GCA_002454165.1 Gammaproteobacteria bacterium UBA6724
AGTGCCAAAGCATGCCCTCGCGAAAGCGGGGGGTGGTGGACCTATACAATTGATGTCTTATTTAACTCTGTTACTGCCATCTATTCCACAACTACTACTGCGCCGTCCTTAATTAGGGTATCAATTTCTCCCTCGCTGAAACCAGCGGCAGTTAGCAGGATGCGACTATCCTCTCCTGGCATTCGCGAGCCATGCGTTAAGCCCACTTGGGTGCGGCTGAAACGGGGCGCAGGTGCAGGTTGCAAAATGTCATCAAGTTCAACAAATGATTGACGAGCCTTGTTGTGAGAATGCTGTTGCACTTCGTCAATGGCAAGCACCGGCGCAAAACATACCTCAGTGCCTTCCATGATTTCGCACCATTCATCGCGAGTTTTCGTTTTGAACACCTGGGTCAGCCTTTCCTTGTACTCGGGCCATCTCGTTTTATCCATCTGAGCAGAAAACTCATCAGCAGGAAGTTCAGCCTTCTTTACCAGTTCCGCATAAAACTGTGGTTCAATGGAGCCGATCGCAATGTATTTCCCATCGCTAGTTTCGTAGGCACCATAAAAGTGTGCGCCGCCGTCAAGCAGGTTAGTCCCTCTTTCCGTACTGAAAATACCCGCCGCCTGCATGGTGAAAAACATCGCCATCAGCGTGGCAGCACCATCAACCATAGCCGTATCAACCACCTGCCCCTTGCCAGACTTCTGCGCTTCAAGCAGTGCACACACAAGACCAAAAGCAAGCATCATGCCGCCACCCCCGAAGTCGCCCACCAGGTTAAGCGGTGGGACAGGCTTCCCGCCCTCAGGTCCTATGGCATGGAGCGCGCCCGTCAGGGCAATATAGTTGATGTCGTGTCCCGCCGCCTGGGCAAGAGGTCCCTCCTGCCCCCAGCCAGTCATTCGGCCATAAACCAACTTGCTATTCCTTGCCATACAATCATTGGGACCAAGCCCTAGCCTTTCTGTCACACCGGGCCTAAATCCCTCAAAGAGGGCATCGGATGATTCACAGAGTTTCAACACCACTTCCCTGCCAGCGTCACTTTTCAGATTAACTGCAATTGATTTCCTGCCGCGAGTCAGTACATCTTTAACCCGCCTCGGTTGCTCTCTGGCACGGTCAACACGAATGACTTCTGCCCCCATATCCGCCAACAACATGCCGCAAAAGGGTCCGGGTCCAATGCCAGCAAGTTCAATAATTTTCAAACCGGTTAGGGGTCCCACCTTGTCTTCTCCCGTCCAGATAAAGAGGGTTATTTAGTCATATTCGTCGGTTATTTTCTACTGGACTATGGGAGCCTGTTGATGCTATCGCTGTTGATAGCAAATATCTTGATAACATAATAGCCGCCCCGCATCCGCCCGATAATGTAAACTGGATCCTATTCCCGTCCGCCCTGTTATCAGGGAGCAACTCGCACAAAAATAACAAATATCGTAAGGAGCCTGCTCATGTCATCTAAGAATTCACACCCTGAGAGCACTTTATCTGCTGAAGGCTCTTTACCCACTAAAACCGCTGAAGGCTCTTTACCAGATAAAGGCTCTATCCGGGCTTTCGCCGCTCAGGTTACAAACAGTATTACCGGCGGGCTCAACTGTGCGCTGACACTGATGGGTGATCAACTCGGTCTCTATCGCGCCCTGAGCAAGAGTGGTCCCATGAATAGCCAAGCATTGGCGGAGGCAACACAACTTTCAGAACGTTGGGTCAGGGAATGGCTCTACCAGCAGGCGTGTATCGGACAGGTATCTTTTGATGCCGCCGGGGATGAGTTTTTCCTCACCCAGGAAGCAACAGCAGTGCTCGCCGATGCTGAGCATCCAGCATGGCTTGGGGGGATGTTTCAATCAGTGGTGGCACTCTACGACAGTGTTGACAAGTTGCCCGACTGCTTCCGTACGGGCCTCGGTCAAAGTTTCGATGACAAGGGAGAAGCCTGCGCCTGTGGCATTGAAAGTATGAGTCGTAAATTCCAAGCCGACTACCTAGTGCCGGTACTCCTACCGCGGATTGACGGCCTTGTCGAACGACTATCCGCAGGCGCAAAGGTAGCAGATGTGGGTTGTGGCAGCGCGACCTCAACTATCGCTATGGCACGCGCCTTCCCCAAGAGTGAATTTATCGGCTACGACATTTCCATCCACGCGCTCCACCGGGCACGCGACAAGATCAACGCAGCCGATTTGCACAATGTCTCACTGCGCAATCCTATTGACCATCCCCTGCCGGAAGATGCCAGTTTTGACTTCATTACGACTTTTGATGTGATACATGACTCCACTCATCCCGTAGAGTTGATTGCATCTATCAGGAATTCACTCCAGGAAACCGGCCTGTGGCTTTGCGCTGATGTGCAGGGCCTGCCTAGTTTTGCGGAGAACATGACGGACAATCCCATAGCGACTTTGGCTTATTCCTTTTCCGTCATGGTGTGCATGTCTGCCGGTCTATCAACACCTGATGGTGCCGGGCTGGGTACGCTTGGTTTTCACGAACAGAAGGCAAAGGAAATGACCAGAGATGCAGGCTTTTCACACTTTACAAGGGTGCCTTTTGAAGACGATCTGTTTAATGCTTTTTACGATATTCGTCCCTGAAGACCAGGATAAACGACACCGCAGGAATAATCGTTATAGAATATAGAAACATAGCCGTATTAGTGAAACAAAGAGGTGTACTGAATGTCCTGGAGCTATGCAGATGTAATGCAACAAATAAAACTTGGCGAAGACAGTTTGGTTGAATTCAAGGAGGCGAAGTTTTCCAAATCCCGCCTCAAGGGATCCCAGCACCATACCATTGCCGACGAGTTGGCAGCCTTTGGCAACACCACGGGGGGCACCCTGATTTTCAACATCTCGGACGACGGCAAGGTGCAACCTCTGAATCGGAAAGAGATGGATCAACTGGAGACACTCATCAATGAGGTCTGCAACGACAGCATTAAACCATCCTTGCTATTCAGCACCCAGAGACTTGCGGCACCTAATGACTCTGGACTTCTCCTGGTGGTAATAGATCAAAGCCAATCTGTTCACAAAAGCCCCGGGGGATACCTCCATAGACAGGGCAGTACAAAACGGGAAATGACACCAGAAGTATTAGCGCGTCTGTTGGAGCAACGACGCCGCACCGGGCTTATTGGACCGGACGAGCGATGTGTTGAAGGTACTGGTGCCAACACTTTGGATTCCGCTCTTTCGGAACGCTTCCTGAGCTCCCGCACCAACGAACCGCGCCCGGCTCTGCTCCACAAATTGGGGCTAGTACAAGAAGATGACTTTGGGATAACGCGCGCCACCGTTGCCGGTATCCTGCTCTGTACCGAAAAACCCGAAGAGCACATACCCTGCGCCCTAATTCAGGCAGTGCGCTATCGTGGTATCAAACGCGACAGTGCCAAGCAACATGATGCGGCGAGGATCACCGGACCTCTTGACCGCCAGATAAAAGAATCAGTTGCCTTCGCCAGACGCAATATGAGTGTCTCGGCGCGCAAGGAACCAGCCCGAGTGGATATGCCGCAGTACAGCGAGCGGGCAATTTTTGAAGCCATAGTAAACGCCGTTATACATCGTGATTATTCTATACAGGGCTCGAACATTCGCCTCTTTGTATAGGTTCAGATACCTTTGGCACTCCCCCAGCTCCGTCCTGCCCCCAGCTTCGTCATTCCGTGCTTGACACGGAATCCAGACTGGCTGATTGGCGACACCCTCTTCTCGTTATTACCCAGGTGCCTTCGTTGTCGTTAT
>DKIG01000056.1:3857-8722 GCA_002454165.1 Gammaproteobacteria bacterium UBA6724
GGGGGGTGGTGGACTTATACACTCTTTATCTTTGATGACCGTCTGGAGTTGTACTCGCCTGGTGCCCTCAACAACACCCTGACGCTGGAAAGTATGTACGAGCGCCAGTCCACCAGGAATGAAGCGCTTGCTTCACTCCTAGGCAGGATTTCAGTCCAGGATGTTCATGGTGCCGGTACCAGGGAGTATTTTCTGGAGCGACGCGGCGAAGGTGTGCCGATCATTCGCGAGGAAACCAAAGCCTTGACGGGGCGGGACCCGGTATATGATTTGATTGACGGCTCAGAGTTGCGATTGATCCTACCCGCCGCGCCACAAAATGGGGAAGCTCTACAAGGGGAAGTTTCGGTGCATGCCGAAGGCAAACCACTTAAAGATGTGGCGGTGTACGCCATCTACCCCAAAAAAACATGGCAGGTAGAAAAAACAGATTCGCTGGGGCAAGCGCATTTCAATTTCCACTCAGCACTTCCGATAACTGTCTTTTGCGCTATCGCGGGATACGCCGCCCATGTCGAACGAGACTGGAATCCACCCCTGCCACTTGCCGTGGAACTCAAGGTGCTTGCAAATGGCGGCAGTGTCATTTTCCCGGAAAATACCGGCAACCTTCCCGGCTTAAAAGGGCGTCTGAATCCGAAACTTGATACCCACGACCGCACCTATATCTATGCTAGCAACATAGCGATTGACGGCGGTAAGCAACAGCCGGTTCAGTTCACATTGGAACAACCCTTGCGTTTAACGGATGCCGAGGGTTGCGAACTAAAAGTGCGGATCATCGAAATGATCGGGAATACAACTTTGTTGGAGTACGAAAGGCTGGTGTCTTAAACCACAGTTACACTAAGACATAGCAATAAAACATAACACCAAAAAAAACACCCTCAGCAGAGGGTGTTTTTTTATTCACGCTTCAAGATGGAGACTAGTTGTTGGTATCAAATCCATAACGGACGGAGAGTCCAAAGATGCGCGGCTCGGTGAGGAAGTAGTTCCTGTAGTAACCGGAAGTATCCGAAGTCAGATAGTGTCCGGTGATATTGTCTTCATCCTGGAGGTTGCGGACAAATGCTCGTATCTGCCAACGATTATCCGTGCTCTCGTAGATTAAGGACATATTGTGTTGATCCCAACCGTCAATCTCGTCGCCCTTGGTGTTGAACTCCCTGGCGTAGGAATCATCTTGCCAGTAGTAGTCCCACCTGAGCGTCAGATCGCCAGCAAGGCGCGGGATGGGCCAGGTGTACTGGACGCCGAGTCTGAAGGTGAGTTCTGGTGCATTGGGCAGGGAATTGCCGCTTATATCCACAGGGAGTCCGCTGGATGTCTCTATACCGTTGCATGTAAGCCAGTAACGAGAGAAGTATGCAGGGATGCCAGCCGCAGGGTGCCCTGCTGGATAGGTGCTATTCATCGCGGCGCGATTATTTCTATCACTCAAGGCACCAATGGTAGAGGGGGGGGGGGGTTCGTCTGGTTCGCCTGGTTCGCCTGGTTCGCCTGTACACAAGGCAGGGGCAGGGGCACCTGGTTCTGGGATGAGGGCAGCGGTCACCATATCCGGGGTCAGTTGTGACAATCTTGCTATGTAGTTGGTACCTGTTAGCGCACCCGCATCAATATTTTTCAGATTGACCCAGTCGGGATCGCCACCTGCCTTGTTGGTCACATCCACGGAGGTCACATCATCAAGTTCCGTGTCAAGATAGGACCAGGAACCGTCTATTGCCAGATTCGGTGCCGCCTCGGGTTGCCAGGTCCACTCCAGTTCAATCCCCATCATATCGGCGTCAATATTCTCATTGATGGAAGAGTTGTTCCTGATACGCGTCACCTGGAGTCCCGTATAGTCGTACACAAAGGCAGTACCATTCAGGATGATTTGACCATTAGCCAGGGTACTTTTGAAACCCACTTCCAGGGAATCCACTTCCTCCTCATCAAAGGTGAATAAAGTATCACTCTGAAATTCTCGCGCAATAGGCGGATTAAAGCCGCCCGGCTTGTAGCCACGGGAGAAGAAGCCATAGAGGAGCACATCGTCATTTAAATGGTAATCCAGCCCGACCCGTCCGGTCACCGCCGTCCAGGTCTCTTTCGTGGGGCTATTACTGAGCGCCCGCACCTCGTTAAAACCGGTAATCACGCCCACTCTGTTGCTGAGTGCGATACGCTCGGCACTGTAGGGGCGGGTCGCTTCCGCAGCAGCAATTTCTTCAGGAGTCACGCCGTGGAAGAGAAACACTTCCGGGTTGTACGGTCCCAGCACGGGAATCAGTGCTGGATTCAGAAAGGTGCTTACGCGACTCCATCGCCTCGGCAGACCAGTGTCCGTGGGGAGGTTTCCACCAGGCAGCATGGCGAGATTGGCGGCAAAGTCGGGATCAACAATCGGCGTACCACTGCCTGCTAGAGTGAAGACTTCAAGTGGTGTCAAGGCGGTAATAGCCGCAGTAACCAACTCGGTAACCCCCGCAGTAACCGCCTCAGTAACACCTGGAGTAACCAGCGGAGTAAGCAGTGCTATCACTGCTGGATTGGTCCCATCCAAACCCTGTGCCGCTGCCGTCGCCGCTATTGCCCCGGGTAACTGCAGGGCAACCAACGCCTCTATTGTAGATGCTTCTGCGGCTACCCCCCCCGCTATCACCTGCCCTCTAACGACTGGGAAAAACGAACCATAAAGAATAGAATTCTGCTCAAAGGACGAAAAGAAAGCATTAGCGCTATTAGGCTCTTTTTTATCCTTGTTGCGGCGCAGTCCCGCCGTCAGTTTCAGACGCTCGGTCAAATTAAAATAAAATTCCGCAAAGATCGCATTGCCTTCCTGAAGGGTCGGATTATCAGGATTGCCCGGCACATTGAACATGCTCGGATAGAGGGGTGGGAATCCCAGGTTCGCGGCACCAACCAGGCTGACTGAATCAAGTCCGTTGGCGTTGACAAAATAATCGCCGTACTGCTCACCTGAGTAGGCACTGACACCAGCCTGGAAGTTAAAGGCACCGTCAAACGACGATGCAATCCGCAACTCTGCCGTCCAGTATTCACTATTGTTGTCAGACTGGTCCATAGCGAAGATGCGCTTGCCGTCATCAGTATTGACGCAGCCGCCGAAAACCCCGGCAGTACCGGCGAGGTAGTTACACTCATCGCCATCAACGGTGCTTCCCGCGCCGCCCGGTGCCGGTGCCGAAGTGGGCCATCTACCATCAAAACCCAGAGCGGACGGTGAAGGATAGAGTGTTGGCCCAACATTCAGGTTGTAATCCATTTGACTGATATAATCAAACTCCTGATATGCGCCCAGGAAACCAACCGTAAAGGTGTCAAAATTATATTCATAGCCCAGGGCGATAAGATCTTCTTGGTACTCATAGACCGGCTCAAAGTCGGTATGCACCTTGCGGAGACTATTACCGGCAGGTTGAGGATAATCCTGCTGAATATTGCCGGTAGGCATGCCATCTGCGTCCAGTTCCGGGATCCCCTCATAGCCGAGAGGCAGGGAACCAGCATTGGGTAGGGGGCCAGCACCGTCAGGGTCAGGACCCCGAGCGTTCAAACCAAAGAAAATACCTGCCGTGGTGCTACCAGGATGCGGAGCATCAAACCCGAATTCGTCTGGCTCGCAACCCAGCGCAGGGACGACGGTTCTTTTACACACCTGATTAGTCAATCTGGCGCGATCATCATCCTCATTAAAATAGTTGTATTGCACCCAGAAATTGCTGTTTTCCGTGATGTCCCAGGAGAAGGTTGCGCGAGTCGCTATTATATCTCTGCTATCTATGTCGTCATCAATATCGGGTAAAGTCTCCCCGTCCGCGTTAACCAGACCGTAGGCAGTATTCTCAATATAACCGTCCCGCTTGAGTTGGAATCCAGCCAGGCGCAAACCAGCACTATCGCCAAGCGGGAAGTTGATCGCGCCCTTGACCCTGACATTGTTGAAATCGCCACCTTCAATATCTAGCCAACCGTTGACGCTCTCATAGTCTGGCATGGTAGTAATCACATTGACGGAGCCGCCGGTGGCGTTCCTGCCAAACAGGGTCCCCTGGGGACCGCGCAACACCTCAACACGCGACACATCAAAGAACTCAATTAAATTCAGGTTGGTTGCCACCGGGATTTCGTTGAGGTGGGTGGACACCCCAGGTTCACCAGTGGTGCCGATGACCAGCCGCCCAATACCACGGATGCTGAAACTTGAACCGCCAAAGTTGGTCGCGGTGAAGGATACATTGGGGGCAGCCATTTGCAGGTCAGACGGGTTGATGATGCCTTTATCTTCAAGCATCGCACCGGTCAGGGCGGTTACTGCAATCGGGACATCCTGCAGATTTTCATCCGAGCGCTGGGCGGAGACGATAATCTCCTCTATGACAGTTGCTGCACTAGCAGGCAAGGTCAGCAAACTCAATGAAACACTCACAGACAAACCAAGCAAGAGCATTGGTAGTTGGTATAAGGTTGGTGCTGATTTTTGTGACATGGATATCCCCTTTCACGGTGTGATTTTCGTAGTCAAGCCTGGCCCCCCGGGCCAAGGTCGCAACAGAAACGAATAGAAACACAGGCAAGAAGTAATTTCAAGCGCAAGGGGGAGCAGAAAAGCCCCCCGTCATACACACCCCCGACCCTTATTTGCCCCTGCCCGACATTTGCACCCGACCATCATGCCTTTGATCCCCAGAATCCAGAAGATCAAGAGTCAAAGGCAAGGCAGGAGAGGGATGGGATGGGATTGTATAGGTTCAGATACCTTTGGCACTCCCCCAGCTCCGTCATTCCCCTGGCTCCGTCATTCTCCTCCCCCGTCATTCCAGCGGAAGCTGGAATCCAGAAAAACCCGACGA
>DKIG01000049.1 GCA_002454165.1 Gammaproteobacteria bacterium UBA6724
GCCAAAGCATGCCCTCGCGAAAGCGGGGGGTGGTGGACCTATACACTTTGTTGAGTTTCAAGGCTGAATCGGTATCATACCGCTCTCGCATTTTCATGGGCCGTTAGCTCAGTTGGTAGAGCAGCTGGCTTTTAACTAGTTGGTCCCGCGTTCGAGTCGCGGACGGCCCACCAACCGTCATTATCAGGATTCACACACCAGGGTTTTGCGTAGATAGGTGGTTGCCAGTTTTGCGACGGACTTCCCCTGGTTCTGACTGATGACCTGATTCAGGAGTGTTTCCGCCCGCTCACAGTCCCCGAGGAGATGATAGACCTTCCCAAGTTTGAAAGCCGCATCAGGCACCCTGTGGTGGTCCGGGAAGAAAGTAATGACCTGCGCCAATGCCTGCCTTGCTTGTTCGTAGTCTGGTTCCACCTTAGCAATATACACCTCCCCCAGCCAGTAATAGGCGTTAGGCGTGAATTCACCGTCCGGGAAGCGGGCAATCAGAGAGTTAAGCTGTTTGATAGCAAGGTCATACTGGCGGTTACGAATCAGTTGTAGTGACATATCGTAGATGCCCTTTTCATCAAGGCCAGCGGTTGCATCAGAGATGGCGGGCAGGGGGTCAATCGGTGGCGTGTCAAGGGGCTCATCGGGGGCTAAGGCGAGCGCCGGCTTTGGCACCAATAGCAGTTGCAGGCGGGAGTCCAACTCCAGGTAACGTTCATCCTGGGTCACTTTTATCCTGTTAATCTGATAGCGCAATTCTTCCACTAGCCCCCTTAACTCCATCACTTCTTGGCGCAGAAGTTGTGCCTGATACTGCTCTTCCATAGGGGACGCGCTAGCTTCATCTTCAATTGGTGGCTTGTAGAGAAGAATTGATGACGGCTGTTCTGTGGGTTGTTCTGTAGGTTGTTCGGTGGCTTGTGGGTCTTGGAGATCCAGGGTTTCCAGCGCCCTGCTTTCAACTTGCCTGCTTTCAACTTGTCTGCTTTCAACGATGACAGCCGAGTCAGTGGCGGCAAAAACAGCTATGGGTAACAGGGCAAGAACTGATAGGGCACTGCTACTTAACGGGACAGACAGGAAAGAGACTTTCATACCGCCCACAACACCTTAACGATAGACGATTTCAACCCGTCGATTCTGTACCCAGCCAGCTTCACTGTGGGTGGCGTTGACTGGCTTTTCTTCGCCGTAACTAATGACTTCAAACTGCGCTCTACTAGCACCCTGCGCCATGAGATACGCCCCTACGGCTATGGCGCGTCTCTCACCGAGAGCGAGGTTGTATTCCCTGGTACCGCGTTCATCAGCATGCCCTTCCAAGCGCAACCTGAGGGAGCCGTCTCCTTTGAGTGCGCGAGCATGCTTGTTGAGCTCGGCATGATTAGTGCGTTTCACAATTGCTTGGTCAAAGTCAAAGTAAAACATGCCATTCAGCATCTCGGCACCTGCCCTATCGCCATCGGCAGAAATGACCAGCCGGCCATCTTGCACTCTGGATTCCGACCTGGAAGGCGAGACAAGAGCTCTATCCTGGTCAGCAGTCTGGTCCTCGGATGCCGAAGGGGTATATGCCGGTGTGGTGGTGGCACAGCCGCCCAGCAGAAAAATCGTGAGACTGAGCGCGTATAGTCCGTGTAATTTTGCTTTTTCCATGCCTGGCTCCTGAATTCCCTGTTTTTTTGACTTTCTAACCAACTTGCCCAAGTGATTTAGTCCCTGGATGAATTAAACCACAAAAACAACAAAAATCTTACCCTTTACATCAAAATATTTCCTGCCCGGCTAGCCCGATCTGGCTTGCCGGAAACTCCCATCAGCCTTTCCTTAGCCGGGAAAATCCTGAGCAACGGGTTCAAATTGCATCGTCTTCTTTGGGGACCAGGCAGGTTCCCGGACATGACCCCGGGTGGATGGTAGGTTGAACTTCACCCCGCCATCAATGGATACCATCGCCAGAATGCCCTTGTCATCAACCAGGGTGGCGTAAATTAACATGCTGCCATTAGGTGCCACGCTCGGAGATTCATCCAGACTGGTCTCCGTCAGTACCGTGAATCTGCCGCGTTTGAGATCAAGCAACGCGATATGAAAAATACCGTCCCGACGATGTACCAGGATCAAGCCACTGCCATCACTCAACAAACTTGCCCGGGCATTGTAATCGCCCTCAAATGTTAGTCTTTGTATCTGGAAATCAACCAGCCTGATTTGGTATATCTGCGGTTTTCCGCCCCGGTTAGAGGTGAAAATCAGTGCCTCGCCATCTGGCGTCCAGGAGGGTTCCGTATCAATACCATAGTGCCGCGTCACTCGGCGTAGTCTCCTGGATTGCAAATCAAGTATGTAGATATCTGGGTTGCCATCCTTGGAGAGCACCATCGCCATCTGCTTACCATCTGGCGAAAATGCCGGTGCACTGTTCAAGCCCGTGAAGTTGGTAATAATCTCGCGGGTTCCGGTTTGCAAGTCATGGAGGTAGATGGCGGGGCGTTGGTTTCTTTCGAAGGACACATAGGCAACCCGTTTGCCATCTGGTGCCCAGGTTGCCGAGAGGAGGGGCTCCTTGGATTCCAGTATTGTCTGTGCCCTATGCCCATCAGCGTCAGCGATGTTCAACCTGAACAGACGCTCCGCGCCAGATTCTTCTACGGTGACATACATGATCCGGGTGGCAAATGCCCCTTCAATGCCGGTGAGTTGCTCAAAGATCACATCACTGACATGGTGTCCCATATCCCGGAGTTGCTCCCTGGTGCCTTCAATCGTCTGACTCAGAGTCATGGCTCGCTTGAAGACATTGTATAACTCAAAATGTAGTTGGATATTGGTTCCAGCAGGTTCCAGATAACCGATCACAAGATACTCCACATCCAGTAATCGCCAGTCACGATAGTAAACTTCGCGCGCCTCGCCGGGCAGACTCAACATCTGGGAAACCGGCAAATTCTCAAACCTGCCGCTCAGGCGCAGGTCGGAATTGATCACTCCGCCGACATCAAGGGGCAATCTCCCCCTGCCCCGCCATTGCATGGGAACCACGGCAATGCGAAGGCCATTATCAACACCCTGGGTGACTTCTATTCTGAGTTCGGACCAGGCCGCCGGCGCAAAACACAGCGCCAGGGAAAGGGCAAAAGCAGGAAGGATGAACAGGCGGCAACTGGAGCGGCTTTTTATTCCTTCATCTTGCATTCTGGAAGATTTCCTTTTGCTACCTGGATGCCGGGACCTGCTGAACAAATCAGATTTTCCGGATGGTTAAAGTCTTAAATCTTCTGGTCTGAACACCAGCACGAATTCACGAAAATTCCTCTCAAACATGAGTGTATCAGATGGGACGACAAACCTTCCTGTCTTCCTGACCGCCAGCATGGCAGAGCGATCAAATGCTTCATTTCCGCTTGATTCATCAATCGTCACATCCACCATTTCCCCAGTGGGCACCAGGAAGACCCGTAAGATGGACTGCATACCATTACGGGCACTGGGAGGACGGGACCAGTTTTTCACTATGTTTTTCCGAATTTGCCCCGCGTATGCCATTACTTTTTCGTCATCTGTAATCGCCTTCCTCAGCCCCTGTTCGGCGGCGACGAGCAGTGCTAACTGCTGTTCATCCCCATCTCGCTGCTTAGTCGCTTTATCGGTGCTGGTATCTTGGGCTGGTTCGGCAACTTCTGGTGTTGGCGGCGGTAAGGCTTGCTCCTGTTCTTTTAATCGCTCTGCGGCTTGCTGCCTTTCCCACTCGTCTTGACGGCGGAGGAACTCGGCTTCATCTCGGCGCCGGCCTTGCAAGAGGGCGTTGCGACGTTTCTCCGCCTGCTCAATGCGGTTCCGTTTTTCCGTTTTATAAGGATTGTCCGCCACGACAGTAGCTTCAATGTAATAGGGCGCAATCTCGGTGAAATCCGCCGCATCAACCTTCCAGTTGACCAACAAGAGCGCAATAACAAGACTGTGCACCAGGACTGCAAACAATACCGCGATAATGTAGGACAAGGTTTGGCTCATGGTTGCTCGCTACTACAGGCTCATTGATTGGACGGCGGCTCGGTGATGAGTCCAACGCCCTGGGCACCCGCCGTCTGGAGAACATTCATCAAATTGATTACCGTGCCATAAGCGAGGTTCTCGTCGCCCTCAATGAGCACCCTGATATCTGGCCTTGCCCTGATTATTTTGGCTGCCCTCTCTCCTATCAGCGACAAGACCACCGGCTCTTCTTCCGCGCCGACATTCATATAATAGGTACCGTCGGCTTTGACCGAAATCACCAGCAGGGGTTCATCGGCACCTAGATCCATGGGTCCCGACGCCGCATCAGGCAAATCCACCTTGATACCCTGCGTCATCAGGGGTGCCGTCACCATAAAAATAACCAGTAGCACCAGCATCACATCAATATAAGGGACGACATTGATTTCGGACATGGGCTTACGGCGGCGAGCTTTTGTCATAGATGTTACCTACTGCTTGTGACTCGTCCGGTAAAGAATGCTACTAAATTCATCGGTAAAGGCTTCAAACCGATTAAGAAGCACTTCAACCCGTGCCGAATATCGGTTGTAGGCAATGACTGCTGGAATGGCTGCGAAGAGGCCCATCGCCGTGGCTGCCAGGGCTTCGGAAATACCCGGAGCAACCACGGAGAGGCTTGCCTGATTCACCATCGCCAAGCCACGAAAAGAATTCATAATGCCCCAAACTGTGCCAAAGAGCCCAATATAAGGGCTGGTGGAGCCGACGGTTGCCAGAAAGGTCAAATGCGTTTCAAGGCGCTCCTCCTCCCGGCTCAGGGCAACGCGCATTGCCCGCTGAACATTCTGCATCACCCGGTCGGGGTCCAGGTTTTCCTGTTGATTGGAGCGGGAAAACTCCTTGAAACCTGAGCAGAAGATATTCTCAAGCCCGGTCCTCTCAGCCTCCTCATTGGCAAGGGCAACATACAGTTTGCCCAGGTCTTCCCCAGACCAGAATTTATTTTCAAACTCGGTCGCCTGACGGCGGACAAAGGCCAGGGCAAACCCTCTCTGAAAAATCATCACCCAGGACACTAGCGATGCTATGGCAAGCATCGCCATGACAAGCTGCACAATGATACTTGCGTTCAGAACCAGGTCTGTTATGGATAGGGTTTCGTTCACTTTCTTTCCTATTTCGTCCTATGGTGTCATGTCTGGTGCCATGCCGGACCTGGCTACCGCCAAGTCTATAGACGGCGAGGTCTGGTTGTCACTACTGGTTGTCACCAGGAGTGTCATCAGAAGAGCCCCGGATTCTTGTCGTCAGATGGTGGTATCGGCAGACCAAAGTGCTCGTATGCCAGCCGCGTCGCCACCCTGCCTCTGGAGGTACGCATCATAAAACCCTGCTGTATCAAGTAGGGTTCATAGACATCCTCAAGGGCATCTCGTTCCTCATTGACCGCTGTGGCAAGGCTATCTATACCTACCGGACCGCCATCAAACTTCTCAATCACCGCCAATAGTATACGCCTGTCCATCTGGTCGAAGCCGTTGCTGTCAACCTTGAGCAGGTTGAGTGCCAGGTCAGCCATCTCGCGGGTGACCTTGCCGTCACCTTTTATTTCTGCATAGTCCCTGACTCTGCGTAACAATCTGTTGGCGATTCGAGGAGTCCCTCTGGACCGCCGGGCAATTTCTTGTGCCCCCGGCTTGTCGCAACTCAGATTAAGCATGCTTGCTGAGCGGCGCACTATGGTCATCAATGCCTTGAGATCGTAAAACTCAAGACGCTGGGTAATGCCGAATCGGTTGCGGAAGGGCGAGGTCAACAAGCCGGTTCTTGTCGTTGCGCCTACCAGGGTAAAAGGTGGTAGGTCCAGCTTGATAGACCTTGCCGCCGGTCCTTCTCCTATGAGGATGTCAACCTGGTAATCCTCCATAGCAGGATAGAGCACCTCTTCAATCGCGGGTGCCAGCCGATGAATCTCATCAATAAACAGAATGTCGCCCTTTTCAAGGATAGTGAGTGCCGCAACAAGGTCGCCCTTCTTCTCAATCACTGGTCCGGAGGTGGCTCTAATTTGCACCGCCATCTCATTGGCAATGATGTTTGCCAGTGTAGTTTTCCCTAGACCAGGGGGACCACATATCAGGGTATGATCCAGCACCTCACCCCGCCCACGCGCTGCTGAAATGAACAGCTGCATCTGCTCATTGACTTCTGGCTGACCGCAGAAGTCGTTGAATTTTTTGGGGCGGATAGCCCAGTCCTGCGCATAGTCTATGTCAGTGGCATCGGCTGCTATGAGTCGGTCTGATTCAATCATTGATTTATCAGTCTTCTTCTGGTCAGTGTCGGTCAGTGCTCAGCCCTGCATCAACTGTTGTAGGGCCTGTTTGAGCAAAGTTTCCACATCCTCAGCGGGTCTTGCAATACGAGCTATGGCTCGGGTTGCCGCCTGAGGCTTGTAGCCAAGATTGATGAGGGCAGTTTCCACATCATTCATCAGGTCTGTCGGCATGGCATCGGTTATCCCAGGCATGGGGATTCGGTCGCGCATCTCAATAATCAGGCGTTCGGCGGTTTTCTTGCCCACTCCCGGCAGACTGGTCAGTGTTCTCACATCATTGGCATGCACTGTTCGTGCAAAGGATTCGGCATCAAGCCCAGACAATATGCCCAGCGCCAGTTTAGGTCCCACACTGTTCACCTTGATAAGGGCACGAAACAGTTCACGCTCATCCAGGGTCGCAAATCCAAAGAGTAAATGCGCATCATCCCTAACGACCAGATGGGTGAAAATGGTCACCGGGTTGGTCTGCTCGGCGAGAAGGTAACAACTAGATAGAGGTATCTCAATTTCATAGCCTACCCCGCCGACATCAAGCAACAACTGTTGCAGGTCGCGTTTAACAATGTTACCCGTCAGTGTACCTATCAATTTTTAGCCTCAGCCACTTCCATGTACCAGCCTGCCACGGCGAAATTGAGTGGTGTTGGCAGGTATTTTGCCAGTCATCGCAAGGCGCGCCAGACCTTGTCGGGTATTAACATGGCAAATAGCGACCGCCAGCGCATCCGCGGCATCTGACTGGGGCTTGTCCGGTAATTTTAACAGGGCAGTGACCATGTGCTGAATTTGTGCCTTGGTTGATGCACCATTCCCAACTACAGCCTGCTTGATCTTTCGGGCTTCATACTCATAGACGGGGATGCCTTGATTGACAGCAGCAACGATGGCAGCACCACGTGCCTGGCCCAACTTCAGCGCGGATGCGGCATTCCGCGCCATAAAAATCTGCTCAATGGCAAGCTCCGTCGGAATATACTCAGCAACAATCTGGGTGACCTCCTGGAAGATGACATCCAGCCGCGCCGACAGGCTCTCCTTGAGATTGGTTCTGATACAACCACTCGTCACATATTCCTGCCGATTGTCGGTGACCTTAATCACACCGTAACCGGTAATTCTGGAACCAGGATCTAATCCTAATATAACTGCCATTTGATTAGGGTAGAGCAGGACAAGGAGATCAGTGTAGCACAGTCAGTTTTACTCGCCGCCGCTCCTCAGGTCATCGGGGAAATTAGCATTGATAAAGACATTGGTGACATCGTCTATATCTTCAAGAGAATCAATAAGATGGAGGACTTTTTCAGCCGTCTCCAGATCCAGGTCGCTAAACACTCGGGCAGTCATGGCGCACTCGGCGGCGGCTGGTTCAAACCCCAGGGTAGTCAGAGCATCCTTCACCCTGAGGTAATCTTCTGGTGCTGTGATAACCTCAATACTGCCTGCCTCGTCAGTCATCACATCTTCCGCTCCATATTCAATGGCTATTTCCATCACCCGGTCTTCATCCAGGCCCGGCTCAAATTGTATCTGTCCCTTCTTGTCGAAAAGATAGGCAACCGAGCCGTCAGCCCCGAGATTGCCGCCCGCCTTGGTGAAGGCGTGGCGTATCTCGGCAACCGTCCGGTTACGGTTATCCGTCATGGTTTCCACCAGCACCGCAACGCCCCCGGGACCATAGCCCTCGTATGTCAACCGGGCAAGCGCGGCACCGCCGAGTCCCCTGGCGCCACGAGCGATAGCCCGCTCTATGGTGTCCTTGGGCATACGGGTCGCCTTCGCCTTGTCAATCACTGTACGCAGAGCCGGATTGTCTTCAATGATGCCGCCACCTTCCCGGGCGGCGACGGTTAACTCTCTGATGATTTTGGTAAAGATCTTTGCCCGCTTGGCGTCCTGGCCTGCTTTGCGATGCTTGATGTTGTTCCATTTGCTATGTCCCGCCACCTGCCTTCCTCCCTAGATCGGCTTCCTAAGGGTGATACCAAGTTCTTGCAACTGCGCAGGGTCAATTTCGCTCGGGGCAGCAGTTAACGGACAGGTCGCCGTCTGGGTCTTGGGGAAGGCGATAACATCCCTGATAGCAGTGGCACCGGATAGCAGCATCACTATCCTGTCCAGCCCCATGGCAATTCCGCCGTGGGGTGGCGCACCGTACTTCAACGCATCCAGCAGGAAGCCGAATTTCACCTTGGATTCATTGTCAGACAGTTTCAGCACCCGAAAAATCGCCTGCTGATAATGGCTATCATGGACCCGAATGGAGCCGCCACCCAACTCATTGCCGTTGATGACAAGATCGTAAGACAGAGACAGGACTTCCTCTGGTGCCGCTTCCATGTCCGCTACTGAACCTGCTGGCTGGGTGAAGGGGTGATGGGCAGCAGACAGAGAGCCGTCCTCGCCCGTCTCAAACATGGGGAAGTCAGTCACCCAGCAGCCAGCCCAGTCGCGTTCGTACAAATTCAGATCTTCCGCGAGTTTGTTCCGTAGCGCCCCCAACGCATCATTGACAACTCGTGCCTTGCCCGCACCGAAGAAGATGATGTCGTCTGGCTGTGCGTCGCAACGAGCCAGCAGACTCTTCACGCTTTCCTCAGGCAAGAACTTCAATATAGGAGACTGGATGCCAGCCATCCCGGCGGTGGGGTCCTTGACCCGGATATAAGCGAGGCCACGGGCACCATAGATGCTGACGAAACTAGTGTAATCATCAATATTTTTGCGGCTCAACCGGGCACCGCCAGGTAGGCGCAGAGCGGCAACTCTGGAGCCCGGGTCATTCGCCGGACCGCTGAAAACCTTGAAGTCCACGCCCTGCATCAGGTCGGCAAGGTCAACAAGTTCAAGGGCAAATCTCAGATCGGGTCGATCGGAGCCATACCGGGTCATCACATCCTGATACGACAGGACCGGAATATCTCCTAACTCCACCTGAATGACTTCCTCCCACAAGTGCCGAATAAGACCCTCGGCAAGGGTCATCACATCCTGCTGCTCAACAAAACTCATTTCCAGATCAATCTGGGTGAATTCTGGCTGTCGGTCGGCGCGTAAATCCTCATCCCGAAAACATCGTGCCAATTGATAGTAGCGATCAAACCCTGACATCATTAGCAACTGCTTGAAAATCTGCGGCGACTGAGGCAGGGCGAAGAAGTGCCCGGGATAGGTTCGGGAAGGCACTAGATAATCGCGCGCGCCTTCCGGGGTTGCTTTGGTGAGAATAGGCGTCTCTATATCAACAAAATCCCGCTCCGTGAGATATTGCCGGATGATATACATGATCTGTGCTCTTAGTCGTAGCCGTGCCTGCATTTCTGGGCGTCTGAGGTCAAGGTAGCGATAACGAAGCCGGATGTCTTCTCCCGCCGTGGAATACTCGTCCAGTTGGAAGGGCGGCGTGTCAGATTGATTAAGCAGGACAAGGCTCTGCCCGAGCAGCTCCAGCTTGCCGGTAGCCATTCTGGGGTTTATGGCATCCTGTTCCCGGGGTCTGACTGTGCCGGTTACCCGGATAACAAATTCATTCCTGACTTGATTTGCCAACAGGAAGCTTGCCTCGGCATCCGGGTCATATACGACCTGGACGATGCCGGTGTAGTCCCGAAGGTCCAGAAAGATAACGCCACCATGGTCACGACGACGATGAACCCAGCCGCAAAGAGACACCTCCTCACCGATCTGGGAGTCCCTGATTGTGCCACACAGGTGACTGCGCATGTTGTTTCCCTCTTGGCGGGTCTTGTGTAGGGGCTGCTCGATGTACTGCACTAATGTACCGAACTAACTAGCCAATGCCTGATTGCCCGAGGCGGAACCTGAAGCCTTGTCGCTGGTAGAAACTCCTGAATCACTGTCACCGCTACTTGAACTGCCCTGCTTGTCTGAGCCGCCTGACTTGTCTGGGCTACCCGACTTGGCATCAGTCTCGGTAGTGGCCTTTTTATCATTGGAGTTATCATTAGAGTTATCATTAGAGTTATCAATAGAGTTATCACTGGAGTCAGCATCAGAAACATTTTTCTTCTTGCCGGTCTTGAAGTCAGTTTCGTACCAGCCGTCACCTTTCAACCGGAAGACGACAGCGGACACCAATTTTCTCAAAGCGGGTTCGTGGCAACCAGGGCAGTCTTTCAAAGGTGCATCCTTGACCCTTTGCAATTTCTCCAACTTCTGCCCGCAAGTGGTACATTGATACTCGTATATCGGCATGGTGACCCTACCTCACTCTCAAACTCATCCTGAAAGAGGCGCATTATGAGGGGATGGGGGAAGAGGCGCAAATATATCAGTCTGACAACTGTGCCAGTTTGGCAGCGTTTTGCTCCCAGTTGGCGCCATCAAAGGGCTCAATCTGAATATCAGAAAAGGTGCTCTGTTCAACACATCGGAACTGGATACTGATGCCATCTGGATTTGACCGGGGCACATAGAAGGACTTGATACCGCAGTGTCGACAAAAGTAGTGCTTGGCTATGCCGGAATTAAATGTGTAGGTTGAAAGATTGTCCCAGTCACTCAGGAGGGTAAAATCGGCGCGGGGAATGATAAGATGAAGAAAACCGGTTAACTTACAAATTGAGCAGTTACATTCATGTACAAGAACCGCGGGGTCCGACTCAAACTCAAATGCCACTCTACCGCAATGACAACCACCAGTATGTAACAATCAGCACTCTCCCAAAACACAATTAGAAGAATAGACCCGAATACATAAATATGCGTGCATCAAATTATACCATTGCCACCCTGAAGGAAACACCGGTTGACACCGAAGTCATCAGCCATCAACTGATGCTTCGTGCCGGCTTAATTCGCAAACTAGCTTCGGGCATTTACACCTGGCTACCTGTGGGTCTGCGGGTATTGCATAAGGTTGAACATATTATCAGGCAGGAGATGGACGCATCTGGTGCTCAGGAAGTCATGCTCCCCCTGGTGCAGCCCGCAGAACTATGGATTGAGTCTGGTCGCTGGCAACAGTATGACGAGGGACTGCTATTAAAGTTTCAGGATCGTCATCAACGGGATTTTTGCTTTGGTCCCACCCACGAGGAAGTCATCACTGACCTTGCGCGCACAGAGCTGCGTAGCCACAAGCAACTACCAGTGAACTATTACCAGATACAAACCAAGTTCCGCGATGAGATCAGACCCAGATTTGGCGTCCTGCGGGCGCGGGAATTTCTGATGAAGGATGCCTACTCCTTCCATGCGACCCAGCAGAGCCTTGAGGAAACCTATCAAATCATGCACGACACCTACTCCCGTATTCTGCAGCGAATGCAACTGGATTTCCGTGTCGTGCAGGCGGACAGCGGCAGCATCGGAGGCAGTTCGTCAATGGAGTTCCATGTGCTGGCTGAATCCGGTGAAGACACCATCGCCTTTAGTAATGAAAGTAACTTCGCCGCCAACATAGAAATGGCAGCAACTCTTGCCCCGCCGGCAGAGACAGAGAAACCTGTCGCTATCAAACCTGTGGCTATAAAAGAAGTGGCAACGCCGGGCGTGAAGACCATTGCCGAACTTGTTGCATTGCTGAAGATCTCAGAGAAAAAGACAATCAAAACACTGATTGCGAAGGCTGAAGATGGTGGTCTGGTTGCCCTGGTGCTGCGGGGAGATCATCAGTTGAATCATTTGAAGGCAGAAAAATTACCCCAGGTCGCCAGTCCCTTTGCCCTGGCATCCGAAGATGAAATCAAACAGGCTCTGGGTTGTGGCACCGGCTCTATAGGTCCCGTGGGTCTGAAGATGCCCATATTGGCAGATCACAGTGCCGCCGCGCTCCATAACTTCACTGCTGGCGCCAACCAGACTGGGATACATCTGGCGAATGTCAACTGGGACCGGGATGCCAGCATCACCAGAGTGTGTGATCTGCGGTATCTGGTTGAGGGCGATCCTAGCCCGGACGGACAAGGCATCATTCAACTCAAAAAAGGCATTGAGGTTGGACATATTTTTCAACTAGGGGACAAGTATTCTCAAGCGATGGATGCCAGGGTTCTGGACGACCAGGGCAAGGCTATCCTTATGAAGATGGGTTGCTACGGCATGGGGGTATCTCGTCTGGTCGCCGCGATTATTGAGCAGCATCATGACGACCACGGCATTATCTGGCCCCATACAGTCGCGCCGTTTACTCTGAGCCTTATCCCGGTCAATGCCCACCAATCAGAAGATGTCAGCAAGACCACTGAACAACTTTATCAACAACTCCTTGAGTCCAACTTTGATGTGTTACTGGATAATCGCCCCGCCCTGAGACCCGGCGTGAAGTTCGCGGATGCGGAGCTGCTCGGCATTCCCCATAGAGTTATCATCGGTGATAAGGGACTAAAACGCGGCATGGTTGAATACACATGTCGTCGGACAGGAGCAACACAGGATGTGTCTGCGGATGAGATCTTTGCTTTCCTGAGCGCGACTATTTGACTAATAGCATTAGAGCGAGCATCACCCACTTATGGTGTCGCGGATGGTGTCGCAGATGATGTCGCAGATGGTGTCGCAGATGGTGACATGCCCATAGCATCTAGCAATGATGCCTCAGTCTGGGGACCAACCAGCGTCCTGTGTAGATTCCCGTCCGGATCAAAAATAAAAGTGGTAGGCAAGACTGCTGGCCGGTCAATGCCGAGTCTCTGGTGCGGGTCTTCCGCATAGACAGGGAAGGATATGTTCAACCTGGCTAGGTCCCGTGCCATGCCTTCGGCGTCTGGCTGATCATAGTTCACACCCAGCACCAGCAGAGCATCATGCTTCGCGTTCAAAGCAATCAGTTCTGGAATCTCTGTGATACAGGGTGCACACCAGGTTGCCCAGTAATTGATGACTAGCCACTTTCCAGAAAAGTCAGCATAGCGGTATCCCTTGCCCTGGGTGTCGTAGAAATCCGGCTGGCTACAGGATAGTCCGGAGATAAGAAGCACCAGAATAAGGAGCGAACCCAGGACCGGAAGTTTCATCATTGATTCAAGGGCCCATTGTTGTGTGCGGTCATCAGGCAAGGGTCGGCAGACCTCCTGAAGCCGTGCTGGAAATTTTGTAGTACTTTTTGTGTTTGCCAAGCGCTCTTTAAGCAATGCTCCTTAAGCAGTGCTCTTTAAGCAGTGCTCCGTTATAAGAACTGGCACGGCATGGAAGGGCTCAGTGGATGATTTTCTCGCGTTGCTGATACTGAGGTTCAGATTGAGGCTCAGAATCAAGCTCTGAGGACTCAGGTGCATTGTTATCCACCCTGACCACATAGCGTCGGGTAGCGACTTCGCCATCAAGCACTTCAGGAATCACCCGGAGAAATTCTTCTATATGCTCGGTCTCAAAATGGTCTTGTAGTGCCTCGGCGGACTCCCATTCCTGAAATAGGAGCAGGGTATTCGGATCTGAAAGACCCACATAAAATTCATAACTGATACACCCCTGCTCTGCCCTGCATCTGAAAGCCATCTTACGCATCAGCTCCAGCGCCTCCTCTCTGGTTTCGGCTTTTAATGGGAAAACCCCGTGCACAATAATCATGGAATATTACTCACTATCAGGGTGGGCAAGTATAACGCGAATTGCTATTTGATAATAGAGATGTTTGTGAGCCTGGCAAAAGTCGCCGTATCGCCATTATACAATAGTTAATAGCAGGTTTGATACCAGTAGCAGACCCCAGGTTCCAGCAGTTTTGCTTGTTCCCTTACGCCCTTCGGGGTTAGTATTTGCCGCCTGGGGTGAATACTGAAGCAACGCCGGTGGGATGACGAGAATTTGCAGCATCATGCGAGGAAAGCAAGTATGAGCAAGGCAGTCTCATTTGATTCTTACTGTTTCGTGAAACGCATCGTAAAGCACATAATTGAAGTCAGATTCACCCGCATCCGTAGCCTCATAGCTGGACTAGTGCTTTGTCTGTCGCTTGGGTTTGCCGGGCAGGTAGCGGCGCAAAGCGTGAATGCCGGCGCCGACCAAACCCCGGTCTCGGGCGCGACGGTCACGCTGACCGGCACGGAAATCGGCACCTTTGATAACCCGACCCGCGTCTGGTCGCATCTATCCTGCGGTAGCCTGGCACTTAGCGACCCGGGTTGCCCAAGCGTCATGCTGATGGGTATGCGCAACGCCGGCATCAATACCTTCGTCGCGCCGAGAGTGACCAGCAACACCGTCTTGACTTTCCAGTTTAGTGTGACCGCCAGCGGGGGAACTCCAGTAACCGATAGGGTGACCATCACCGTCACTCCGGGCACCCTCCATCTTATCGGAGTGCCAAGCATCATCTCGGCTAATCCGAATCCGCGCCGCGCTAAGGCCGGCGACATCCTGGTCCTGACCTTCACCCTGTCTAAAGCGGTGCGGGTGCAAGAGCCGGTCGCGTATATCGCCGGGCAAGACCCTGGCCACACCGTGAACGGAAACACTTACACCCTGGACTATCTGGTGAGGCGCGGCGACCGGCAAGGCGCGGCGACTTACGACATCGGCATCCTGACCGCGGTGGACGACGGCGAGACGATTGACCCCGAGCCGGTCACCTCCAACATCATCATTGACACCCAGGCCCCGACAGTGACCGAATGGGCTGAGCTCGGCACCTCCGTGGCAAGCATGGAGACCAGCACCACTATCACCTTCTCCGAGCCGATGCAGGTCCACCTTGCCGATTTCACTTCAATCAACGCCCATGTGAATAGCGTCCTGGACACCAGCGGCGACGGCAGGGTCTGGCGCATCGCTTACACCCCGATTGCCGGTGGCAGGGTGACCCTCACCGCCGCCAGCCTGCCCGACCTCGCTGGCAACACAGCAAGTGTTGAGGCGCGTAATGGCTTAGCGGCGGGAGATAGACCGGTGGTCAACTCATTCATCTTGCCGGGTAACCTGGTTGCCGGTCAGCAATACCTGACGACCATCACCTTCGCCGGCGCGGTCAATGGGCTCGCCATAGACCCAATGGATTGGCTGAATGATTTCGTGACCAGTAGCAATGTCCATATTGACCTGGTGCGCAATCTTGCCCAGGACGAGGAATACGACGGCGTCGGCGGCGCGCCTATTAACTTTCCCCTTGACACCAGCAGTTACGAGATCGTCTTCACACCGATTGATGCGGGCACGGTGACACTCAGCATTAGCACTGAGGCGGTGCGCATGGGTAGTAGCGATGATTTTTTCAATGACGTGCCCTACACTCTGAGCGGGACCGCGGCGCACGCGCCTGTGCCGCGGCCAGTGCCGGGCACGGCGGCGTCAATTCGTACCGACGGGATCGGGCTCACCCTCACCGGCCCCACCATACTCAGGCCAGGGCAAACCCATGAATACACCCTGCATCGTTACCGCGGCACTATTAGTAGTTCCAGCTTCTTCGGCATAGGCATATTTAGCCACACTGCCGATCAGGTTGATTTCAGTAGCGCGCCGCCGAGCGGGGACCTATGCGGCAACTACTTCTGTCTGGATACCAGCAGCGCGAGTAGCGCGACCAACACTAATGGTGGTGACCACGCAGATGCCGCAATTCACTTCCTTGAAAGGCACGGCACAAACTGGACGGTCAAGGTCACCGTCGCCGCGAACGCCCCCGAAGGGTCCACGGTTGACATCGGCATCCGCACCACAAATCGCCACAACCTCCACAAGTTCTTCACGCTCAGTGTGGTCAATCCGGTGCCCGACGCTCCGCCCAACTTTCATGTCCTGGGCGAAGACCAGCAAGCCATTTTGAGGTGGGATACGCCATACGATGGCGGCTTGGATATCACCCATTATGAATATCGCCAGCACCGGACGGGGAGAACATATCCTGACGACACCAGTTGGCTTGAAATTCAAAACAGTGCCAACTCAAACCAGCATATCGTCCGCGGCCTGAGTAACGACACCCGATATTATTTCCAACTCCGCGCCGTGAACGACCAGGGCCCCGGACCGGCGACCAACGAAGAGACCACCGTGTCGGGAGTGCGTCCGGTGCTTGATTCATTCGCCTTGTCGCCGACCCTGAGTCTGGTTGCTGAGCGTCAAGCCGCGGTGACTATAACCTTTGCTGGACCAGTCAATGGGCTCGGCGTGGACGAGCTTGACTGGCTACATGATTTTGGTGGTAGCAGCAATGTGCATATTGACCGGGTGGACAATGTTGACCGAGGGCAAGAATACAACGGCTCAGGCACGGCACCCGGCAACTATTACCTGGACACCAGGAGTTACATCATTTACTTCACGCCGATCAACTTGGGTCCCTTGAGGCTCAGCATTCGCAAGGGAGGAGTGCACGTCGGCGGCAGCGTAAACTTCTTCAATAATGTGGAGTATGTGATACGCGGCACGGCAGGGACTGAAGACACGCCACGCCTAGGGGCGACCTTCATAAAGTCACACGTTACCGTTGGCACTGGGCTCACCCTCAGGGGACCGGCCACCCTCAGACCCGGTAAAACCCACGAATACAGGCTACATCGCTACCGAGAAAGAATCGTACATGACGACTATTTCAGCGTCGGCTTATTCAGCCGCACGCCTGACCAGGTCGGCATCAGCCCGCCACCGCCGGAAGGTCAGCCAGGAACGACAAATCAGCAATGCGGTAGCAATTACTGCATCTCCATCACTACCACCAGTGTGAGCCTCAGCGAAGCTCCTGGGCACCACGCTGACGCCGCTGCCGTCTTCCTTGATAATCACACGACAAACTGGACGCTCAGGGTCACCGTCGCCGAGAGCGTCCGCGCCAACACCCAGGTCATCATCGGCCTCAGAACCCAAAGAAACAACTATGTCAAGGTATTCCAAACCCTCACCGTGGAGACGCCGATTCCCGATGCACCAGTTGAAGTGATCGCCAAGGGTGATGACCAACGCGCCACTTTGTTCTGGACCATGCCCGACGATGGCGGCTTTGCTATTTCTCATTATGAATATCGCCACAGCAGGACGGCCGGAATGCATAGCTCCGACACCAGTCCCTGGCTACCCTCGCCGAACGGTGTTAGCCAGATGCGGGAGCTCGTTCGCAACCTTGACAACGGCGTCAGATACTACTTCCAGGTGCGCGCCGTGAACTCCGCCGGTGCCGGCGATGCCTCCGAGGAAGTCAGCACCCTGGTGGGAGTAAGACCGACACTCGCCTCATTCATCTTGCCGACGCACCTGGTGGCTGGCGATCATATTACGGCGACCATCACCTTTGTTGCCAAGGTCAATGGTCTTGCCGTGAATCCAGACGACTTCGTATCTGACTTCGCAAGCGGCAGCAATGTGCATGTTGCCCAGGTGCGCAATGTTGATCTGACCCTGGAATACGCCGGCGTCGGCGACCCACCCAGCGCATATCACCAAGACACCAGCAGTTACGAGATCACCTTCGTGCCGATTGCGGCGGGTGCCTTCACCCTTTCCATTAACAGCGACGCCCTGGGCGTCGGGCCTGGCAATGATTTATTCAACAACTCAGCCTTCACCGTCAGCGGTACCGCGGCCGCCGCGCCGCCCCTAGAGGCGGGCTCGGTCAATGTCAGGGGCTTGCGGCTCACCCTCAAGGGACCTGATAGGCTCAGAGCCGGTCAAACGCATCACTACACCCTGCACCGCTCCCGAGGCACGATTAAAAATTCCGACTTCTTCGCCCTGGGCCTGTTCAGCAACGCAAGCGGGCAGCTGGGCTACAGCAGTGCGCCGCCCGAAGGTCCCCAATGCGGGCGTCTCTTCTGCCTCGCCACCAACAGCCGGGGGGCGGGCCTGTTGAACACCATTGCTGGCGGTTACCTCTTTGTCGTATCAGAGTTTCTCGAAAGACGCGGCACCGATTGGGAGGTCGCGGTCACCGTCGCCGCGGATACTGCCGACGACACGATGATTGACATAGGCATCAGAAATTCAGACGACCGCCTGGTCGCCAAGTTCTTCACCCTCACTGTGAACGCACCTATTCCCGACGCCCCGACCGAGGTGACCGCGCGCGGCGGCGATGGGGAAATTACCTTGCGCTGGACACCGCCTGGCGACGATGGCGGCGCGGCGATTACCGGATATGAATACCGCCAAAGCAGGACCGCGAACACCTATCCCGCCGCCGCCAGTCCCTGGGTTGAAATTGCCGATAGTGCCAGGGCGACCGAGCACAGTGTC
>DKIG01000022.1 GCA_002454165.1 Gammaproteobacteria bacterium UBA6724
GATAAGGCAGGACGCCGACCGCCAATGCCAAGGGTCCCAGTTGAATAAACCGGGTAATGCCGATGATGTTGAGCATCGTCATCGCACAGAGGAAAAATGCCGCCAAGACGATGAACACTCGTTCACGCCTCTCATGTATCGCCTTGGATACTTCTATCATCTCTTGCATGCTACCCCCATTAGCTAGTTTCTTTTTTTGATAATATATCATTCCATTGTGGGGTTAATTAGATACAACTGACGAACCCTAGTGTTCAACCTGGCCCAGATTAGCGTGAATGACAGCACCATTGATCACGGGATTGTTTGCCGCAAAATAAATGGTGTCGGCAATTTCCTGTGGTTTAATAAGGCGTCCAAAGATTGATGCCTTTTTGAGACTGTCAAGAACTGCCTGATCGTCGGCAACACCGCTACGCAACATTTCTGTATCGGTAAATCCGGGACAAATACAAGCGGTATGTATGCCAGTGCCGACAAGGTCCTGACAGGTGGCACGCATCATGCCGATCAGGGCATGTTTGGTGACTACATAACTATATGTACCGGGTACGGCTTTTGTCGCCAGCGTTGAACCAATGTAGATGATGGCAGAGCCTGTCGTCATCTTTGGCAACAATGCCTTGTTGAGCAGTTGCGGTGCGATGACATTGATAGCCAGGTCTGACCTGAACCTATCAAGGTCAATCTCCCTGACGGAGTCACTACTCAGCCTTGCTGCATTGTGAACCAGTATGATTACCCCGGGTTCAATTTCCTTCTCGGCAAATTGCAACACCGCCGCTTCCGCTTTCTCCTCGCTGAGATCTATCAGGCAGTTTTCCACACCGGTCAGGCTAGATGCGGTGCGTGATATGTTGATCACCCGGTCACCTGCACGGCGGAAAGTTTCTGCGCTAGCCTTGCCTATACCCTTACTTGCGCCGGTGATGATGACGGTTTTCAAAACGCTATCCCTTATTTCTTTCCCATCTGGCTATGCCCTTTTGCCCCGGCGTTGATGAAACAATAACGGACATCTCCAGAATATCCTGGGTATGTAGTGCCGGGTCATCTATGACGCGATTTAGAAAATAGTGGGAAAATTCTTCCACCGTCGTGTTGGCGATGGGTAGTGTAATAACATCCCTATAAAGGAATGGTAGCCGTTCCTTGTTAAAAATCGCAATCAAATATTCATCTTCTCTTTCAATGCTGAGATGAGGCGATGTCTCTGGCAGTACAACATGCTCATCAAGTTCGTGACACACATTGTGGAGGATGCCTTTGATAATGCCATAATCAAAAATCAGGCCATCGTCACCCACCGGCGCATTCAACTGACACTCCACCTGGAAGTTGTGCCCATGCAGGTTTTCCCGTTCGGTTGCAGAAAAGATAGTGAAGTGCGCGATGGAAAATTTGTGCGCCTGCTTCGCAATCTCAATCCTGCTGGTTTTTTTACTGTTCAAGATATAGGGTCTTTAATGCGAAAGTAGCATATTACTCCAGATTGAGTTCAATCTGGTATTGCCGAAAGAAGGACTAAGACTAGCCTGGTTAAAACAAGAGGTACTAAAACAAGCGCAGTGGAGACCAGAAAAACCAATATGCCTGTCCTGGCATTTGATAAAGAAAAAATCCATGCGGGCAATAAGGGACTGGAGATTGATCATGAGGCAGTCCAGGCAGAGGTTGAGCGTCTGCTGGGCAAAATGACCCTTGAACAAAAACTGCACGAGATTCACGGCTGGCAGTCCGAGCCGATTGATGGTTTCTACTACGCTGGCGGCGATGAAGCACTGGGCATCCCGCCTTACAAGATGGCAGATGGTCCCCGTGGTGCGCGCGTCGGGCGGGCAACTGCCTTCCCGGTAGCGATTGCCAGAGGCGCGACCTTTGACCCGGGTCTTGAGAAGCGAGTTGGCATTGCCATGGGGCTAGAGATTGCGGAGAAGGGCGGTAATGTCATTTTGGCGCCGACGATGAACCTCTTGCGACATCCTGGTTGGGGCAGAGCTCAGGAAACCTACTCCGAGGATACTTTTCACCTGGGCGCAATGGCGGTTGCGTTTGTATCAGGTGTACAAAATCATGTACTCGCTAGTCTCAAGCACTTCGCACTTAACAACCTGGAAATGACCCGGTTTGATCTGAGTAGCAATATTGATGCCCGTAGCCTGCATGAAGTTTATCTGCCGCATTTTCGCCGCTGCGTGACGGAAGGTGCTGCTGGCTCAGTAATGAGTGCTTACAACAAAATGAACGGCATTTACTGTGGCGAACAACCGATTCTCCTGTCGGACATTCTGCGTGATGATTGGGGTTTTACCGGCTTTGTAGTATCAGACTGGTTTCTTGGTACGCCCTCTACTGGTCCGGCGCTCAATGCGGGTATGGATATAGAGATGCCCGCTGCCTATTGGTATGAGCGGGACAAAATTGATACGGCACTTGATTCCGGGGAAATTGATATAGCGACGATTACCAGAAACGTTGCACATGCGCTCTACCAAAAAATTGCTTGGCAGACCGCGCCAATGAAGCAGCCTGCCGCACCCGCTCCGGGGAGCAAACCAGTCACGGAGAGCGATGCGCATCTAGCACTCGCCCGAGAGGTTGCCGAAAAATCCTTCGTGCTTTTGAAAAATAACGACCTGCTGCCGTTGGTGGATTCAGCCGACCAGCGTATTGCTGTTGTCGGAGATCTTGCAGACACCGCCAATCTTGGGGACAGGGGTAGCAGTTTCGTGACTTCTACTAGTGTTACGACCCCCTGGCAAGGACTGGTCAAATTTGTCAACCGGGCTTCGCTGGAATACTTCAGAACGGATGATGATCTGAGCCGTCTGTCAGAGTTTGATGTCTGCATTCTGGTGGCAGGATTGACCTATGTTGAAGAAGGTGAATTTATCCCGACCATGCAACAGGAAGTTGAGGGCAAGGAACTGGCGCGCGGTGGTGACCGTACCAGTTTGCGACTGCCGGCGGAGCAGGAAAAACTGATAGCAGAGGTTAGCAGTCATACTTGCCGGACCCTTGTGTTGCTGGAAGGCGGTAGCGCGATGGAGGTGACAGACTGGGTGGATAGGGTAGATGCCCTGATGATGATTTGGTATCCAGGCTGTGAGGGCGGCAATGCGGTTGCCCGAACCCTGTTTGGCGAGGTCAACCCCTCGGGTAAATTGCCGATGACGTTTCCATCTCGCATGGAGCAGTTGCTAGATTGGGACCTGACCGCGCTGGAGATCACGCATGATCTGTTTCACGGTTACCGGTATCTTGACCGGGCAGGGACCCAGCCCTTCTATCCCTTCGGTTTCGGTCTCAGCTATACGGAATTTACTTTGGAAAGGTTCCAATCTGAAAGGGACGAGCAAGGTTTTCGCTTCATCATTGCTGTCAGGAATATAGGTACCGTCTCAGGTGCAAATCTTCCCCAGGTTTATGTTTCGTGCCGCGGGTCCAAAGTGTTGCGTGCCGTAAAGGAACTAAAGGGCTTTGGCAGAGTGGAGTTGAGACCGGGGGACATGGCTGAGCTTGCCATTGAAATTTCCGATTCCGATTTAATGTATTTTGATGACCAGCCTGACAGGGACCAACACTGGCAACTTGAGCCTTGCGAATATCAATTCAGTGCCGGGTTTGCCTCGGATGACCTGCCACTTGCATTGACCTGGACTTTTGACGGCAAGCACTGGGTGTTTTTAAAAGAGAAGTGATGACAAGCACTCAATATTATACTCAGGTCACTGTCCCCCGATATTGATCCATCCATCCAGAATGGCATCAAGGGTGCGGCCAATTTTTGTGCTGATGCGAATCTGTTCAAGCCGTCTCCAGGTTGCCCTTTCCCCTTCGCGAACCAGGGTAGCGACTTCTTCCTTGGGAAGTTTCGCCAGGAGTTTTCTCGGATTTACATAGCTGAAACTCGGCATGATGTTGACATCGCCTTTGTAATCCTGCACCGCCACCGAATAAAACATACTCATCGCCTTGCCCAGGTCCGGCACGGCGCGCAGGTATCGTCTGGAAAAACGTTCGCCGCTTTTTAGCCATTCATGGTTCCAGTATTTCATCATGTTTTTTAAGGGTTTTGGCAAGAGCACGGATCTCTCCGCGGTCATCATCGCAAGTGCCAGAGGGTTCGCTTGGCTCACGATGTAATGGTTGACCGCATAGAGCCTTGCCAGCCTTTTTGCAGGCAGGTCGTCGGTGACGGCACCATCAACCCATCGGCGCCCCGGCAGATAGGGTTGAGTTTCGCCATAGACATTCTTTGCCATTAACATGACCGGCGGGTAAACCCCCGGTACCGCACAGGATGCCTGGACGGCGGAGCGGATGAATACATTGGGTGAGGTGATGGCGTTCATCAATCGTGAAGTCTGATGTTCCTCAAGCGGCGCGATAGTGACGCTGATTTTTTTGCCGGTCTTCTCAAACGCTTCCTGAAATGTCATGTCTGGAATGACCGCCTCAAGCATCAGACGCAGGGTGGCGGCGTCAATCTTTTCAATGGTGTTTTCAATGGTGTTTTCAATGGTGTTCTCAACGGTCTTCTCAGTGACCTTCTCAGCGGCCGCATCCGATACAACCTCTCCCGACAAGGGATCCAACAATAACTCAGAGGATATCAGCCTCTTTAGTTCGGCCTCAGTATGGGTCCCGACGACTGCCGCAAATACAGCCCCGGCGCTGGACCCAGAAATCACAGTGGGTAACAGATCATGTTCCACCAATGCCTTGATGACGCCACCGTGAAAATGTCCCAGGGAACCCGCACCGCTCAGCATGAGTGCCGAACGACCAAAACAGAGACTTGCCCGACGGAAAAAGTTAACCTTGTCTTCAGTCTGGATGATGTCCGCGGGCAGGTCTTTGATGATGTTGATGACGGTGACGATTTCATCAACATAATCTTCAATCAGACGTTTGGCACCAAATCTTGCCTGTTCATAGAGGGAGGCTTGCCCCATGCCACCCTGATTGCCGTGGATGCCTTCATTCAGGGCAAACAAAAGCCCAGAATAGTCTTCTCTGGCTCTCAAATCTCTCAGGGTATCCAGCCGTGCTCTGATGTTTTGGTAGTCGTAACTCTTTGATTTTTCTTTATTTTTCCATTCTTCTTTGCCAGAGATGGCATCGTGCTCCAATGCCAGAGCCTTCCATTCCTGGTAGCTCTCCGCATGCTTCATGGCTTTTTCTATTTGTGGCAGGCCTGAGGATTTTAAGATGGCGGACATTAGGTGCCCCCGGGTATCAGATTGCAGTCTAGTGTAACTGGAAAGAGATGGATTTTCTTTGCATTTTGTCCAGTTTCAATCTGGTATCAAAGATGCTCAGAAGTCCCAACCGAAGTGAGGTCTGGGCAATCGCAGAACCCTGTCAATGGCTTGCAACAACTCAGGCTCGGCTACCAAATCATCAGTCACCGCCAGGCTTGATGCTGGGCGGACGCCAAACCACATCCTGCTAAACGCGTTGATGCTGGCTTTCATGCCGGGTAAACCGGCTTCAGTACCAACCCTCGCTGAGCTTTCTTCACCGATAGTAATGCACCAATCACCCGCCAATCCGGTCCAACTGGTGTCGCCTTCCAGGATTTCGGCAACCGGGTCAGTCAGCGTCAGGTTGAATTTGACGCCGGGACCCGGGCAGTGCGTTTTTGCCAGACACGCCTCAAGATTCAGGATGCGTAGTTGCCAATAGGCAGCCGCGCGAAAACCCTGTTCATGCGAACCGCCTCTTGATTGCCGCCCGGTCCTGAAGGGTTGCCTCAGCAGATCCTGGAACTGGATTTCACCCGGTTCGCGCATTTTGAAACTGCTGACCTGGTCGGCAAGCGACTTGAGCAATGCCAGTAACTCCATCAACTGGTCTTTACCATCGTAGGCATAAGAGTAGATCTCATAGGGACCATGCTCGCCCTCTGTGCTACCCCAGATGAAGTGACTGAGTGTCTGACCGGGACCATCAAAGTAACCCAGCCCGAAAGGTTTTTCTGTCCATCGCATCACAGATTGAATCACTGCTGCCGGCTCCAGCACTATTGAACCGTGGAACATCTGCCGCTGACTCAGCGCCTGATGGAGATCATGATAGTGGTCAAGCCTTAGCCGGGTGGGGGACCGGAAGGGGCGGTCAACTATCAAGGTAGCAGGGTCAAACTGAATCCTGTTCTCGCTGGTACCGGTGCCATAGCCCAGCTTGTCGTAAAACCCCTGGTCAAACATACCGAGGGCGCTGACTTCCATACCCTGAGCATACTGGTGTGCCAGGGACCTGGCGGTGAGCTGTCTTGCGAAACCGAGTCTTCTGGCAATATGGCTGGTCGTGACCGCCAGGACTGCACCAAGTGCCAGAGTTTCATCCTGATAACGTAGTGTGCCAGAGGTCCATTGCGCTGCGCATTCAGCCGTATCCTTGATGGTGGCGACATCAGTGTTTCCTATCTGTAGCACATCAATCAGTGCCGCAATATCCCGTTCGTCATCTTTAATCCAGCCGACTTCCTGCCAGATGCGTATGACGGCGTTGACATCTCGTTCATGATCGTAGGGGCGACAGAATTGATTGCTCATTTGTATTCGTCCGGTATTCGGCTTCGTGTGGAGTTTCGCGAGGGCGGAGTGAAGTATACGAAAATCATGCGGCAGTTGTAACAGGCGGTGCACTCACCGGGCCGGTCTTTTGTGTTGGCGGTCGGGCTGGCTGTTATAATCAGTGGTGCGAATGAGACTGTAACTGTAACTGTAACTGTAACAACCAAACTGCGCTAACCAAACAACTGCCCGCCAAAGTAACAAACATGAAACTCAGTGAATTTGATTATGAACTGCCGCGCCAACTAATTGCGCGTTATCCGACGGAAGTCCGGTCTGCAAGCCGCCTGCTCCACCTGGATGCGTCAACCGGTGAGATGAGCCACTATCTGTTTGCTCAACTGCCAGATTTGCTACTGCCGAATGACCTGCTAGTGGTCAACAATAGTCGCGTGATCCCGGCACGAATTTTTGGTTGGAAGCCCACTGGCGGGAAGGTAGAACTTTTGCTGGAACGGATATTGGGAGAGCAACGGGCAACCGCTCAGATCCGGGCTACCAGGTCTCCTGTCCCTGGCACTGAGATTTATATTGCTCAGGATTTTCCAGCCATCAAGGTGGTGGGTCGTCAGGGGGAATTTTATCTCCTTGATTTTCCACCCCCCGGACCTGCCAAGATCGCCGCCCGTTTTGGCAAGGTACCTTTGCCACCCTATTTGAACCGTGAAGCCGAGACAATTGATCTGGACCGCTATCAGACAATTTACGCCCAGGAAGACGGTGCCGTAGCGGCGCCAACTGCGGGTTTGCACTTTGATAAGACGGTGTTTACAGCACTTGACGCCAAGGGCGTGGCGCGAACGGAAGTCACCTTGCATGTCGGGGCAGGTACTTTCCAGCCGGTTCGGACTGAGGAGGTTGAACAACACAGGATGCACGCAGAATATATCCAGGTGTCCGACAAGGTGTGTACTGCCGTCGCCACCTGCCGCAAACAGGGCGGGCGTATTGTTGCCGTTGGTACAACCAGCGTCCGCTCTTTGGAAACCGCTACGAAGAATGGTTATATCAGTCCGTACCAGGGAGATACCGATATTTTTATTTATCCGGGTTATCAATTCCGCTGCGTTGATGCGATGCTGACCAACTTCCATCTGCCTGGCTCAACACTGCTGATGCTGGTGAGTGCGTTTGCAGGACAGCGCGAAATCCGTCGCGCCTACGCCGAGGCGGTTCGGAAAGATTATAGATTTTTCAGTTATGGTGATGCCATGCTGATTACCCGCTGACGCTGATGAAGTTTGATATTTTGCACAGAGACGGCGCTGCCCGGCGTGGCACCATGACTTTTGTTAAGCCTGAGCAGGCTGCCCGGGGAACGCATCTGGGGGAAGAGACGCCGGATCTGTGGCAGGTGCAAACACCCACCTTCATGCCCTGCGGCACCTACGGCGCGGTCAGGGGTCTGGCACCGGATCGTCTTCGCGCTGCGGGTGTTGAGATGTTGCTCGGTAATGCCTTCCATTTGATGCTGCGCCCAGGTGCAGAAACGGTGGCGACCCAGGGCGGCTTGCACCGGTTTATGGGCTGGGACGGTCCGATACTGACCGACTCAGGTGGCTTCCAGGTGTTCAGTCTGGGGGATATGCGGAGGATCACGGAAGATGGTGTCCAGTTTCGTTCGCCCCTGAACGGGGATGAGATTTTCCTGTCGCCGGAAACTTCAATAGCGGCTCAGGCGGCGATGAATGCCGATGTCGTAATGTGTTTTGATGAATGTACGCCCTTCCCCGTGGACAGGTCTGCGGCAAGTAGGTCAATGGAGTTGTCCCTGCGTTGGGCGAAGAGAAGTAAAGCGGCTTTTGAAGTTGACGGTTTTAGAAGTGCTTTTAGAAGTGCTGCCAAAAGTGCCGTTAATAGCACCGTCAATAGTGCCAAGAGCCTGTTTGGCATCATTCAAGGGAGCATATACGAAGATCTGCGCGAGACATCACTCGCCTCTTTGGTTGAGATTGGCTTTGATGGCTATGCGATTGGTGGCCTGTCTGTAGGTGAGCCCAAGACTGAGATGATGCGTATCATCCAGCACATAGCCCGCGCAATGCCCGCTGAGAAGCCGCGCTATCTGATGGGTGTGGGCAGGCCTCAGGACCTGCTGGAGAGTGTGCGCCGCGGCATTGACATGATGGATTGCGTCATGCCCACTCGTAACGCCCGTAACGGACATCTGTTTACATCTCGGGGGCTGGTGCGAATACGCAATGCGTCTCACAAAACAGACGGGAGCCCGTTGGACCCGGCCTGTGATTGCTATACCTGCCAGCACTTCTCCCGCGCCTATCTCCATCACCTGGACAAGTGTAATGAGATACTTGGCGCCGAATTAAACAGCATCCACAACCTACACTATTATATGGCACTTATGGCAGGTGCTCGCGCTGCTATTGAATCCAATAGTCTGGATGATTACATTGACCGGGTGTATGAAGCCTGGGAGTGAATGAGAAAATCAAGTACTGCGGCTCTTTAGCTTTTGGACATCGTTTTCCAGGAAATATCAATCTTTCGACACCAGGTTACATATTCTTTAATGTAGAGGTTGATAAAGTACTAATAGAGAAAAACAGTAGTTTACGAGATCGTTGTGGAAAGATATTTTTAGCGACAGATGTGGTACATCTCAAAAATGAGTTTTTTAGTGGTCGAAAAATGACGAACCATATAGATGATAGTGAATTGGTCATTCAATTGCCTGATTGGATAAAACAATTACGCCGTTCTGAGATCGTTGATCGTGTGCAGAAAGATCCTCGGTCTGTTGCAGAAACGTTGCTTGGAATTAGTTTTACAGTTGCGAGAGAGCAGGTTACGGAATGGGGCCAAGCTAATTTTGATGAGCCTTGGAAGGATTTATCTCCTGCCGATCGTGTTCTCCTTTATGCGTACTGCCATCAGCTAAGGCACCTGGAAGAACTCACCGCGGCATTTCACATACTCTTCCATCAAACTCCCCCTAAGGAAAATCTTGTCGTTATTGATGTGGGATGTGGACCATTCACCGGGGGACTTGCTTTTGCCGGTGAGATCGGTTCTGAATCACAGTTTGACTACATTGGTATAGATCATTCGCAAGCAATGCGTAGTCTTGGTGAGACATTGGCATCTGCTACTAAACACCTGAATGGGGTATATCGGCAGTGGTCGCCTGATATTTCCTCGGTTGATTGGGGTTCGGCGCCGAACTGGAGGCCAGTAATTATTATCGTATCCTACCTTCTCGCGAGCCGAACTCTAGATGTTGAGACACTCATTTCTGAACTGGAGATATTATTCAACAAAATTGGTCGTGGTACGGTCACGATCCTCTACACGAATTCGCCTCAATCTGAAGCTAATCGAAACTTTCCAACCTTCCGAAAGGCGTTGCAAGATGCGGACTTTGAGTTGCGTGTCAATGATGAAGGGATGGTCAAGATTGAAAAACAGCCCGGAGAGATACGAACATATAAGCTTAGATATGCTTTGTTTTTTCGCCCTGAACAAAATATTTTGTCACTCGGGGGAGATTGAAAATGCGGCTCCCGACCTGGGAAGAACTTAGCAGTGTAGAGGAACAGCTTGAAGTGCTGGAATATCCTCTTGATCAGTCTCTGTTTGTAGTAGGCCCACCAGGTTCTGGTAAAACGGTGCTTGCTATACAGAGAGCACAGATGGCAGCTTCGGAGTCGGCATCATCATTCGTTGCACTCGTCACTTATAATCGCATGCTCCGGCGTTTGCTAGAGTTAATGATGGGGAAAAATAGAAAAATAGATATTGATACGATGCATCGTTTTATCAGGAGAGACTACAAAATACGGACAGGCAGTGAACCACCACAGGAAGCCAATGATCGGTTCAACTATGACTGGAACGCTATACAAACTAGCCTGAAAGGACATAAAAATGCCGGTATTAGCAAGTCGCACTTAGTTGTAGATGAAGGGCAGGATCTTCCGCAGGGTTTCTTCAGATACGCTTCCCAGCGTGTCTCACATGTGGTGACTGTATTCGCGGATGAAGATCAAGCGCTTAACGTCGAGCACACAACTCTTGAAAAGATAAAAGTTGCAACGGGGCTGGATGATCCTAAAATTCTTAGCAAGAATCATCGAAATACAAAAGAGATAGGCAGATTGGCAGAGCACTTCCATTCTGGTGGGTTACCTGTTGCAAAAGTATTGCGCTCTTCTTCAGGTGAGATTCCCCGTCTTATTCGGAGACAGAATCATAAGGATACCGCTGACCTAGTGTCGAATTGGTTTAAGAATCGAGGGGGCTGTGTTGGAATCATCGTCAATAGAAACAATATTGGTAGCATTATTTATGAAGAGTTATGCAAGAATCTTTCTAAGGAACAAGTCAATTTTTATACATCCGATCAACGAAATGAAGGTAGTATTAACGTGCTCAAACCAGGTGTGACAGTTCTAAACAAGGAATCGACGAAAGGTCAAGAATTTGATGCGGTGTATATCCTGGAACTTGAAAGTTTTATTCCCTGTAATACTGATACGGAACGTCGTGCGATGTACATGATGTGTACCCGAGCAAGAGACAATTTGTTCCTTGTGTACGATAATAAAACCTTATCGGCGCAGGCCGAAGCAGCCCTTCCAGGCTCAGATATTTTGGATCGCACATGAGTTCTTGTAATGAACCAGATCTGTTTGAGTCTTCCATCTCGGATGACTGTGGTCCAAGAGTGAGTTGGGTAGGGTTGCTTGTGAATCATCGTCGATTATTTGACGCATTGCAGGATGGTTGGTTGCGTCCTCTGCCACCACATAAAGGTGTGCTGGTTAGAGTTGAGGCATACGCCCATGAAAGGGAAGAGTCCCTGGCGAACCATCCAATACACGTTGGCATAAAGTTGGATGTGAAGAAATTGCCTGATCTTGATGTACACATCTTATATGGGAAGGAATGGGAGTCATCTCGCCTCAGTGAGATTGAGCCGACGGAGAAGGTGGTGTACTGGCCCGGCGTGCTTCCAACCTTTGCAATCTCTGAATTGACTGTATCAACAAAAGAAGAGCGTGTGCGCCTTGAGGGACTGGCTCAACAGGTATCAAATGTAGATTTTTCATCTACATCTATCAGTGTCGGGGCCGGGTGTGAACAAAATATAGAATCTGATATATCGCACCCTAAAAAAACTAAAGAGTTTGCCGTTCCGAGCGGCGTGGATGCAATTCATGGTGCCATGAGCATGGCAGTACGGGCGGTACCAGCTATTGATCCATGGATGGACATTCTCACAGCAAGTTTAGCTCCTGGACGCACCAAGCAATTGGATTCTGCTGTCGCCGAGGTTAAAGCTAACTGGTGGCGGTTTCCACCCTGGCAGGAACAATCCTTGAAAGGCACTCATCAGCTTAATTTGCAGGAATCTTTTTGGTTAGCCGCCATAGAGGTGTTTCGGAAGCAATCAATTGAAAAATATGTCCGCCCTCAAGAGCTTGCGGAACAAATTGCTGATGTGGTCTTACGGCGTAAGCGGTCAAAGGACTTGAAAAAAGAAATATCAGAATGGTTAAAGGACACAGATAGTCTCTTGCGTGCAGAGTCAGTGATGCAACTCAAAGATTGGCGAGATCATCCTGTCTGGATGATGATTCAGATGGTGCTGACTCGTTCAGAGCCAGTGAGATTCAATACATGGTTCAAGGAAATGCCTGATATGCCGCCCGCGGTCGGATGGTCGGCGGCGGTATTGTGCGGACTCTTGTGTGGGTATAAGAGGTTAGATAAACAATTCCGGGGCGATGCCATACAGCGTGAACTTCTGTCAATTCACGCATTGCGAATGTATTCATCAGAGACATCTGATATGAAGTGGCCATTATATGACGCTGAAAAGATACAGTGGCGAAGAGACTCCGATTTCTTCGTGCTGTCTTGGGGAGATAAAGAATTTAAACAACGGCGTGTGAAAGAACGCGGTGCATGGTATGTGGCGAACTATGAAGATGCTGAAATAGAAAGTCAGGCACAAAGTGTTGCAGAGAAACTGGACTGGCCGTGTATTCACCGAAGGATTTGTTTCAAGGATAGCAAATTCTCGCTTTCTGGCGCTGGTACCATAAAGGTGCTAGGTAAGTCTGACCGACAATTGGATGTTCAGGGTGAGGTTTGTATACAACTTCCGAAAGATTTTCCAATCGAGAAAACACTCGATGTTGAACGATTTCGGCAATTAGTCGCAGAAGAGAGCGGATTATTAGATTCACCGCCAACCCCGAAAATCCTTGATACACGAGACGAACATCCACAAGTTGCTGGCCTGAAGTATATACCCGATTTCATTAATGAGAGAGAAGAAAAAGATATCCTTAATGAAATCGAAAAAGTGGAGTGGTCAAAAGAACTTAAACGGCGTGTCCAGCACTATGGGTGGAAATATAATTACAGGGATCGTGAGATAAATGAATCTATGCGGATTGGCGAGTTGCCGCCATGGGCTAATAAAATTGCACAAAAACTTCATTCAGAGGGTCTGGTAAAAGAAATACCTGATCAAGTAATTGTAAATGAATATAAAGGAGAACAGGGCATTGGGAAGCACACTGATAGCAGTAGATTTGCAGACGACATTGCCACGATCAGCTTGCTGGAGTCGTGGAAGATGTGGTTTCGTGAAAAGCATGAAACCACATCCAAAGTTGAATGGGTTCTGGAGCAACGAAGCGTGGCCATAATGAGTGGAGAAGTTAGGTATAACTGGACTCACGAAATACCAAAAAGGAAAAAAGAAGCAGGAAAGGAGCGCAAGCGACGGATATCACTCACTTTCCGTAAAGTAATGGTTCCAATGAAGGATAGACATGAGCATGAATCCGAATAATCCACAGGCTATATATCACTATTACATCTTCATCATCATTTTACTGCTCAAGATATAATTCCTTTTCTCTGCGGAATTTTACCATTTCGTATTAACAACCTTTTTAATTGCCATTGCTAAACAGACCACGATTCGGCGACAATGGCGCGTCCGGGTTTGGACTAGAGGGATTTGGAGTTTGTTATGATTAATTTTTTTATTCCACAGGCGATGGCTGCCGAGGCTGGTGCGGAAGGGCTTTTCCCTGGTGCTGATATGCTTTTTATTGTGGCTTTCGCGCTGATATTATATTTCATAGTCTGGCGTCCTCAGCGCAAACGTAGCAAAGAGCATCGTGCTCTGCTTGCCGGGCTTGCAGTGGGGGACGAGGTGGTTTCCAATGGCGGCTTGATTGGCAGGATTACCAAGATTGAAGAGCAATATCTCGTGTTTGAAGTTGCTGAAAATGTGGAACTCAGGCTGCAAAAAGGCGCAGTCGCTGCCGCGCTGCCAAAAGGAACTATTAAATCTATCTGATGGTTGATTGTCCTTGATAAATCGCTATCCCTTGTGGAAGAACCTTCTGGTTCTAGTGCCTGTCCTGCTGGGCTTTATCTACGCGCTACCCAATATCTATCCGCCAGATTTTGCGGTACAGATATCCATGGAGGAGGCCGCCCTCAGGGTCAGTGACGAGGTGCTGGATAAAGCCACTGCCAGCCTTGAAGAAAAGGGCATCCAGTTCTTTGGCGCGACGCTGGATGATGGCAATGCGCTGCTCCGCTTCCCTGATGATGACGCACAGCTCCGTGGCTTGGAAATTATCCAGCGGGCATTGCATAACTTCCCCAAGAATCTTCCCAGAGAATATGTTGTGGCGCTGAACACAGCCCCGACAACTCCGCCATGGCTGGACGATCTAGGTGGCAAACCGATGAAGTACGGACTGGACCTCCGGGGTGGCGTGCATTTTTTGATGGAGGTGGATACCCAAGCGGCGATAGAGGAGCGGGTTGCCGGGCTGGAGCAGGCACTCAAACAGATGCTGCGGGAGCGAGAAGACCGGATTCGCTACTCAGGATTTTCCTCTGTTGCTCCTGGTGTCCTGGAAATCAGTTTTGCCAATGCCGAGCTCAGAGACAGGGCAAGGAGCAAGATAGAGGATCGCTACCAGCAGTTTTTGATTGAATCTGGGGAGACAGATAAACCCTTTGTTCGGCTGACGATAAACCAGGATTCGGTGCGGGAGATGGAGGACTTTGCCGTGCAGCAAAACCTGCAAACTATCCGTAACCGCGTGAACGAGTTGGGAGTTGCGGAGCCGCTGGTGCAACGACTTGGCAGAAACCGGATTGTAGTTGATCTGCCGGGCGTTCAGGACACAGCAGAAGCCAAGAAGATACTGGGTAAAATAGCCACACTGGAATTCAGAATGGAGGCAGAGCCCAATGCTTCACGGGCGAATGTTCAGGAGCATATCTACGAGGGGCGCGATGTAAGAATATCAAACGATATTATTCTCCGCGGGGACAGCGTGTTTGACGCCCAGGTAGGTTTTGATCCGGATTCAAGTTTGCCGCAGGTCAACATTGATCTGGACGCTAAGGGTGGTGAGTCAATGCATCGCGCAACACGCCACGATATTGGCCGTCGCATGGCAGTGATATTTATTGAGACGAAGACCCGTGACCGTTATGAGATAGTTGATGGTCAAGAAACGCTAGTATCTGTGCCCTATGTTGACAAGAAAGTCATCAGCCTGGCGACTGTGCAAGCCGCGCTGGGACGAAAATTCCGTATCACTGGCCTGGCGGCGGGTGAAGCTCGGGAACTGGCATTGTTACTTCGGGCAGGTGCGCTTGCCGCCGATATGTTCATCGTGGAGGAGAGAACCGTTGGCGCCAGTCTGGGGCAAGAGAATATAGACCTCGGTGCCTTCTCGGTGTCCGTTGGTCTTGGTCTCGTCGTGCTGTTTATGCTTGTTTATTACAAGGTGTTTGGCGTGGCGGCGAATATCGCGTTGCTGGTTAACCTGGTGCTACTCGTTGCCGTGATGTCTAGCCTTTCCGCCACACTGACACTGCCGGGTATCGCCGGTATTGTGTTGACGGTTGGTATGGCCGTTGATGCTAATGTGTTGATCTTCTCTCGCATCAAGGAGGAGTTGAAGAATAAATTACCGCCGCAACAAGCCATCAATACCGGTTTTGAACGGGCGCTCGTCACCATTCTGGATGCCAATTTGACCACATTGATTGTCGCAGTGATTCTCTACAGCATCGGGACGGGACCCGTGAAAGGCTTTGCGGTGACCCTGTCTATCGGTATCCTCACATCCATGTTCACCGCCATCATGGGCACAAGGGCAATTGTGAATATAATCTATGGCGGCCGTAAGGTGAGTAGCCTGGCAATCTGATGGCTACTCTCAATTACAAGTTTGATTTTATGGGCTATCGCAAGGTTGCCATGCTGGCGTCCACTGCGTTGGTCACCCTGTCACTCATTTCGCTGGCGGTGAACCAGGTGGAGTGGGGCCTTGATTTCACCGGCGGCAGCCTGGTGGAGGTGGCTTATACAGGGCCGGCAGATCCGGTGGCGATACGCAGAAAGCTCACCGAGGCTGGTTACACGGGACATGTAGTTCAATACTTTGGTTCTGATAGAGACATACTTGTCCGCATCCCACCGCAAAAGAATCTTGATACGAAGGAAAATGCCCGCCTAGGTGACCGGCTCATAGAAACACTACGCAAGGGCTCAGACAGTCCGGTTACTCTGCGGCGTTCGGAATTCGTTGGCCCTGCTGTAGGGGATGAACTCACCAATCAAGGTGGCATTGGTCTGATGGCTGCGCTTGGCGTCGTCCTGCTTTATGTTGCTTTTCGGTTCCAGTTAAAGTTTGCCATAGGGGCTGTCATCGCCTTGTTCCATGATGTGATCATCACCCTCGGCGTATTTTCGGTGGCGCGCTGGAATTTTGACCTGACGGTGCTGGCTGCTCTGCTGGCTGTTATTGGCTACTCTTTGAATGACACTATTGTCGTATCAGACAGAATCCGGGAAAACTTCCGCAAGATTCGCCGCGCAAACCCCATTGATATTATCAATGTCTCTCTGAACCAAACGCTTGGTCGCACCCTGGTGACCTCTTTTACTACCTTGCTGGTGTTGTTCGCCCTGCTACTTCTCGGTGGTGAATTGATTAGAGGCTTTGCTATTGGTCTGATTATTGGCGTCCTGGTGGGTACCTATTCATCCGTGTATGTGGCAAGCAATGCTCTCCTTGTCATGAATATCTCAAAAGAAGACTTGGCACTGCCCGTCAAGGAAGGTGCCGATGAGCCGAACTCGGTGGTCTAGCCCGGCCTGCCCCACGCAATCCTAGGTCAGATATTGCTTCGCCCTTGCCGTTAAATGCCGGAAGCATTTGGGCGTGCCGGCGACAATGTTACCGGTTTTCATGTAATTAGCACCGCCGTCAAAATCCCCTACCAGGCCGCCTGTTTCAGTAATGAGCAATATGCCAGCAGCCAGATCCCAGGGCGAGAGTCCCCGCATCCACATGGCATCAATTCGGCCCGCGGCAATGTAGGCGAGTTCAAGCGCGGCGCTACCGGGTTGTCGTATGACGCTGCCTTGCTCCATTAGGTGCTGGACGAGCTTTACCTCGCCCGCTATATACTCTTGCCCGACCTGCCCGCCGGTGCAAACCACGGCACCGTTCATCTGCTCCACACTGCTCACTCTGATTCGCCGCCCGTTCAGATAGGCACTCCTGCCGCGGCTGGCTACGAATTCTTCCTGTCGAATCGGGTCAAACACCACCGCATGGCTGGGCTTGCCCTTGTGGATGCAGGCGATGGATACACAGAAGTGCGGAATCTGGCGAACAAAGTTCATGGTGCCGTCCAGCGGGTCAATAATCCATTCGTAGTCTGAATCCCCCTCCTTCGTGCCAGACTCCTCGCATGTCATCTTGTGATCCGGATACTTCTCACCCAGGGTTGCCAGAATAATCTGCTCCGCCTCTCGGTCGATATTGGTGACCAGGTCGTTGTGTCCCTTGGTTGAGACCCTGACCAGATCAGGTCGGTCAAACCCCCTGACAATCACCTGCCCTGCCAGGCGTGCTGCTCTAAGTGCGATCTTGGCCATAGGTTCCATGATGTTGGTCTCATTCAGGAGGGGACAGAGCACTCTCTGCCGAAAACTGGGGTTGGCTATGATAACCTTGTAGCCACTCTTATCAACCTCACACGAACGACTCGGAAGCAACAGATGGATCTTTCTTTTGGCTCGGAATATGAAGAATTCCGGGAAGAGGTGAAGCAGTTTATTGCCGAGCACGGCGACAAATCCCCGAAGCAAAGTGTCGCCGGAGGTGATGCAGGCAGGCACTGGCAGAAGCTCCTCATTGAGAAGGGCTACGCTGCCCGTACCATTCCAAAGAAATATGGCGGTTACGGTGCCGAGCCGGACATCATCAAATCCCGCATCATTGCCGAGGAGTTTTCCAGAAAGCAGATCAACATGGGTCTGAGCGGTCAGGGTATTTCTATGCTGACGCCAGTGTTGTTGGAGATGGGTACAGAGGAGCAGAAGCAGCAATTTATCAAGCCGACCATTTACGGCGACCTGGTCTGGTGCCAGGGTTATTCGGAGCCGGGTGCCGGCAGTGACTTGGCAAGCCTGACCACCAAGGCAGAACTTGATGGCGAGGCATGGGTAGTGAATGGTCAGAAAATATGGACCAGCACCGCACACTCCGCCGATTTTATTTTCTGCCTGGTGCGTACCGAGCCAGACGCACCCAAGCATCAGGGTATTTCCTTTCTCCTGTTTAGCATGGATACCCCCGGTATTGAAATCAGGCCTCTGGTTGATATGACCGGTAGTGTTAATTTCAATGAAGTTTTTTTTACTGATGTCCGTGTGCCGAAGCACCAGATAGTCGGTCAACGAGGACAGGGCTGGCAGGTCGCCAATGCAATACTCGGCTTTGAACGCGGCTCCCTGGCGCCCTCGGAAGCGGCTCAGTCTCGCTTAAATGGCGTGATCAAATTGATGGAAAGCGAGACGGTCAACGGCGAGAGGCTGATAGACAATCCCGTATTCCGTGACCGACTGATGAAAATTCAAGGTAGGGTGCTCGCCATGCAGTGTAATGACATGCGCTTGCTTTCTGCACGGATCAACGGAAACCAGGATGCCAGACTTGCCGGGATGATAGTCAAACTGCAAAGCACAGAACTGCGCCACGAACTTGAGGGTTTTGCCATTGATGTGATGGGTGAAATTGGCCTTGCCTATGGCGACAATCCATACCTGAGAGACGCGGGCTCCTGGCAGTATCAATATATGTACTTCCTCGGTTTGATTATTGGCGGCGGAACCTCGCAGATACAGAAGAACATTATCAGTGAACGAGGGCTTGGTATGCCCAAAGAACCCAGATTTGAGAAGCAACGAAACTGAATAATAAACCCACCTACTCAGCTAAAAGATAAGGCACCCCTTGTGGACTTTGGACTCTCCCCAGAGCAGATCTTGCTACAAACCAGCGTCAATAGATTTTTAACCGACCAGGTGCCGCTTGATACCGTGCGTGAAATCGCCACGGGGGAAAAGAATGACCAGCAGGTATGGCAGGGGCTGACTGATCTGGGGATACCGGGGCTGTTGGTCAGCGAGGCGAATGGCGGTATTGGCCTCGGTAGCCTGGATGCCGCGATTGTCGCTGAGTGTCTCGGCTATCATGTGACGCCTTCTCCCTACATAAGCAGTGCCGTGATAGCACCGATTACGCTACAAGCCGCCAGACGAAAGGATGCCTTGCTCGGCAATCTGGTGACGGGGCAGCATCGCATTGGTGTAGCATTTGGAGAGGGAATTGGTGCCCGAGCACAGTCTGGTATCAGCGTTTCTGGTAACAAACTTTCTGGTAAGTCCTTGTTTGTGCTGGATGCAGAAGCAGACGATTATTTGGTCACCCTCAGAGATCGTAGTATCTATCTTGTCTCAGCCGATGCAGTCGGTTTGACCAGAAATCCACTGACGACCATCGACAAAACACGCAGCACCTGCGAATTGGTTTATGACAAGGTGGCAGCAGATCTTATATCCGACGACCCCAGGATTTACATCAAGGCGCTGGATGCAGGTCTGGTTGCCATGGCTGCTGATACGCTTGGAGCCGCTCAGTACGCTCTTGATCAGGCAGTGGCTTATGCCATGCAGCGGGAACAGTTCAACCGCGTGATTGCATCCTTCCAAGCTGTGAAGCACATGTGTGCGGAAATGGCGGCAAGTCTGGAGCCCTGCCGCGCGATGGTCTGGTATGCCGCTCATGCGCTTGATGAGTTGCCAGAGGAAGCCAGTATGATTGCTTGCCACACCAAGGCGCAACTGTCGGAAGTTGGCAAGTTTGTCACCAGAACCGCGACTGAGGTTCACGGCGGGATGGGCTTCACCGATCTGCTAGGGTTGCACTACTGGTTCAAACGCGTCGGCTTCAATCGACAAATGCTGGGTTCGCCGGAAATATCCCGCGCCCGCGCGGCACAGATTCAGGGCTTTGTTGCCTGAGTGTTTATAGATGACTGGTTATAGATGATGTCGTTGCTACCGCTTGGAATCAAGCAACGAGGCGATAGCCGCTGGAACCCGTCACATTTATACGAATAGGTACTTTATCAATAGTGATCTGTTTGCATCTGCCACTGACTTCTTCCGGGTCAGCATCTCCCAACCCCAGTTTCTTGCATGCAAGTATTCTGATGTAGGCTTCAGTTGCCCCGTCTAATGTGCTTTCTCCGCTCTCCCAACGCGCAATAGTCAATCGCTGACGATGCACCAGTTTGCCCAGCTGCGTTTGTGTCAGTCCCATTTCGGTACGCAGATACCGCAATTCGGGCCCAGTCAGGGAGCCGTCTGATGTCAGAACTACTTTTGAGATCAATCTATGCAGACTTCTTATGTTCGGAATCCTGAGCACCTTTTTCCCCTCATCATCTACCGTAGATAAACCTTGAATCCAAACATTAGATAGTCCGCTTTCTGTGTAATGGTGATTTTTTATCTGAGAAGTCATTGCGAATCCCTCCACATGACGGTAATGATTTTTATTGCTGGCGTCCCGGGATCGGGAATAACGACCAAGCATATTTCTCGGTTACCAGAGTTTGGTGATTTGCCGCATATTTTATACTTGCAATAGCCTTGTCGGCTTGATGCCTTAGGTTTTTCGTCAATGAAGCCACAAGCAAGAATGTGCATTACATCGGATATGATAATGCCCCTTTCCTGGCAACGATTTATTGCATGTTTGGTATAGGTCAATTCAAAGTCACCCGACGCATAAGCATGGATCTTAGTTTCCGCTTCTCTAACGGAAAGACAGTCAGATTCCTTACGGGTAATGTATCAATATGATACATGACTCTGCGGAGAATGCAAGACGTTGTTCGGGCAAAATACAGAGGTTGTAAAAAGTTCCGGCCGCCTGGTTGTATAGGTTCAGATACCTTTGGCACTCCCCCAGCTCCGTCATTCCCCCAGATCCGTCATTCCGTGCTTGACACGG
>DKIG01000041.1 GCA_002454165.1 Gammaproteobacteria bacterium UBA6724
GTTTCTGCCTGTCCTGATATTTCTGCTGCTCTTTCTGTGGCTCTTTCTGTTAATATCACCGCCGTAATTTCCAGAAGTTTGCGGGAAATCGGGCAGAAGGAACCCGGATACGAAAAGCCCAGACGCGCAGCAAGGGAAAATAAACTCCATGTCAACAGTTGAAAAATTTGTCAATCAGGATGGTGTCATTCATGCCAAGAGCGTCGTGGTGCGGTTCGCGGGTGACTCGGGTGACGGGATGCAACTTACCGGGAACAACTTCACGGAAGCGACGGCGATCTACGGCAATGATCTCGCTACCTTCCCGGATTTCCCGGCAGAGATCAGAGCACCTGCAGGTGCCACCTTTGGTGTTTCGGCTTTCCAGATTTACTTCGGCGCGGAAGATGTCACCACGGCTGGCGATGATGTTGATGTACTGGTGGTGATGAATCCGGCGGCACTCATCACCAACCTGAAGGACCTCCTGTCGGGCGGGCTGATCCTGGTTGATGCAGGTGCCTTCACTGACAAAAATATGAACCGTGCCGGGTACAAGACCAATCCTCTGGAGGACGGATCGCTTGATGCCTATAGGGTGATGGCAATTGATATCACCAAACAGGCTGTTGAGGCGGTCAAAGACTTTGGTTTGTCGCATCGGTTTGCGGTGCGTTGTAAAAACATGTGGACCCTGGGGTTGGTGATGTGGCTCTTCGATCGTAATCGGGATGCCACCATTGACGGGCTGGAAAAGAAGTTTGCCGCCAGACCGGAAATTGCCAAGGCAAACATAGCCGCTTTGAATGCAGGACATGCATACGGCGAGACGGCGGAACTGCCATCGGGTGTGGAAATCTACATGGTACCCCGGGCCGATGTTGAGCCTGGATTGTATCGGAACACCACCGGCACCGAAGCGCTTGCCTACGGACTTCTCGCCGGTAGCCAACTGAGCGGGTTACCCCTGACCTTTGCGTCCTATCCCATCACCCCTGCATCCAGTTTGCTGCATACCCTGTCGGCATTAAAAGAGTTTGAGGTCATTACTTTTCAAGCTGAGGATGAAATTGCCGCCGCTTGTGCCGCCATAGGCGCTTCCTTTGCCGGCTCTCTGGGGGTGACTTCCAGTTCTGGTCCCGGTATCTCCCTAAAAGGAGAAGCCATTTCCCTTGCCTGTGCCACCGAGTTGCCGCTCCTGGTCATTAACACCCAGCGAGCAGGACCCTCAACGGGATTGCCGACCAAACCCGAACAATCTGACCTGAACCAGGCGCTGTTCGGCAGACATGCGGATACGATGGTGCCGGTGATTGCGGCATCAACCTCGGTCGATTGCTTTGAGGTCGCCATTGAGGCAATCAGGCTGGCAACCCGGTTTATGACGCCGGTGATCCTGCTGAGTGATGCCTATCTTGCTAATGCCTCTGAGCCCTGGCATCTGCCTGATATCAATACTTATGAGCCTTTTCCCGTCACCCATGCCACTGACCCGGATGGCTTTACACCTGCCAACCGGGATGCATCCACCCTGGCAAGAGTTTGGGCAAAACCTGGTACCCCGGGGCTGGAGCATCGCATCGGCGGTATTGAAAAGGACTTTGCCAGTGGCGATATTTCTTATGATTCTGATAATCACCAGAAGATGACGACTCTTCGCAAGGCAAAAATTGACGGGATTGCCCAGTTCATTCCAGAGCAGTCAATCACCCTGGGAGCACCAGGCGGGAAGCTGGCGGTTGTGGGCTGGGGGTCCACCCATGGTGCCATCCATCAGGCGGTGAAGCATTGCCGTCAGCAGGATATGGATGTGTCCCACATCCATGTCCGCCATCTCATGCCGCTGCCGACCAATCTTGGTGATTTGCTGAAGACCTATGACCGGATTCTAGTGCCTGAAATGAACACCGGGCAGTTTGTTGCCGTGCTTCGTTCCAAGTATCTGATTGATGCCCAGCCACTTAACAAGGTATCCGGGCAACCTTTCAAGATTCGTGAAATTGAAGCGGCTATCAAGGTGCAATTGGAAGGAGTGAGCAGATGAACGCATCAGCACAGCCCTTGACGATTAAAGACTTCACCTCGGACCAGGAGGTGAGATGGTGTCCTGGATGTGGCGACTACGCTATTTTGAAAACCATCCAAAAATTAATGCCAAAGATTAACCAGCCAAAGGAAAACATTGTATTTGTCTCTGGGATTGGTTGCTCTTCCCGTTTCCCTTATCACATGAATACCTATGGCTTCCATACTATTCATGGTAGAGCGGCAGCCATCGCCACCGGCGTAAAGCTGACCAATCCAGCACTGGATGTTTGGGTGATTACCGGAGATGGTGATGGGCTCAGTATCGGCGGCAACCACATGACACATTTATTGCGCCGCAATGTGAATTTGCAGATTTTGTTGTTCAATAATGAAATTTACGGTCTGACCAAGGGGCAGTATTCGCCCACCTCAAAGACTGGTACCCAGTCACCTTCTACACCGGACGGTTCAGTTGATGCGCCGCTTCGTCCCTGTTCTTTTGCTCTGGGTGCGGGCGCCAAATTTGTGGCAAGGACTATTGACACGGAAACGCAACAGATGGCACCAGTGATGCTACGTGCCCATGAACACAAAGGGGCATCCTTTGTGGAGATCTATCAGAACTGTCCGGTGTACAACGACGGTGTCTTTGAATATATCAAGGACAAGAAGTCAGCCGCCGATACCCGTTTGGTCCTGGAAGATGGGAAGCCGCTGACCTTTGGTGCAGATAATCAGCGGGGTATCCGCCTGAATCCAAAAAGGTTAGCGCTGGAAATTGTCACCTTGGGTGAAGATGGCGTGACCGAGGCTGACCTGCTTGTCCATGATGAAGGCAACATGGTCCTGGCGCAGATGCTTGCTGACCTCAAGGCGCCGGCCTTCCCTGAGCCCCTTGGCATTCTCTATTGTGATCCGATGGCGCCAGAGTTCGTTGATGGGGTCTATCAGCAGCGCCAGGCGGTGCGGGACAAGAAACCTCCAGCGGATCTGAATGCCTTGCTGAGAAGTGGGCACACCTGGCAGGTAGACTGAGACGCTTCGGCTATATTGTGTGCCGCACAGTTGTGTGCCGCACAGTTGTAGCAGGGCCGGCGGTGCAATCTATTATTCCTCGGTCCTGATACTTGCCCATGCCCAGTCCAGCCAGGGCAGGAGCCTGGTGATATTTTCCAGGGTCACCGTCGCTCCGCCCCAAATCCTCAATCCCGGAGGAGCGTCCCGGTGGTTGCTAATATCTAGCGCGACCTCCTCTGCTTCAAGCAGGGCGGTCATCTGCTTGATTAGTCTTCTCTGTCTTGTTTCAGTCTGTTCGGTAAACCAAGGGTCTGCGATCATCAGGCAGATGGAGGTTGATGATCTGATAGCCTCATCTTTGGCGAGAAATTTCACCCAGTCCGAGCCATGCACCCAGGAAGCGACGGCCCTGAGGTTGGCTTCACTTCTGGCAATGAGCCAGTCAAGCCCGCCCTCATTCTGCGCCCAGTGGAGGGCATCCAACTGGTCCACCACCGCTAGCATGGAGGGGGTGTTGATAGTGACGCCCGCAAAGATATTCTGATTGAGTTTGCCGTTTTTTGTCATGCGGAAGATTTTGGGCAGGGGCCAGGTGGGTTTGTAGCCTTCCAGCCGTTCTACCGCACGAGGGGACAGGGCAAGCATACCGTGGGCAGCTTCACCCCCCAGCACCTTCTGCCAGGACCAGGTCGCAACATCCAGTTTTTGCCAATCCACAGGCATGGCAAAGACAGCGGAAGTCGCATCGCAGAAGCTCAGTCCTTGCCGGTCCTCTGGAATCCAGTCGGCATGGGCTAGCCGGACGCCGGATGTTGTGCCGTTCCAGGTGAAGATGACATCTCTTGTTCCAGCATCCACCTGGCGGAGGTCTGGCAGTTCGCCATAGTCGGCATGAAATTCCCGGACATCTGTCAGTTGCAGTTGGCTAGTGATGTCATTTGCCCAGCCGGCGCCAAAACTTTCCCAGACAAGCACATCAACACCTCTCGCACCCAGCATCGACCAGAGCGCCATTTCAAAAGCACCTGTATTGGAAGCGGGCACTATTCCCAGCAGATAGTCCGCCGGGAGATTCAGGATTTCCTTGCTGAGATCTATGACCTCTTTGAGTTTCGACTGGGGTAGTTGGGCACGATGGGAGCGTCCCAGCACCTCAGTGTCAAGATTGGTGAGTGACCAGCCGGGGCGCTTGGTGGCTGGTCCGGAGGAAAATCCGGGATTGTCGGGTTTGAGGGTGGGTTTGGCAACGCTCATTAGCAGATCGTCATTAGTAGGTTGTTATTTGTAGATTGTTATTTGTAGATTGTCATAAACAGCTTGTTATATTGGTCCGGGAAAAATAGCGCAATGTGCGGATTTACTCGGTGTCTGTCAAGTTGTGGCATTTCTTAGATAAAATGAGATTCAAGGATGACGGCGGTGGCGTGTTGATGGCTGGACTGTTTCCCGCGCCTCTTTTCCTCTTGTAATATTGTCCTTTCAGTCATTATGACATTGGTTCTGGTTCTTTGAGAGCATTAGGCATGAAGTTTACCCGTGAGTATCAGGTGGCGGTGCTGATGGCAGTCAGCGCCATGTTTACCCTGATCGGATACGAGTTTATCCGGTCTTCATCAACGGTTCTATTCAAGTCGGTATGGGGCGCGGACAAGTTGCCGCTGGTCATGATGGCAATGCCCTTTGTGGTATTTGCCGGAGTGGCTCTTTATGGCTGGATTCTGAGCCAACTGGGACCAAGGCGCACCCTGCTGGTCACTTCGCTCGGCTCGGCGCTCGTCATTTTTCTCTGTTATCTGATGTTGCTGACAGAGAGTCGGGCGATAACGCCGATACTGTTTTTATTCAAAGAATTTTACATCGTGCTACTTATTGAACAGTACTGGAGTTACATCAATTCGTCGGTGCTACCAGACACCGCCAGGAAGGTGAATGGTCCCGTAACCGGTATAGCGGGTCTGGGCGGTGCTCTCGGTGGCTATCTGGTGGGCATTTCGGCAGAGTCGCTAGGTACAGAGACGATGGTGTTGCTGGCGGCTTTTGCTCTCTTGCCCGCGGCACTTGTCTCCAATCTCACCTACGGGCGTTACGGTGAACCTGAGCAACCAGAGGGCAAGCAGGCGGGGGGGCACCTGAGGCTGAAATTGTTTTTGGAAAACCCTTTGCTGGTCAGCCTCATCGCGATTGTTCTCACCTCACAGGTGCTTGCGGCGGTACTGGATTTTGAATTTCAGACGCTATTGTCTGGTTTGTATGAGGGTGAACCAGATAAGGAAACTGCTGTTCAGGGTAGATTCTGGGGCACCCTAAACACTTTTGTACTGACTTTGCAGTTTATTGTCGCTCCCTTGCTACTGTCCTTCGTCACGCTACGCCAGATACATCTGCTGATACCACTGGTGCATATCCTGGCGATTGGCGTCGCTCTGGTGGAGCCGAATATCTTTACTGTCGGTCTGGCGTACTTTCTCTTCAAATCTCTGGATTACTCAATATTCAGAGCAGCCAAGGAAGTGCTCTATGTGCCGCTTGGTTTTGATGAACGTTATAGGGCGAAGGAAGTGATTGATGTGTTTGGATACCGGACCGGGAAGGGCGGGTCTGCTGTGATGATCGTCGCCTTGCAGAAGATGGGGGTGTTGGTACACCACTATTATCTGTTCATTGGGTTTGTCATGGCGCTGATTTGGCTAATGCTGGTCTTTCCTCTGACGCGAAGAAGTCAAGACTAGGTGAGATGCTTTCACGGCGACAAGATGACGCTAAAGACAGTCGGCGCCTCATCCCTGGCGATCTGATTCAATAACAACGCCAGCCTGGTGCCGGCAAGAGACAGTTGTTGAATGACGATTGGTTTGTTCCGGTCAAGATATGCCTTGCCCAGAGTGTCTCCCGATTTCAATAATCTTTGCTTTTGATTGACATAAGCATGGCTCCGCGCCAAGTGTAGTGAATCATTCATCCAATCCAGAATGTTCTTCTTGCCTGGCTTGACCCTGGCCCTTGCCAGAAGATCCAGACTGGCAGGACATGGATGGCTAGTCTGAGGAAAGTTTCATTTTATCTGGAGATTGACGATAGGTGCGCCGGTTCCACAGGAAAGCAAACAGACCCATGCTGAGATTGGCGACACATCCTGCTAGAAAAATACCCGTGATACCCAATAGTGCTTTACCCACAAATGCCAGGGGTACATAGATGACAAACATCCTGAGCAACGACATGATGGTGGATGAAACAGGTCTCCCCAGCGAATTGAACACAGCGCTTGCCATCATCAAGACCCCCCAAGCGCCGTAACTGATGGGTACCAGCATCAGATAGAGAGTAGCAACATTCAGGACTTGAGGATGCTCATCAAACAGCCCGACGATTTCTTCTCCTAGTCCGAAGAGCAATAGAGCCACCACAGCGCCCCAGGTCAGGGAGTATTTGAATGCCAGCAACATTGCTTTGTTTGCGCGGTCATGCCGCTCGGCACCCCAGTTTTGGCCCACAAAAGGACCAATGCTGGCGGAAAGGGCAAAGAGGGGAATCACAAATAATCCCTCAATACGCGAGGCTATGCCGAAACCTGCCACAGTTTCCTGACTGAAACTGGCAAGTAAACTGACGACGATGGCGCTTGACACGGGGCCGATCAGGTTGGTGGCGGTGGCTGGAATGCTCACCTTCAGAATCTGTTGCCAAGAGTGCATCACCGCCGACAGGCTGAGTCTGGTGTAGTCCAGTAGTCTTTCCCGGTAATGCAGTACCGACATGGTGACCACAAACATGATTATCCGGGCAGCCAGGTTAGAGATGGCAGCGCCCTCCAGCCCTAGAGCAGGCAACCCGAAGAGACCGAAAATAAGAAAGGGCCCAAACAGCATTTGCAACAAGGCACCAGTGACCATGATGGTCCCGGAAATGCTGGCATCACCTGTCGCCCTTAGTGCATTGGCACCTAATGAGGGCACCGCCAGAAATATCATGGAAAAATACCAGATAGACATATAACTGACGATGAGCGGCAGGGTAGTGTGGTCTGCCCCCAGGGCACTGAACAGAGGCTCGATCGTGAACCAGCCGATGCTACTAACCAGAATGATGACGACTGCTATCAGCAAGATACCGTCGCTCGCAAGTCGCTTGACCTGTGCCTGGTCACCCTTACCGACAGTTCGCGCAAGTACTGAGGACAGACCGATGGAAATACCGAGCGACAAGGACATGAGTGCCCAGGTGACCGGGAAGGTAAAGCTGTAGGCGGCGAGTTCTTCAGTACCTACCTGCGCCAGATACCAGGCTTCCAGTAGCCCGGCGGCGAGGTTGGCGGTAATACCAAGAATGAGCGGTGTCGTGAGCCGCAAGAGTCCATAAGCCACAGGTCCCTGGACCAGTCGCGCCTGTTTTGGCTTGGAGTCTGGTGCCGTACCAGGTGCGGTATGGCTCATCAAAATAGTCCATTAGGACAGTTCATTACGAGAAGTCATTACGACAGTTTATTACGAGAGGCCATCAGGATCGCTCATTGGGCAAGCGCTCTGTTCAATAAGATGCGTGAAGTATGTCTGGTGTTGCCTATCTCAGTCATGTCATAGGGTGTAAGTTGATAGACATAATAATTGAGCCAATTATTGAACAGAAGATTACCGTGGCTTTTCCAGGTGACCCATGGATCTTCCTTGGGATCATCATGGGGGAAATAATTCTCCGGGATTTCTGGTTCAAGTTTGGCTAGCAGATCCCGTTCATATTCATCTTTCAGGCAGTTAGGCTCATATTCCGAATGTCCGGTGACGAACAGATGTCGCCCGTCCTTGTGCACCATCACATAGGGTCCCGCTATCTGGGAGTCGGCGATGATTTCTATTTCGGCAAGTGATGCCAGTGCCTCTGTCGGCACCTCAGCGTATCTGGAGTGGGGTGCGTAAAATACATCATCAAACCCCCTCACAATCGGTGCCAGAGGCTTGACCAGTTGATGCGGATAAACCCCGAATATCTTCTTCGGCAGTAGCCGTTTTTCAATACCGTACAGATGATACATGGCAGCCTGAACTGCCCAGCAGAGAAACATGACCGAAGTAACATGGGTCACCGTCCAATCCAGAATGCGTTGCATGTCGTCCCAGAAACTCACCTCTGAAAATGGTACCTGGCCCAGGGGCGCGCCGGTAATAATCATCCCGTCGTATTTTTCTCCGATGATCTGTTCAAAACTTTTGTAGAAGTTATCCATATGTTCAATGGGAGTAGTCTTTGATGGCTTGTCACTGATCCGCAAGAGTTCCACATTGATTTGTAGCGGGGAGTTGGACAGCATACGCAGCAGGTGAATCTCGGTTTCTATTTTCTTCGGCATCAGGTTCAGTAGCAGAATCCGCACTGGCCGGATGTCTTGGCGCCGTGCCTCAGTGTTTGAGATACAAAAGATATTCTCTCGCTGCAACACATTGAATGCAGGCAGACCATCGGGGATGTTAAGTGGCATTTGCTCGTCCTCAGAATAAAAAAGCCTGCTCAACCAGATATCATTCATCAGCTAAAGCAGGCATCTCTTTAGCGGTACTTTTAATGCGCCCGCAAGCTGAACTCAAATCGGCGCCACTGGCTAGTTTAGAATAAACCTTGCCGGGTGTAAAAATAATCTTGTCGTTCCTGCCAGCATCGTCGTTTGGGGAGAGGGAATGAAGGATGGAGTCATTTATCCTTGCTGAAATCGGTGATTTCTCCTGGTTTGAGATCTCTTACCTTCTGGTCAATCTGATAGACAATCTGCTTCATCTGCTCGTCGTTCAACATCTGACCTTTTTGTTTACGAAAATAACCTTGAATATATCCCAACGCAATAACAGGAACGTCGGCGGCACCTTCCTGATCAATATACCAACCTGGCAGTACAACAACCGGGCTCACAGCCACATCTTGTCCGGTTGCCCGGCTCAGCCACTGACTCGCCCACTTAGAGTTTCGTCTAGCCTGCGGAATTGTTTTTTTATTTGAGCCATTGGGAAAGTAGAGGATGTCGTTTTTATATGTGACCTGGTATTGCTTCTGGCCTTTTAACAGACGCTTTGATCTGCCCTTTGTCTCCACCGCGAATACACCAGCAGCACCCACTACAATATGGTCAATGTTACCACTGTTTTTTGGTACATCATGAAACACATCCCAGCCATTCCGCATGAGTAGATTGAGTTCCTGTCCAACAACAAGCTCGCACTCATAACCCAGGCGATAGTTACGGATACTTTCCTGTCGTTTGATTATCTTGCGCATGATGTAGGCTATCCCGGCTCCCCAAGGCAAAATATATACCGCAAACCATATTGAAGGTTGCGACGGGAGGCTGTACAGAAGTAGCGGAAGTAATGAAACCAGACACAACTGGCTAATATCACTACCTACCGCAAGCAATTTTGCGCCAAGTTTTTGCCCTATCCTGGCTCCAGGCGGGTGGCGCATGGACTCTGAAAGAGGATGGGTCAATCTCCTGTTATGATGCCACTTGTAACAGGCCAATATGAGAGCGGTTATGCCCAAGGGCATCAAACTGACCAGTGCAACAACAAAGATGATCGACATAGCTATTCTTTTTATGGTTCATTTCGTGTGAGATTAGAGCTTACACCATGCCGATAAACCAGGTGGCATCTATTCAACCCTGATAGCCGCAAGGCTTAAGGCCAGTCACTCGCACCGTAGGTGGTTTGCAATCGGCGCATGCCGGAGAGCCAGCGGTCGTAATCACTGGTCTTTCGTTGCATATAGGCAAGCACTTCCGGGTGAGGTAGTACCAGGAATCTTTCCTCAGAGAGGGCTTCTAGCACCGTGTTGCATACTGCTTCTGGTTCAATCATGCCATTGATGCTGGCAACGCCATCCTCATTGTCGGCGGTCATAGCGGTGCGGACTGCTTGAGGACAGAGGAGGGAGACTTTCAAGCCCCGGTCGCCATAGGTGACCGAGAGCCATTCGGCGAAACCCACCGCCGCATGTTTGGTGACCGCATAGGGTGCGGAACCTATTTGAGTCAGCAAGCCAGCGGCAGACGCTGTATTCAGGAGATAACCCTCCCCTCGGGCAAGCATGGCAGGTAGTGCTGCCCGTGCCGCATACACATGCGCCATCACATTGATTTGCCAGATGCGTTCCCAGTCTTCGTTGGGTGTCTCGGGTCCGCCGCCGATACCAATACCCGCATTGTTGCAGAGCAGATCAATCTTGCCATAGTCACCTTCTGCGGTCCTGATGAGTTTGATGACTGCTGCTTCATCTGCCACATTGGTTGGTATCGCCTGGGCACCAATCTTCTCTGCCACCCGGTGCAATCCGTCAACATCTACATCGGCAATAACAATCTGCCTTGCGCCTTCAGCAGTGAACCGCTCCGCCAGGGCGCGCCCAATACCACTGGCACCGCCGGTAATCACAATGACCTTATCTTTTACTTGCATCTCTATTACCTTTTAATTACATCATTAAAGTTGTTTGAAGATGATGTCACGTTGCGCCGATATAACCAGGGCATCTCCGAGATGCCGCTGCATTTCAGTCAGGAGCCGTCCTTCTTCCTCAAAGGGCAGGCGGGGTTCATTGCTGGTATGAAAATTGCTGGTATGAAGACGGCTGTTCAGGCTTCCTGTCCCATTGAGCAGAAGGTAGTAGCCCATAGCATCCTGCAAGAGCCTGATGGCATCGGTTCTCATATCAGCCGAATGTAGATGCAGGAGCGCATCCTGCTCAGCCCGAAGGAACAATGCCATCATCGCATCAAGTTTGATCTGAAATTGTGTCAGGCGGCGTGCCTGTGCCGTGTGACCTTGCGCGTGGCGGTTGTTACACATCGCCCTGGCGATATGGGCGCCAGCCAGATGCAGTTCCATCAAAATCAAATAGCAGGATTGATGCCTTGCCAGATGTTGCCGAGCCTGTCCCTGGTTACCCAGCAGAGATGTCCGGCTGATAAAAGCATCCTTGAATACCAGGTTGGATGCTGTCACAGATAGACTGCCAAGCCTTCCGTCTCCGGCTATGACAGACTTGCTGGTCAGGTCAACAAGCAAGAGGGTCATGTCGAGTTGCGGCTCAGGGTCTTGCAGAAGCAGGCAAAAGCATGTCCCTTGCGTAGAAGAAGTCGGCGGTGCTGGGGTGTATTTCAGGCTACCGGTCAGTCGCCAGCCATCAGCAGTTGCCGTCACCCCCAGTCTAGCCTCGGTATCCACCGCTATTCCCCACTGAGTGCTTCGGTTCAAGATGCCGGGCAGATATTGTTCTTGTTGCTGACGACTGCCGACTTCCAGCAGTAGCGGGGCGAGCATCCTGAATCTGTCATCCGGGAGAGGGCAGAAGTGCCGCTGAGTTGCTTGCAACCATAACCATTGTTCTTGTCGTGACCAACCGGGACCGCCCTGGTCCGGGGGCCAGTCCGGGACCAGCCAGCCTCGTTGGTGAAGGGCATGGAACCAGTCCTGGGGGTCAGTGCCCGGTTGCCAGTGGCGGCTGATGAAGGCTTCTATGTCGTGGCTGAACTGAGGATTGGATAGCCGCCTGCCAATGCCTGTGGTCTGTCTAGTGGTTGCCATTGGTCTTGCCTCTGATACCCATCAACAGCTCTTTGGCAGCATTTATTTTTGCCGCCAGGTAGGTTGAGCCGCCTCGGTCAGGATGTATTTTTTGCATCAGGCGCCGATGTGCCTTGACGATATGCTCCGGTGTGGTATTTGGTGGGAGCCCCAGTATGTCCAGAGCCTGCTTCTCGGTCATGTCCCTGTTATCGCCCGCCTGCTTGCCCGCGTCGGTATAGGTTCTCTCTGAACCAGCAGCATGCGTTTGCCAGCCTTCATGCTCTCGGTCAAGGTAGGCGATGAGAAGGTTGCAGGAATCCGGGTCAGCCTGGCATTCCTCCAGCAGGACAAGTAAGTCTTCAAGTGGCATTTGGGACAGATGAGCATCCTTGTGGCTACCTTCCAGGACTCTGCCGTCCATCCTGCCTGTCTTGTGAACCAGCACCATGTGAATGTATCGGGAGCTGATTTCGCTTGATTCTGGTATTTTGCCAGGCCCGGCTCCACCCAGGTTTTGCTTTGCTTGACGCAAGGATTGATAAAGGGATGCCGCCTGGATACCCCGGCTCAGGAACCTCATGGCAAATGGCAATACTGCACCGAGCAGGGCGAAGAGGGGGTGCAGTTTGCCGGTGACGCCGAGATAGAGGAGCCCGATTCCCAGCAGGGCTGCCAGATAAATCCAGGAAAACTGCTTAACGCTCAACTGGCTTTTGTTGAACAGCATGCGCAGCACCAGATACAGGATGACTGCAATGACGAGGATAATAATAATGCGTACCAGAGTCATTCTCCTATCTTGGCAAGGGCTCAGTCGCTAGTCATGTGACTGGTTGCTTGATGGGTCACTTAACTGCTGCCATAGCAAGTTGTACCGATTGCTCTCACTGCCTTTGCTGACACTCTCTAATGCCTGGATTCCACCGGTGGCGAAAAGGGCAACCGCAGACAGTAGGTCTTTTAATTCTGAAGCACTCTTCAAGTCAAAGGGGGCATAGGCACCGCCTGTGAGTTCTGCCATCTGCTGGAAGATATTTTTGACCTGGGTTGTCTGTCCTTCTTGAAACATGAACAAGGGGATACCAAGGACACCCATCTTGCCTGCAAGATGACACAGGGCGTCCGGGTCCTCTTCCATCGCATCACCCACGAAGACGACAGCTCTGAGCCGGTTGGTCTGATGCTCCTTGATGGCGTGTTCCATGACCCGCTTGATTTGCGTATAGCCGCCCATGCACCTGACCGAAGACATTGCCTCTAGCAGGGACTCGGCAGAAGTACACCAGCGGCTGGCGTGAAACTGATTAAACCCGCGGTAGTAACAGAGTTGGATATTGAGATTGCCGAGGTGTGAGGTGCTGGTGAACATTTGCCCTTGCAGATGGCAGGCTCTGTCCCAGGACGGTTCACGGCTGGCGGTAGCATCCATGGCAAACAGCAAGCGGCTGGTTACCGCGCCGCTGGTTTTAACTGGCGTCGTCCCTACCTTTTTCAGAAATTGACTGACCTCTTTGCTTGAGGCAGGTTTCTCCTGCTTGCTGTCTGCCATCCTGGTCTCCGCTCTGATTCACCCATCTTTTTGGACCCTGTCATATACTCCTTCAGAGTGTATGCTTGCCAGCGTGACATCTTATCTGCTGAGCGCAGATTCCGATGCAACATTTTATCATCACAGCCCGGTGTCATTCGCTATACAGGGTCAGTATAAAAGGTTCAGCGTAAAAACCGGCTATTAAAAAGGAGCGGTGCTTTCATTGAATAAACTGGTAGTTGGCATTTCCAGCAGCGCGCTCTTTGACCTGACTGAAAGTGATAGGGTTTACCGGAAGCATGGCGTGGCAGCATATACCCGGTATCAGATTGAACGCGAAGCTGTGCCTTTGGCACCGGGCGATGCCTTTCATCTGGTCAGAAAACTGCTCGGGATCAATGAGATGCTGGAACAGGAAGATAGGGTTGAGGTGATTCTCCTATCGCGCAACACGGCGGACACCGGACTGAGAGTGTTCAAATCCATTGAGTATCATCAACTGTCGATATTCCGCGCGGCTTTCACCGGTGGCGCTCCTCCCTACCGGTATATGCGCCCCTTTGGTTGCCAACTCTTCCTTTCCACCAATCGCCAGGATGTTGTTGAAGCCCTGCACATAGGTGTGGCAGCGGCAAGTATTGTGGGCAGCCCTGAGCGGCTTGTAAAGAACAGCCCTGAGCGGTTTGTAGAGAACAGCCCTGAGCGGCTTGTAAGACCTACCCCCGACCCGGGCGATGCACGCTCAGGCGGAGGTTTCTTTTCAGACGCCAAGCCTGAGGATGAACTGAGGTTTGCCTTTGACGGTGACGCCGTGCTCTTTTCCGATACGGCGGAACGAGTCTATCAACAGGAAGGACGAGAAGAGTTTATGCACCAGGAACAGGCGGCGGCAAACAAGCCCCTGCCCGGCGGACCCTTCAAGCCCTTCCTGGCGGCATTACACTCTCTGCAACAGGAGTTTGTTGACAACATCAGTCCCATTCGGACGGCACTGGTGACTGCCCGCTCTGCCCCTGCCCATGAACGAGTGATAAAGACCCTCCGTTCATGGGACATCAAGCTGAATGAATGTTTATTCCTTGGCGGCTTGACGAAGGTGGATTTCCTGCGGGCTTATCGGGCAGATATTTTCTTTGACGATCAGGCGGAACACTGCATCCTTGCCAGTACCGTCGCCACCACCGGGCATGTCCCCCATGGCATTAGCAATGAAACAAGGCATGTCATCGGCACGGAAGAAGCTAGTAGCACCGCTAAAAAAATGCGTATCTGATGCCTATGCCAAACAGTAGGGTGGCAAGCAGGGGGCGGATGACACCATCTGGAATTTCCACATTGACCCTCGTCCCGAGCCAGATGGCGGGCAGGGAGCCCGTCAGTAGATAGGCGAGTAGTAGATAGTCCACATTCCCCAATAACAGATGACCCAAGCCGGCAACCAGGGTGAGGGGCACGGCGTGGACAATATCAGTGGCGACCACCTCAGTAGCTCGCATGGCGGGATAGAAGAGCACCAAAAAGGCAATGCCCAGGGCGCCGGCACCCACCGAGGACAGGGTCACCATCAAGCCCAGCAATGCCCCCACAAAGACCGTCAATGCCTGCCTATGATGTTGAAGTCTCGTCATAGCGCGTTGCACCATGGCGGAGTCTTGCATGGGCTCCCTCAGGAAGACCGCCAGAGAAGAGACAATGAGCATGATCCCCAGGCAGGTCGTGAGAATCGGGCTATAACCTTCTGAGGAATCAAAACAAAAGTGAAGTAGTGCCACCGTGGCAATGGATGCCGGTAGACTGCCGGCGGCGAGTTGGCGGACCAGTTGCCAGTTGATCGTCCCCTGTCTGGCATGAGACAGGGTGCCCCCGGCCTTGGTCACGGCGCCGTACATCAGGTCGGTGCCCACCGCCACCGGCATGGGGTAGCCGAAAGCCAGGAGGAGGGGGGTCATCAGGGAGCCACCGCCGACGCCCGTCAAGCCAATGATAAAGCCTATGCCAGCACCGGTGGTGATATAGAGCAGGATGTCCATTGCTGTCTGCTTGCCTGTTTGAGCCGTCTCATCCAGCGCATACTAGACAGTTTTATCTATGCTGTGAAAGAATAGAAATAGATATTATTATAAATAAAATGTATAAGAAAGAGAGGGCGTCTAGTGGGATGGGATGCCTACTAGCCTGGCATCAGGGAAGGGCAAGATGAAACTGCAACAGCTCAGATACATCCGGGCAGTCGCCCAACAGGATTTAAATATCTCTGCTACGGCGAAAAGCCTCTATACCTCTCAACCGGGTATCAGTAAGCAGATCCGACTCCTGGAGGAGGAACTGGGTTTGGAGATATTCACTCGACGCGGGAAGCATCTGACAGAGGTTACCCCGGTCGGCAAGATCATCATTGATCTGGCGCGGGATATCCTGCACCGGGTTGAGGGTATCAAGCAGGCGGCAGATGAATTCCGGGATGAGACTGCTGGCAGTCTGCTCATCGCAACGACTCATACCCAGGCGAGATATGCCTTGCCAGATGCCATTACCGCATTTATTGAACGCTACCCCAGGGTGTCTTTGCATATACACCAGAGTAGTCCCGTCCAGATAGCGGAACTCGCTGCCCGGGGTGAAGTGGACTTCGCCATAGCCACCGAGGGTCTGGAATTGTCCAGTGATCTGGTGGTCTTGCCCTGCTACAACTGGAACCGCTCTATTATCATGTTGGAAAATCATCCCCTGGCAGAGACGCCTCAGCTGAGCTTAGAAGAGCTTGCCGAGCATCCTCTGGTGACCTATATGTTTGGTGTCACCGGCAGGTCAAAATTTGATGAAGCCTTCCAGCGGGAGGGGCTATCCCCCAGAGTAGTGTTCACGGCAACCGACGCTGATGTGATTAAAACCTATGTTCGCCTTGGGCTTGGTATAGGCATTATTGCCGGCATGGCTTATGACGCCGAGCAGGATGTAGGGCTGGTTGCCCTGGATGCCCGGCATCTCTTTACGCCCAGCACCACCATGATAGGTTGCCGCAGAGGAACCTTCCTGCGGGGTTATATGTACGACTTTATTGAATTGTTTGCACCCCACTTGCATCGTCAACTGGTGGACGATGTGTTCGCGGCAAGTAGTAGTTCAACAGTAGATGCCCTGCTTGCTGATATTGATCTGCCGGTGCATTAGCCGCCCGAGTCGTTTGTCTGGTCTGGCTCCTGGTCCAGATTCATCAGATGTATGCCACATTCAAGATGTGTGGATTCTTCCCACCACCAGCGCCCCGCCCGTTCATGCTCGTTCGGTCTGACGGCGCGGGTGCAGGGCTCACAGCCGATTGAAATAAATCCACGGTCGTGCAACTCGTTGTATGGCACATCATTGTCGCGTATGTAGTCCCAGACATCGGCGGACTTCCATGCCGCGAGAGGATTGAATTTGACCAGTTGCCGACGGGCGGTGGAGAATCCGGCATCAATCTGCCGTTGCGGTACCTGGGTTCGACTAGGGCTCTGGTCTCGTCTCTGTCCAGTAATCCAAGCGTCAAAACCTGTCAGGTGCCGCCGCAGCGGCGCCACCTTTCTGATATGGCAACACTCCTCGTGCCCGTCTTCATAGAAGCTGAATAGACCCTTCTCTCTGACCAACTTTTCAAGCGCCACAGGCTCCGGTACCAGGAGGTCAAGAGTCAGCTCCAGGGAGGTAGCATAGTGTTGCCTTACCCGGTCAATAAAGCGCAGGGTCTCTGGATGCAGACGCCCGGTATCCAATGAGAAGACCGACAGTTTCTCCACCAGATGACTTGCCATGTCAATCAAGACCACATCTTCCGCGCCACTAAACGAGAGAGCAACCTTCTCAAAATTGTGTAGTGCATCTTTCAACACGGCAACTGGCGAAGGCTCAGATGATGAGATTTGCTCGGACATCCTCATTCCCTGACAGATGATGGTGATACAAGCCTAGCAAACAGTAGCCGGCTTGAGAAATGGTATAGAGGCATTCCCCAGTTTGCACAATGCCAGTAACATTTTGGACTCTTGGTATGCTCCAAAGAGGAAACCGACAGGCTAGACTATCACGCCGTCATTCCTGCCCTGGGGCGGCTACCTAATGCCAAGCACTCGCACAACTCATGCCTGAAAAGTCCAGAATGTGTTGGCATCATACACGGCTTTGCTCAGCTGCTTCTTGTTGACTATCATCGCTTGGCATAGTCCATATCCGCCGCATGTCATAAGTCGTCGCACAAGTCGTCGCATAAGTCGCCGCAGAAAAGGAAACATCATGCAGGTTATCTGCCTTGATCTTGAAGGGGTACTCGTGCCAGAGGTCTGGCTTAGGCTGGCCGAGGAGACCGGCATTGATGCGCTCCGGGCGACCACTCGGGACATCTCAGACTATGATGCACTCATGCAACAGCGGCTAGGACTACTGCGGGAGCATGGTCTTAATTTGCAGTCTATCCTGGCGGTGATTGATAGGATGCAGCCCTTGCCGGGTGCCAAAGCCTTTCTGGATGAACTTCGCGAACACTTCCAGGTAATCATTCTCTCGGATACCTTTTATGAATTCGCGCAACCCCTGATGGCGAAACTGGCTTGGCCCACTCTCCTCTGTCATCGGCTGGACATATCCCCTGAGGGTCACTTGGCGAATTATCTCTTGCGCCAAACTGACGCCAAGCGGAAGTCCGTCATGGCATTGCAGCAACTCAACTATCGGGTCCTTGCCGCTGGTGATTCCTATAATGACACCACCATGCTGGCTGCCGCCGATGCCGGGTTTTTGTTTCGGGCACCAGAAAATGTTGTGACAGAATTTCCGCAATTCCCGGTGACCAGCGACTATGAAACCCTGCATGATTGGTTCCTTGAAGCCGCAGAAAATTCTAAGCACGACATTTTCCGATAGGTGGCAGAATTTTTGTATAATCCAGGCCTCTTTGGCAAAGGCAGGAGTTCCGTATGTCAGGCGCGGGTGCCAGGTTTAGATTGGCGTTGCAGGAAGAGTCGCCGCTACAGATAGCGGGGACAATCAATGCCTATGCCGCCATTATGGCTGAGTCTGTGGGCTTCAGAGCGATTTATCTTTCCGGTGCCGGGGTTGCCAATGCCTCTTTCGGACTGCCCGACCTGGGCATGACTTCCTTGACCGAGGTGCTGGAGGATGTGCGCCGGATTACCTCGGCGACCCAGGTTCCGCTGCTGGTTGATATAGACACAGGCTGGGGTGGTGCCTTCAATATCGCCCGCAGCGTCAGGGAAATGATCAAGGCGGGTGCGGCAGGGGTGCATATTGAAGATCAGGTTGCCCAGAAGCGTTGCGGGCATCGTCCAAACAAGGAACTTATCAGCCGGGAAGAAATGACAGACAGAATCAGAGCAGCGGTGGATGCCAAGACCGACTCGGATTTCATCGTCATGGCACGCACGGACGCCCTGGCGGTGGCGGGCATAGAAGAGGTGATTGAACGCGCAGTCTGTTGTGAAGCCGCCGGCGCCGATGCTATTTTTGCAGAGGCGATGACCGACCTTGAGATGTACCGACGGATCGTTGCGGCAGTTAAGTTACCGGTCCTGGCAAACATCACCGAATTCGGCACCACGCCATGTTACTCCAAGCAGGAGCTCGGCAGTGTAGGCGTGGCTATGGCACTCTATCCCTTATCGGCTTTTAGGGCGATGAACAAGGCGGCACTTGAGGTCTATCAGACCCTCAGATCTGAAGGTAGCCAGGCAAAGGTGATTGAGCGGATGCAAACCAGGGCGGAACTCTATGACTTCCTCGGATACCATGATTACGAGAAGAAACTGGATGAACTGTTTGCCGATACTTTTTCTGATACATTTTCTGATAAGAAGAAGGACGGTGTTTGAGTAGTCTGGGTGCTATGCCGAAATGACGGAGCCAGATACAATCACTCATAACATAAACCTAAACAGGAATGAAGGGGCGCAAGATGTCTAAGCAGAAGGCAGGGAAGAAAACAGGCGGCGCGGGATTGCGCGGCCAGACAGCAGGCGAAACAGCACTTTGCACAGTAGACGAAGAAGGCGCAGGGCTCACCTATCGCGGCTATCGAATAGAAGATCTTGCCGCCAAAGCCAGTTTTGAGGAGGTCGCCTGGATGCTGCTCTATGGTGAACTGCCAAATCAGACACAACTGGACGGCTACAAGGCAAGTCTTCTACCCATGCGACAGCTGCCAGATGCCTTGAAAGCGGTGCTTGAATTGATACCCCGCGACACCCATCCCATGGATGTGATGCGTACCGGTGCTTCAATGCTCGGCAATCTTGAGCCAGAGCTTAGTTTTGATGACCAGCAGGCAGCGGCAGATAGACTCCTTGCGACCTTACCGGCGATTATCTGCTACTGGTATAGATTCTCCCATGATGGCGTGCGGGTGGATACGGACACCGGAGAAGACACGCTGGGGGGACATTTTCTGAAGATGCTGCTTGATGAGGAGCCCCCTGAAATCTTCCGCGAGGTGATGAACGCTTCAATGATTCTCTATGCTGAGCACGAGTTTAATGCCAGCACCTTCACCGCCCGGGTCTGCGCGGCAACACTTTCCGATATGTATTCCTGCATCACGGGTGCGATTGGTACCCTGAGGGGTCCCCTCCACGGTGGTGCTAACGAAGCAGCAATGGCACTGATAGAAAAGTTTAACTCGGTCAAGGATGTGAGACCTGCCATTCTTGCCATGCTGGAACGCAAGGAAACCATCATGGGCTTCGGGCATGCCGTCTATCAGACTTCTGACCCGCGTAATGCCATCATCAAGGAATGGGCTGCCAGACTTGCCGAGAGAGTCGGGGACACCTCCCTGTATGACATTTCCTCTGAGATAGCCGATGTCATGTGGGATACCAAGGCACTCTTCCCGAATGCGGACTTTTTCCATGCACCCGCCTATCACTATATGGGTATCCCGACCAGGATATTCACGCCCATTTTTGTCATGTCCCGTCTCACCGGCTGGGCGGCTCATGTGATGGAACAACGAGCAAAGAACCGGCTGATTCGCCCGGATGCGGATTATGTGGGTCCGGGCCTGCGCGATTATGTTGCCCTGGAGCAACGCGGATAGGCATTGAAAGACACGCCTCAGGCCTGGTTGATTTGTCCCCTCCTGAGACAAAAGTGTCTGCTTACTCAGTCAAAAAATTCATAAAATATTTATATTATACAATAGGTTATAAATGACTTCTAATGTAGATGTTAATCTCAGACCCGCGCCGGATCCAGAGTTGGTGGCGATTGCCGACTATGTGGACAGCACTGATATTGATAGTCCTGAAGCCTATGACACGGCTCGCTACTGCCTGATGGACAGCCTTGCCTGTGGCATGCTGGCATTGGGCTTCTCAGAATGTACCAAACTTCTTGGTCCCCTGGTGCCTGACACTCAAGTCAAAAACGGCGCTCGGGTCCCCGGCACCCGGTATGAACTGGACCCGGTCAAGGCTGCCTTTGACATAGGCGTCATCATCCGCTGGCTGGATTTCAACGATACCTGGCTGGCGGCAGAGTGGGGGCATCCGTCGGATAATCTTGGCGGTATTCTTGCGGTTGCCGACTATCTGTCCAGGACCCGCCTCGCCGAGGGTAAAAGCCCGTTGCTGATGAAGGAGGTGCTGACGGCAATGATCAAGGCACATGAGATTCAGGGCTGTATCGCCTTGGAGAATAGCTTTAATCGGATGGGCTTGTGTCATGTGCTACTGGTTCGGGTGGCGACTACGGCAGTCGTGGCGAAGTTGCTGGGCGCAAGGAAGGAGCAGATTATTGATGCCCTGTCCCATGCCTGGCTGGACGGCTCCAGCCTGCGCACCTATCGTCATGCGCCGAATACCGGGCCCCGCAAAAGCTGGGCAGCCGGTGATGCCACCAGTCGCGGTGTCCGGCTCGCGATGCTGACCATCCAGGGGGAGATGGGTTATCCCAGCGTCCTGAGCACAAAGACCTGGGGTTTCTACGATGTATCTTTCGGCGGCAAGCCGTTCAGTTTCCAGCGTCCCTACGGCTCTTATGTGATGGAAAATATTCTGTTCAAGATTTCATTCCCGGCCGAATTCCACGCCCAGACCGCGGTTGAGGCGGCAATTATTTTGCATCCCCAGGTGGCACCACGGCTTGATGATATTGAGCGGATTGTGCTGACCACCCATGAATCGGCAATTCGGATCATCTCCAAGTCAGGTGAGTTACATAATCCTGCCGACCGGGACCACTGTTTGCAGTACATGACAGCCATTGGTTTGATGAAAGGCAAGTTGGTGGCGGCAGACTATGAGGACGCAGCGGCAGCCGACTCCCGCATTGATGCGCTCAGGACTAAGATGGAGGTTGTTGAGGACGAAGGCTACAGTCGGGAATACCACGAGCCGGACAAACGTTCCATTGCCAATGCCATCCAGGTCTTCTTTAAGGATGGCTCCGCCACGGAGCGGGTGGTTGTTGAGTATCCCCTTGGACATAGGCGGCGCCGGGCGGAGGGCATGCCGTTACTGGTAGAAAAATTCCGCGAAGCACTGGCTTTGATCCTCCCTGCCGCCAGAGTCAGCGCCATTGATGCGCTGTGCCATGACCAGGAACGACTTCACGCCACACCGGTCAATGAGTTTATGGAATTGTTGCTGATTTGAGTGTGTCAGAGCGGGCTTAGCCGATTACTCCGCCGCTTCAACAGTAAACACTGCTCCATCGGCGTCGATAATTCTGACCTCGGTGCCTTTTTCTAAACGGGGTCCCGATACTTTCCAGTAGGTATCATCTACTTTAATTTTCCCTTCGCCCTGTTCAATACTTTCGCTCAGGGTAAAGATTCTGCCGATGTACTGTTCTGCCCTGCGGTTCAGTTTGGGTACTTCAGATTTGTTTTGTCGATTCACCAGGAAACGCCTTGACAGGATGATAGTGGTGACCGAGAGGATGGAGAAAATTAAAAATTGTACCTGCCAGGACGTTTCTGGAAACAAAAATAACACCAGGGCGGTGACCAGTGCCGCGGTGCCGAGCCACAAGAAAAATGTAAACGACGCTACTAATTCAAGGGCGAGCAACACCAAGCCGATGCACAACCAGCCCCAAAATGAAAATTCAAGCAACATGTTTAATTTTTCTCCAGCTTATCGGAACTAAGAGTGTCCTTAATCAGTTCCGAAATACCACCAATTGAGCCGAGCAGACTACTCATCTCCATGGGTAAAAACATCACTTTCTGATTGTCTGCTGAGCCAATTTGCTGCAATGCCTCAACATATTTGGTGGCGACAAAATAGTTCACGGCTTGCATATTCCCTGCAGCAATGGCTTCGGATACCACTCGGGTCGCTTCTGCTTCAGCCTGGGCTAATCTTTCTCTGGCTTCGGCTTGTCTGAAGGCGGCTTCCTTTTCACCCTCAGCTTCAAGAATCAATGCGCGTTTTTGTCCCTCTGCTTTGAGAATTTCGGATTGTCTTGAGCCTTCTGCATCCAGGATGGCAGCGCGTTTATCACGCTCTGCCTTCATCTGTCGTGCCATGGACTCAACCAGATCCTTCGGTGGGCTAATATCTTTGATTTCTATGCGGGTTACCTTGATGCCCCAGGGCGAGGTGGCGGCATCCACCACATGCAACAGAGAGGCATTAATTGTATCGCGTTTTGACAGGGACTCATCCAGATCCATGGAACCCAAGACTGTCCGGATATTGGTCATGGTTAAATTAATTGACGCATGTTCCAGGGCGTTGACTTCATAACTGGCTTTAGCCGCATCAATGACCTGAAAAAACAATACGCCGTCAACTTTCACCACCGCATTGTCTTTGGTAATCACTTCCTGGGACGGTACCTCTACAACCCGCTCCATCATATTGACCCTAGCACCTATAGCATCAATAAACGGAATGAGTATGTGGAACCCAGGGCGTAAGGTTCTGATGTATCTGCCTAGTCTTTCAACAGTATACTCATAGCCCTGCTGGACGATAACGATGCCTTTGAAGACGATAAGAATTGCAACAACAATGATGATGATTGCCACTATAGAAGTTCCGATCATTTTGTCCCCATAACCTGTTTAAGCCTAATGCTGAACCGCCGATGATATGCGACTAAGCGGTAAATTATCAATAGACGGCTTTAATGACGACGGCGGAGCGATGGCTGGTGCTTGGCAGTCTTTGTATAAAACATTAGGATAGCCCTCAGTATCAGTTGCCACATGGCTCAGTATGCTAACCAGGAGCATCTTGGTCCGCTTATCTACAATCTGCATCGCGATGATGATTGTCGCCTCGCCTGCCTGGGCGGCGCCAAAAGACCGTCCCATCTGCGGTTTTGGCGAGGTGCGCTTTGATATTGATTTCCCCTCTGCCCGCCTGAATGAATGTGCCCGGACGGGACCTGATGAATACAGCCTGGGGGTTATGCCAGAAGCGACCCCGATCAATGCTAGCCCCTGGTACGCCTTTAAGGTCATGGCGGCATCTACGCGCATGATTTCCGTATATCTGCACTATGGCGTTCATAGCCATAGATATCCCCCCAAAATCAGCAAGGACGGCAAGACCTGGACCCTGTTGGATAGGTCAGATTATCAAATATTGTTTGCCGGCAAGACCTTACAACTCAGCCTGGTGGCAGGGCCTCAACCCCTGTACATAGCTGCCCAGGAAATTATTGATAATCGTTACTATGAGCAGTGGGCAGATGGTCTCGCGCAACTGGAGTATGTTGAAAAATCTCTGCTGGGGAAATCCCCCAACAACCACAGCATCTTCAAATTGGTATCAGCCGGCCAGGGCAAGGAATGGGTATTGATTGTAGGGCGTCAGCACCCGCCAGAGTTGACTGGTGCCCTTGCCTTGTTGCCTTTTGTGGAGACCCTGCTTGCCGATAGCGACCTGGCGCGGCAATTTCGCCAGCGTTTTAATTTACTGATAGTCCCCAACCTGAATCCCGACGGCGTGGCGGCGGGCAATTGGCGTTACAACATGAATGGGATTGATCTTAATCGGGATTGGGGTCTGTTCACACAGGTTGAAATCGCCCTGGTAAGAGACGAACTGCTCAGACGCTTTGCTAGAACTGACCAACGACTGGTGCTGGGGCTGGACTTTCACTCCACCGGGGAGGATGTCTTCTATACCCAGCAGGACGATACTACATTATACTTGCCCGGATTCACTCGGGACTGGCTGGAGTATATTGCGGGACAACTGCCCAATTACAGGGTCAAGCGCGAGGCGACCAACAACCCTGGACTGCCAACTTTCAAAACTTATCTGAGTGGCGCCTACAGTATTCCTGCCATCACTTATGAGGTAGGAGATAATACCGACAGGCAATTAATTACCCGGGTTGCTCGCACTGGAGCAAGAGGGATGATGCGCGTTTTACTCAATGAAAACTAAACAATAGATATGAAAACCAAGGGGGTAATCCAATGATTTCTGACATAAAGCAATTGCACTTATTACATGAAAGCGCGTCATTCCGTCAGGTGCTTTCAATACTGCTGCTCTCAACAACGGCTCTCTCCATTGTCGTCTCGTCGCCCATCTTGATGGCGGCAGAAGACGAACAAGAGGTCATAGAAGAAGTGGTGGTGGTCGGTACTCAGATTAAGGGTGCGAACATATCTGAGGCCCTGGCAGTGTCAGTATTTGACGCCGAGGATATTGATATATTGGGCGTTGATTCGGGCGAGGAATTACTGCAATTGATCCCGGAAAATGGCCAGAATTTCTTTAGTGAAGCAGAAAATATCAGTGGTGGCGTGAACTCTGTACGCGGGGATATTGGTGCTTTTAACCTGCGCAACCTGGGCACGGGCAATACCCTGGTGCTACTCAATGGTCGCCGCCTGGTCAATGCCGCCACCTATCAAACAGAAGCGGTGGGTGGCAGTTTTGTGCCCGTAAATTCGGTGAATTCCAATGTCGTCCCGGTCTATGGCATTGAGCGGGTGGAAGTGCTACGCGACGGCGCTTCGGCTATCTATGGTGCCGATGCGGTAGCCGGTGTGGTGAATACGGTGCTGAAGTCCGACTTTGAGGGTTTTAAGGTGCGCTTCAAATGGGCAGAATATCAACACCTGCCACGAGATGATCAAACTTTCACTCTGGAATGGGGCAAATCTTTTAACGAGGATAGAACCAATCTGGGGGTATTTTTTAATTATTATCAAAGAGATAGGGTTAATTCACAGGACGACAACCGCTGGGCTGACGCTGACTTCCGCAGGCTGATCCCTGAGGACTCGCCCTGGGCGGGTAACACCAGGTTCAGGAACACCAGCATCAACGCAATCTATGGTCAATTTGATGTGGTAACTGGTCTGGACGCCAGTCACAGCCTGCGTCAAAACGGTATTGTTGATAGTTCTGGAGAATTTGAAACCTTCCCTGGGGGGCATGCGAATTGTGAATATGACCTGGGCAATGGTACCTGTGGCGCCGTAGATGGCGCGGGGCTGGGGCATTACAACCTGAACGACAACCGTGATCTGGCTTCTGAACTGGACAGATATAACCTGTTTGTGTACATCAATCATGAACTGGTCGGCGGCATGGAAAGTTTCACCGAGATTTCTGCCTATAAGTCCATCAGTAATTTGATTCGTCATCCCTCGGCGTCTTTATCTACATCCAAACTGCGGGTTGCCGAGAATCACTACTACAATCCGCTGGGTCCCTGCGGCTCACCCAATCGTTTGCCAGATGATGTGATAGGCGCCGATGTGCCCTGTACAGGACTAGAACTCACGATTGACAACTATCGTTTTGTTGAGGTCCCCCGCCTGATTGATAATGACGGCGACACCTATCGCATCTTGCAGGGTCTGCGCGGTATCTATGGCGAATGGGATTGGGAGACTGCATTTTCCTGGTCCCGGGCAACCAAGAATGACATCACTCACCAGCGTATATCCAATATCCTGATGCAGGAAGCCCTGAATGATCCGACGCTCGCCGCCTACAACCCATTTAGCGGCGGGGTAGAGAGTCATATTGAACGCACTCTGGTGAGCGTCGCTCGTGAGAGTGAGACGAAACTTCTTACTTACGACTTCAAATTTTCCAACCGGGATATATTTTCACTGCCTGGGGGTCAGGTAGGTTTTGTGGCGGGTTTTGAGTATAGACGGGAGTCCTTTGAAGATGACCGTGATCCCAGACTGGACGGCACCATCCAATTTACTACTGCCAGAGGGCTTACCTTTCCTTTTGTTTCTGATGTAGTGAACTCCAGCCCGACACCAGATAACAAGGGAGACCGGAATATCACCTCCTTCTTCGGTGAATTGCAACTGCCCCTGCTGAGCAACTTAGATGTCCAGATCGCCTTGCGTTACGAAGACTTTTCCGATGTGGGCGACACCACTGTGGCCAAGGTCGCCTTTGGTTGGCGTCCCGTTGAACCTTTGTTGTTGCGCGGCTCCTGGTCGGAAGCCTTCCGTGCCCCAAATCTGGTTACCATTAACGAGGATATTGTTGCCCGGAGTAATACCCGTATTGACTATGCTTGTCAGTACGCGGCGGACTATGGCGGTGATCCGGAGCAAGACACCATTGATTGTGAGAACTCCATCCAGCGAACTGCCCAAGGCAGTGCGGATCTGCAACCAGAAGAATCCGATAACTATTCTCTGGGGTTTGTTTACGAGCCGATAGATAACCTGACCCTAACCCTGGATTACTGGCGAATAGAAAAGACCGCTACCATTGGCCTCTTTGGTGAAGTCAACCACAGTCTGCTGGATTTGCTTCTGCGTCGGGAGCAGGCTCGGGAGCAGGGTCTTGGCAACTGCGATACTGCTACTTTCAATCCAGCAATAAACCGCGATGACGATGCCCTGGGCGCGGATCAGGCAGCCATCTATAGAGCAGCGGGTATCTGTCCAGCAGGAGCTATACTATCTACCAGTGACAAGTACGCCAACCTGGATGATCGCACCCTCGCGGGGCATGATATTGGCATCTATTATGAGATAGATACCAATGTCGGCACATTTTCAATGAAATACAACGGCTCTTTTCTTGATACCTACGACCAGGAGGCTGGCGGCGATGCGGCCTTGCTGTTGAGTGCCCAGACCGCCGGGATCATACCTGCCGCCTATCCAGTGAGCGGTTTTGATGATTTGATTGGTCGTGATGGTAATCAGGATGAGAAGCATAGCCTGAGAGTGAGATGGCGTCGTACCAACCTGGGTGCGGCAATAACAATGTATCGCCTGGGTAGTTTTTATCAGAGCAGTCTAACCATGATGGATGACGGTACTCGCTATGTGATCCCGTCCTTTACGACCTATGATGCTACCTTTGATTATCGTACCAGACTGGCAGATGCAAATACTCGCTTTCGGTTGGGCGTGAAAAATCTGACCGACGAACGGGCACCCCTGGCGGATCGTTACTTCGGTTATTTTGCTGATGCCCATCAGGATTATGGCCGTTATTTCTATTTTGAGGTCCGCACTGAGTTGTAAGACCCCGGCCCTGCTTAGCCGTCCCTGCTCAGCAATGCTTGTCTGGTCGGCTCTGTCTGGTATGAAAGTAGCAAGATGCCTGTTTTGGATCTTGACGCTGGTGCTATTCTTGTCATTTGGGACCTTGCCATCCTGGGCGGAGACCCCCAAGGTAAGGTCAGTGGACGTCCCCCAGCGCATCCTTTTCGTTGGTAACAGTTTTACCTATTACAACAACAGTCTTCACAGTCATCTGCGTAACCTGTTAAAGGCGGCGGGTATTTATAAAGAAGGTAAAACGCGTCTGCGTGCCATGACGATTTCCGGTAGCAAATTGGTGGAACATGCCGGCGGTATCGCCTCCATGGTAAAACCTGATCTGTGGGATCTGGTGGTGCTCCATGGACATAGCATGGAGCCTTTACAAAAATCCACCGCCCAACCCTTCATCAAGGTAGCAGGATTGTTCAGCAAATACATACGAGAAAATGGCGCAGAACCGGTCTTCTTTATGACCTGGGCATATAGCGGGAGACCGGAAATGCTTCAACCCCTGGCGAAAAATTATACGAAATTAGCTAACAAACTTGACGCCCTGGTGGTGCCCGTCGGCATAGCTTTTGCGAAGGCTCAGCGTGACTATCCCAACATTGAGCTCTATGCCAGAGATCTTCTTAAATATGAAGCAGCGCCTCGGAATATAACCGCTACTCCCGTGTATCAGGACGAGGTAAAACATCCGAGCCTGGCAGGCACCTATCTTGCGGCCTGTGTGTTTTATGCGGCACTCTTCCGGCAATCGCCTGTGGGCTTGGCTTATCGGGCAGGATTAGACAGGGCAGAGGCAACCAGTTTGCAACAGGTCTCCCTGGATACGGTGGAGGCCTTCTATGCCGCAGAATAAACACCGATTCTGGGCAAGACCCCTGTTGCTTTCACCTGGCATCCTCAAGATTCTTGCAGGGCTGGCGCGGGCATCCTGGACATCATGAGAGAAGACTGGCGGATTGCTATTGCCCTGCGACTCTTATTCTCGGCAAGAGATAGTCGTTTGATTTCCTTTACCGGGCTCATTTCCATTGGCGGATTGGTGCTGGCGGTTGCCGTGTTGGTGACGGTCCTGTCGGTGATGAACGGCTTTGAGCGTGAACTTCGGGAGCGGGTCCTGGGCGTCCTGCCCCAGGGGACTATTTATATACAGGATGACCCTATCTTGTCAGAAAAGGCTCCAACAAATTGGCGTAGATTGGTAACAGAGTTCCTGGCGCATCCCGAGGTGACCGGTGCTGCACCTGTGGTAGAAGGCAAGGGGCTGATTGTGCATGAGGGTGCTCTGGTGGGTGTGAACTTTCGGGGAGTGGCACCTGAGTATGAACAGACAGTGTCTATCTTGCAGAATTTTTTTGTCTCCGGGGCACTGAATGATCTCGCTACCAGTCCCTTTGGCGTCGTGATGGGTGAAGCACTTGCCGCTCAGTTGGGGGTTGAACTCGGCAACAAAATCACCCTCGTTCTCCCCCGGGTGAACTACACGCTTGCCGGTCCATCTTTTACCACCAAGAGTCTTCGCCTGGTGGGTCTGTTTCGGGTGGGTGCGGACCTTGACAAGCATCAACTCTTTGTCCACCTACCTGTCGCCATGCGCTTGAAACGGCAACCAGATATAGATGGCATTGTTATCAGATCCACCGACCTGTTTAGTGTGCATAGAGTTATGCAGGAGTTGATACTTGCTTCCTCCAGCAAGCATCTTTACGCGGTAAGTTGGATGCGGCAATACGGTAATCTTTATGATGCGATACACACGCAAAAATCAACCCTGTTTTTGCTGTTGATCATCCTGGTGGCGGTCGCCGCCTTTAATCTTGTCTCAAATCTGGTGATGACTCTGATTGATACTCGGGCGGGTATTGCTATTCTCAGGACCTTAGGAGCGGCGCCTTCTGACATCCAGTTGATATTTCTCGTGCATGGGCTGGCTGTGGGTTGCATCGGTATTTTACTGGGTCTGTTGATCGGAGTCCTCTTAACTCTGTCGCTGAGTGGAATCTATGCCGCCATCAGCGAGTTATTTTCCCTCAATCTGATGAGTGAGTATTTTATCCGGTATCTACCGACAGAAATCATGTTGAATGACCTCTTCTATATCTCGGCACTGTCCCTGATGATCTGTCTGGTGGCGACGGTCTATCCAGCGGCAAGAGCGGCTGCGGTGGTCCCGGTTGAGGTATTGCAACATGAAATCTGAAACCCCTCCCGAACCCATACTTAAAGCCCTGGGGCTTAGCAAACACTATATGCAGGGCGACCAACGATTGCGGGTTCTGGAAGACCTGGACCTGAGTCTGGGCCGGGGTGAAAAAGTCGCCATCGTCGGGGTATCGGGTAGCGGCAAGAGTACATTGCTGCATCTGCTGGCGGCGCTGGACAAGCCAGACGCCGGTTCGGTGATGCTTGCAGGTCATGCGATGCATTCTTTGAGTCAGAAGGAGGCGGGGCGGGTGCGTAACCAACACCTGGGTTTCGTCTATCAGCAGCATCATTTGTTGCCAGAGTTTACCGCCCTGGAAAATGTGGCACTGCCACTCAGAATTGGTGGCGTCGCGCGAACTCAGGCAATGGCAGCGGCGACAACCATGCTGGAGCGGGTGCAACTCGGCGCACGAACCTCGCATCTGCCGGGCGAGTTGTCCGGCGGGGAGCGGCAGAGAGTTGCCATCGCCAGGGCACTGGTCACCAGCCCGACCTGTGTGCTGGCTGATGAGCCGACCGGGAATCTGGATGAAGGGACAGCAGAGGGAATTCAGGAACTGATGCTGGAGCTCTCGGCTGAACTTGCCCTGGCATTTATCGTCGCGACTCACAACACTCAGCTGGCAACTCAGATGGATAGATGCTACAGACTCCACAACGGGAAGCTGGAGCCGATGACATGATAACCGGAGTAGCGGTTGTTATCGGATTGCGCTATGCCCGTTCCCCCACTAGCAAAGGATATCTTTCCTTTATTTCCATGGCATCTCTACTGGGTCTGGTGCTGGGGGTGGTAGCACTCACGGTGGTGGTGTCGGTGATGAACGGCTTTGACCGGGAGTTAAAACGCCGAATACTTGATGTGATGCCGCATCTGGTGGTGACTGGTCCAGAAGAGATTGACTGGATGATGAGCCTGTCAAAACACCCTGAGGTTGAAGCGGTGGCGCCGTTTATTGAACAAAGCGGTTTGCTGATGGCAAATGGGACGAGTCATCTTGTTTCCATCTACGGGATCCTACCTGAGCAGGAAGCGAATATGTCCATCCTGCCGACGACGATAATCACCGGTTCATTAGCGGCACTGGATGATCCTGAACACAGACTCTTGCTCGGGGAGCCCATAGTCAATTACCTGGGTCTTAATGTCGGGGACGAACTCTCTTTGGTATTACCGACCCTGTCTGCCCAGGGCAGGACCCTCAAACCAACCCTGGGGAGAGTCCGGGTTGCGGGCAGTTTTGCGGCCGGCTCTGAACTTGATTCAAGACTGGTGTTGATGAACCTTGAACATCTCAAACAACTGTCTGGACAAGGACACCAGTATAGAGTCCGACTGCGGGATATTTTTGCGGCACCGCTTCTAGCCAGGGAGCTGTCGGCTGATGGGGAGGTCTCCGTTAGGGACTGGACGACCACCCAGGGTGACTTCTTCCAGACGGTCAAGATGGAGAAGATCATGATGTTTGTGCTTTTATCATTCGTTATAGCGGTGGCTTCTTTTGGGATAGTGTCCGGTTTGAGCATGATGGTGAACACCAAGAAAAAGGAAATTGCCGTGTTACGCACCATCGGCTTGTCGGCGCATGGCGTCATGGCGGTGTTTGTCGTTCAAGGCATGGCTATCGCCGTGCCTGGCTTGATCCTGGGCATGCTACTGGGCATGCCTCTCGCCCTCTATATTACGGACTTGATGGCAGTCATTGAATCTATTGGCGGTGCCAGTATGGTTAAGGGCACCTATTTTGATCAGATTCCAACGGATTTACGGCTGGCAGATCAGTTGGTCATCCTTCTGGTTACCCTGTTGATTAGCCTTGGTGCAACCCTCTATCCATCATACCAAGCATCACGTCTGAGCCCTGCCGAGGGTCTGCGTTACGAGTAGCAGGTGTCTGACTAACCGCGTCTTTCTACCCATAGATACCAGAGGTGGACCAGCAGGAAGCCGGTCAGGCCCAGGGTAAAACCGACGACCAGACTACCGACGAGGAGTGGTTGCCAAATAACGGCGGCCTGCGCAAGCAACCATTCATAGATCAGGACGAAATCCGCCGATAGAAAAATTTTCCAACTGCCAGCATCAAACTGGGGCTCAATACCCAGTATCAAACTTCCCAATCGGTAGCAAAAGTACATGATGGCCGGCATGGTGATTGGGTTGCTTGTCCAGACGATGATCAGTGCCACGGGAATATTACATTTTATCCAGACACAAGCGATGATGCAGGGAATCATTTGGAAGGGTATGGGCAAAAAAGCGCAGATGCCGCCAGTCAAGACAGCATAGGACAAGGAGTGCCGGGTGAAATGCCATAACTCTGGCTCAAACATCACATTACCGAGGAATCTGAGTGACCTCGTTTGCCTGAGATCTTCCCTGGTCGGCAGGTATTTTTTGAGATTCATGGATTGCTTGCTACTGCTTGTGTTATTGCTTGGGTCTTTGCATGGGTCGCTGCCTGGGTCCTTGCCTATGTAACCGCGCTGCTAACGGACAAGGCATGTAAAAAGTCGCGCCCTATATTATGCCTGTTCCAGGATGACATAAACACACAAGCGATGACGAATGATATTGAGCGCACATCTGATAGTGAATGCTTACAGTCATCCCATGCAATCACGCTATTGGCACAGCCGCTGATGGACTAGTCTCGGTGCATGATTTCCGGTGTTATAGCCTATGCACTTGCTAGCTGGTGTGTGGCGTACCTGCCTTTCCTGCCGGAAGTAAATGCCGTCTATATTCTGCTACCAATTGCTTTGTTCGGGGTTCTGCACAATCGTTGTTTCGTTTTATCAATGTTCTGCCTGGGAGGATTGTCTGCGTATCTTTACGCCGCGGAATTGACGGCGACGATCTTGCCGCATCATCTGGAGGCACAGGATCTTCAGGTCCAGGGTGTTGTCGCTGACCTGCCGCGAGTCAGGGATGATATTGCCCGGTTCCGTTTCCGACTGAAGACTGCTGAGGCGGGGGCACCTCGGGGCGATGTGTTTCTATCCTGGTATCATCCAGAAGTTGAGATTACCCCTGGTCAGATATGGCAACTGACTGTGCGGCTCAACCGACCGAGGGGTACGCTCAACTTTTCCCTGTTTGATTACGAAGCCTGGCTCTTTACCAAAGGGATCGGTGCCCGGGGATATGTCCGAACCAGCCAGCCCCAGAAACTACTCGGGCAAACAAACTTCTCTATACACCATCTGCGATATCGGCTCCGGGAAACCAGCAGGAAGTATATCCAGGCAAGCGAGCACCTGGGTCTGTTTAACGCCCTGGCAATAGGTGATACCAGCGACATGTCCACTGAAGACTGGGCTCTCTTGAGGAAGACCGGTACGACTCACTTGCTGGTGATCTCCGGATTACACATCGGACTCATCGCCATGCTTGCCTTTGGGATCATGCGGCGGCTGGTACCCGGTCTGTACATTAATGTCGCCTTGACGATTCTGGTCACCGCCAGCTATGGATTATTGGCAGGCTGGGGGCTTCCGGTACAGCGGGCATTCGTCATGCTAAGCCTGGTGCTACTTGCCTTCTGTTGTGGCCGAAGGGTGGCACCCGGCTATCAGTTTTTCCTGGCACTCCTATTTGTGTTGCTACTGGACCCTCTTGCCACCCTGAGCAATGGTTTCTGGCTATCCTTTGGTGCCGTGTTTTTGCTCTTCCTGGGGCTGGGTGCTCGGCGGAATCTGGCCGCGGGAGAGCAAAAGGAATCAACGCCCTCTCCGGGTCTATTGGGCAAGACGGCACGCGGTGCCGCCAAGCTCACCGCTAGCCTCATCCCGTTCATCACCACCGCGTCCAAAGCACAGTGGGTAGTCTTTGTGGGCATGGCGGCTCTCTTGGCTATTTTGCTACACCAGATGCCTTTGATTTCCTTGCTGGTCAATCTCTTGGCTATTCCCTGGGTCGGGCTGGTCCTGGTGCCTTCTATTTTGATGTCCCTCTTTTTGTTACTGGTCTATGCCCCTGTCGGTGAGTTGTTTCTTGTCCTGCCCCTGTCGGCTTTAAATTTGCTGACAGACCTGCTCAGATTCGTTTCACAACTGGATAGTGTTTACTATTTTAGCCCCCTCTCGCCGCCTCTTGCCTTGCTTGCTTGCCTGGGTGGCCTGCTACTACTTCTGCCCAGAGGGCTGGTACCTAGGTGGCTGGGGCTAGTAACCCTATTGGTCCTGATGCCAGACAAGCGGCAACTCCAGGACGGCGAACTCGCACTGACTTTTCTTGATGTGGGGCAGGGGTTAAGTGTTATAGCGGAAACACGCTCCTCGGTCCTGCTGTATGACACGGGTCCCTCCTTTGGTACGAGATTCAGCAGTGCCCGGCAGATAGTCCTGCCGACCCTGCGCCTCTCTGGTTGGAAACGGATCAACAATTTGATTCTGAGTCATCCTGACAATGACCATGCTGGCGGTATTGACGATATTCTATCCGGCATAGCCGTTGATCGAACCCTACTAGGCTATGTACGCCAGGAGTCAGGTGCTGTTGAAAGTGACGCACCTTTTGAAGAGCCATGCCAAGCAGAGTGGCAAGTTGATTCTGTCCACTTCAAGGTGTTCACGGTCGGCAATGAAATGGCCTCAGGCAATGATCTTTCTTGCCTGGTGTTGATAGGTGCTTCGGGGCACCAGGTACTCTTGACCGGAGATATTGAATCCCGGGCGGAACTCGCACTGCTTGATTTGAATCTGTCACCGGTCACTGTGATGTCATCCCCGCACCATGGTAGTTATACTTCCTCGTCACCTGCTTTTCTTAATCATGTCCAGGCTGAAACGGTGGTTATTTCAGCCGGGTATCGCAACCGATTTTCGCATCCTTCCGAGAGGGTGTTGGCACGATATCGTAATCGCCATCTGCGCATTTTTAACACGGCGGAAGACGGTGCTGTTAGAATTTTGTTGACTCAACAGGGCTTGCAGGTGGAGCAGGCGAGGCAAGCACGACCTGCCATTTGGCGCCGCGATTGATCCGCCTGGCAGGGAAATCTGCACCTCTAAGGAACCGGCAAGATTGCGCTCTGTATGATAATGGTGCTTAATTCGTCCCCCTATCCAGGTCTTATTGAGATTATTCATTACTATCTATTACGAGAGGAAACAGCATGGATATTGCACTTCTTATTATTTTAGTCATCGTCATTCTGCTCGCTTTTTATCTTGTCAGAATTTACAACCAGTTGGTGTCTCTGAGAAATCGCTATAAGAATGCCTTTGCACAAATTGATGTGCAGTTAAAACGCCGTTACGACCTGATTCCAAACCTTGTGGAAACCGCCAGGGGGTATCTCAAACATGAGCGTGAAACACTTGAATCTGTGATTGCCGCCCGCAATGCGGCATCAAATAGCCTGGCACAGGCCGCCGCTGACCCGAGCAATGCGGATGCAATGAAATCTCTAGTCAGCAACGAGGGGGCGCTGGCGGGTGCCCTGGGCAAGTTAAATGTGGTGATGGAAGCCTATCCAGATTTGAAAGCCAATCAAAACATGATGCAGCTCAGTGAAGAGTTAATCAGCACGGAAAACAAGGTAGGTTTTGCGAGGCAGGCGTTTAATGATCAGGTCATGACTTACAACACCTATAAGCAAAGTTTTCCGCAAGTCATCCTGGCGGCGTCTTTTGGGCATAGTCAGGACGCCACCCTGCTTGAGTTTGATGAGGAGATACAAGCTGCCCCGTCAGTTTCTTTTTGACAGATGAATTTTTTTGAACTCCAGGACCGGGCGCGGCGTAATACTAGGCGTCTGGTGGTTTTTTTCGCCCTGGCGGTGCTCAGCCTGATTGTCTTGATCAATCTGTTGGTCATGCTGCTGTTTGGTTTCCTGGAAACGAATGAAGGTGCTGTCACTCTGAATGTGATTGTTGCTCAGTTTGACTGGCAGGTCTTTTTTATGACGACTGCGCTGGTCTCACTGGTGATTGTGGGCGGTAGCGTCTATAAAACCCTTGCCATCTCAGGGGGAGGAGCGGCGGTAGCTGAAGCCCTGGGGGGGCGATTGATTCCTCAGACGACAACCGACCTGCATGAACGCAAGACATTAAATGTCGTAGAGGAAATGGCAATCGCCTCAGGCACACCAGTGCCGCCCGTTTACCTCCTGGAGGATGAACAAGGGATTAATGCCTTTGCTGCTGGATTTAAACTCGGTGATGCGGTCATTGGTGTAACGAGGGGCACCATTACTTACCTGAGTCGCGAGGAGTTGCAGGGGGTCATTGCCCACGAATTCAGTCACATTCTGCGCGGCGATATGCGTCTGAATATCCGTCTCATCGGTATCTTGCACGGTATCCTGCTTATCGGTCTGATAGGTTATTTCATCTTGCGATCTGTGCGTGGCGGTTCAAATAAAAATGCTGCCCCCATGATGGGCTTGGGCATTGGCTTGCTGGTCATTGGTTTTGCGGGCTCTTTTTTCGGTGACCTGATCAAGTCTTCGGTCAGTCGTCAGCGTGAATTCCTGGCAGATGCTTCGGCGGTGCAATTCACGAGAAGCAATCTTGGCATTGCCGCCGCGTTAAAAAAGATTGGCAGTCATGCACAAGGCTCAAACCTGAATACTCCTGAAGCGCCTGCTATGAGTCACGCCTATTTCAGTACCGGCGTCAGTTCATTTATGCAATCAATTTTTGCAACACATCCTCCTCTGGAGGCCCGTATCAAACAACTGGACCCGACATGGAATGGCGTCTTTGCCCCCGCTCTTCGGGAAGTCACCGAGAGGGAGGAAACTGCCCAATCCCGGGCAGAGCAGGCATCAAGCGCGGCAGCGATGAAAACCGCAGTAGCGGGGGCGGTGATTGCTAGCCAAATACTGGACAGGGTGGGCGAGTCCAGCCCAGAACAACTGGACTATGCTGTGTCATTGGTCAGTGATATTCCCAATAATATCCGTGATGCGGTGCATGATCCCTATGGTGCCAGGGCAGTGATCTATGGTTTGCTGATTGATACGCAAACCGCTATTCGGAATACGCAGTTGCAGCAGCTTAACGAATTTGGTGACCCGGGCGTTTATGAACTTGTTCGCAATTTGCTTGAAGACCTGAGCCGGTTGGACATCAAATATCGTTTACCGCTCATTGATATGGCGTTGCCGTCCCTGGGTCAGTTGTCTGAAGCACAGTATCAACTGTTCAAAAAGAACCTCCTGTTCCTCATCCAGGCAGACGAGAGGACGAGTCTGTTTGAATGGTCATTACAGAAAATTCTATTCCATCATCTTGATCCGAAATTCGGCAAGCCCGGCGCGCGCATGGCACGCTTTGGCTCCCTGAAAGCAGTGAAAAATGAAATAGAAATGCTACTGAGCACCCTGGTCTATGCCTGTGTGTCGGACCAGGCAGAGGTCAATGCGATTTTTGTGCGCGCTGAGGAAAAACTGGGAATAACTAATCTGGTGCTATCGCCTGAGGTCAATTTTCAAAGCCTGGAGCATGCTGTTGATACTCTGGCATTATTGAAACCACTACTAAAACCGCGCTTGTTGCAAGCCTGCTTGGCGGTCATTACGCAGGATAAAAACTATTCGGCTACTGAGATGGAACTCATGCGGGCGATTGCTGCTGTGTTGGATTGTCCCTTGCCGCCGTACAATGACAGAGCCTAGCAGAGCCGGCACTGAACCCCTTCCGTCAAGCGCCGAACTCGTCCAGCACTAGATATCCCCAGATAATCCCGAGGATCACAAGTGCCATCAGTACTGCCGCCGACCCGTAGTCCTTTGCCATACCGGACATCTTGTGCTGGTCAATGCCAATCCGGTCAACAACCGCCTCAATGGCAGAATTCATCAACTCCATAGCCAGAACCAGAAAACAGGCGCAAATAAGCATGACCAGTTCACCCGGGGAATCCGCATACCAGGCACCGGTGGGCAAGAGCAGGGCGAAGAGTAGCAACTCCTGACGAAAGGCAGATTCTTTCGCAAAGGCCGCCTTTAATCCCTGGTAGGAGAAGCGCATCGCATTCATCAGGTGCGGTAGTCCGGTATTGCTGGTCTTGTCAAACTGCTTATCTGACATAGGTTAGCACCGTCGTTATTGGCACATGAACCCTGCCACAGGGCGGTGTCGGACGCAAGATGGTGCTTGAATACTTGCCGATTGCCCCAACCTTTCACTGGTCGTCAGTAACGGTTTCTATGATGAGAATTGACAAGTTCACCAGCAAACTTCAGGAGGCTCTGTCCGATGCACAGTCCCTTGCCATCGGCAGAGACCATCATCAGATTGCGTCGGCGCACCTTTTGCTCGCGCTCTTGCAGCAGCAGGGCGGTAGTGTCCGCCCCATACTTACGCAGATGGGTGTAGATCTTGATGCGTTTGAGCAAGAACTTGATAGCCTCATTGCTCAGTTGCCCCAGTTGCAGGAAAACCTCGGCGATATTCAGATTTCCAATGACCTGAATCGGTTGCTAAATCTTGCCGACAAGTATGCCCAGAAAATGGGTGATGAGTTTATTACCAGCGAGGTCATCCTGCTTGCCGCCCATGAAGATAAAAGTGGCTTGGGAGCATTGTTTGACAAGTTTCAGATTCAAAAGGATGCGCTACAGCGAGTTGTCGCTCAGGTGCGCGGCGGTGAAAAAGTCACCGAACAAAATGTAGAGGACACTCGCCAAGCGCTGGAAAAATACACCATAGACCTGACATGCCGTGCAGAAGAAGGAAAACTTGATCCAGTCATTGGGCGTGATGAAGAAATTCGCAGGACCGTGCAGGTGTTGCAAAGAAGAACAAAAAACAACCCGGTACTGATTGGTGAACCCGGCGTAGGGAAGACTGCGATTGTTGAAGGACTAGCACAGAGAATCATCAATGGTGAAATACCCGAAGGATTACGGGACAAAAAAATACTATCACTTGACATGGGTGCACTGATAGCGGGGGCGAAGTTCCGCGGGGAATTTGAAGAACGGCTCAAAGCAGTACTTAAAGAACTGGCAAAGGAAGAAGGCAGAGTTATCCTGTTTGTTGATGAGTTGCATACCATGGTGGGCGCGGGCAAGGCCGAAGGAGCGATGGATGCAGGCAATATGCTGAAGCCAGCCCTCGCCCGAGGCGAACTCCACTGCGTCGGTGCGACCACCCTGGATGAATACAGGCAGTATGTTGAGGCTGACGCCGCGCTGGAACGCAGATTTCAGAAGATTCAGGTTGATGAGCCAGATGTTGAAGCGTCCATCGCCATATTGCGGGGTTTGAAAGAACGTTACGAGGTGCACCACGGCGTCGATATTACTGATCCCGCGATCATTGCTGCCGCGCGGCTGTCCTATCGTTACATCACTGACCGACAGTTACCGGACAAGGCAATTGACCTGATTGATGAAGCCGCCAGCCTGATCCGTATTGAAATGGATTCCAAACCTGAGGAAATGGACCGCCTGGAACGGCGTCTCATCCAGTTGAAGATTGAAAAGGAAGCACTCAAAAATGAAGAAGACCAGGGCTCCAGGCAAAGACTGGAGAATCTGAATCAGGAAATTGACGAATTTGAGCGGGAATATGCAGATCTTGAATCAGTATGGAATGCGGAAAAGCTGTCGCTCCATAGTGTCCAGCAGGTTAAGGAAAAACTGGAACAGGCAAGGCTTGCGCTGGAGGCAGCCAGCCGGGTCGGCGACCTGACGAAAATGTCCGAACTGCAATATGGCTTAATACCGGATATGGAAAGGCAACTGGAGATTGCACAGAACACAGACACATCAAAGATGTCTCTACTCAGGAATCGTGTGACGGAGGAGGAAATCGCCGAGGTTGTCTCAAAGTGGACCGGCATACCCGTCACCAAAATGTTGCAAGCCGAGCGCACCAGACTGCTGAGCCTGGAAGACGAGTTACATAAACAGGTGATTGGTCAAGATGAAGCCGTCAGTGCGGTGTCCAATGCCATTCGTCGCGCGCGGGCAGGCTTGTCGGACCCGACCCGACCCAACGGCTCCTTCCTCTTCCTCGGACCAACTGGCGTGGGTAAAACCGAGTTGTGCAAAACGCTGGCGAAATTCCTGTTTGATTCGGAAGATTCTCTCATCAGGATAGACATGTCGGAATTCATGGAAAAACATTCCGTTGCGCGGTTGATTGGTGCGCCGCCCGGTTATGTCGGCTACGAGGAGGGCGGTTATCTGACCGAGCATGTCAGACGCAAGCCTTATTCGGTGCTATTGCTGGACGAGATTGAAAAGGCGCATCCTGAGGTGTTCAACATTCTGTTGCAGGTGCTTGACGACGGCAGGCTGACTGATGGTCATGGCAGGACGGTTGACTTCAAAAATACCGTGCTTGTGATGACATCGAATCTTGGCTCCGAGCTCATTCAGCAAATGACCAGTAGCAGTTATGCCGAGATGAAAGCTGCCGTCATGGCGGTTGTCACTAGCGCGTTTAGACCGGAATTTATCAATCGGATAGATGATACGGTGGTCTTCCATTCCCTGGACAAGGAACAACTTCGCCGCATCGCCCATATTCAGTTGGTAGTGCTGCAGGAAAGAGTCAAGGAAGTCCAGGTTTGCCTGCGCTTTGATGAGACTGTCCTGGATCTGATGGTTCAGGTGGGATACGACCCGGTTTACGGAGCGAGACCACTCAAGCGGGCGATCCAGAACTATATCGAAAATCCGCTGGCTGAAGCATTACTTGCCGGGCGGTTTGCCGCTGGTGACAAGATAGTGGCAAGTCGGGAGAAGGATGCAGTCCTGTTTAGGGAAGAGCAGGTTAGGGAAGAGCAGGGTACAGACGCCAAATAAACCCCTGGAGCCACTCTCACAAAACCACTCAAAACAGTTAAAAAAGACTGTACAAAAAAACAGTATAGTGTTACTGTGCATTTATACAGTCTATTGGCAGTCCTAGAGGTGAACCCATGACGGCGCAACACTATGAAGCAAGACGGCTTAAAGCGAAGGGGCAAAGGGCAAACCAGCCCGGAGCGAATAACCCCACCGGCAAGATTACCAGTGCCCGCTATCATTCTGCACTGGCAATGGAAGCCGCGAAAAAAATGCGCCGAAGCCGCCAAAAATACAAGACCGGGCACCTTGTCTGCTATCATCTGCAAAGGATGTTGGAAAGTACTGAGGCCCTGCCATCCAAGCCCTCCCACGGACATCACGAAGCTCAATACCATCTTGGTTTTTAATTGCTATTGATGCTTGTGTGTGTTTTAGACTGATCCAGCCAATATACGCCCATACGACGAGGAGTAATTAAAAATGATCCTTCAGCCGCCCTCGCCTCGATTTGCAGGCTCTTATCGATCCGTTGTTATTGACCCTCCGTGGGACCAAGGCAAAACAGGCCTTCGGAGTGTTAGACCTAATCAGGGGAAACAATTAGATTATCCCACCATGACTCAGGATGAGATTTTTCGTTGTGTCGCCATGGATAAGTGGGTCGCTGATGATGCTTTTATTTGGCTTTGGGCAACCAATAGTCGCTCCCGTTCCAGTGACAAGCCTATTTTGCAACAAGCGTTTGAACTAATGGAATTGTGGGGTTTTCGGTATTACACAATGCTAACCTGGAGCAAGGGAACCGGACCTTGCCCTTTCGGTCCCTATCAAATCACAACGGAACATTGCCTATTTGGCTATAGAGGGAAATGCAAATTCTCCAAACAATCTCTGGGGAAAATGAAAACAATGTTTGAATCCAGTTCAAAAAAGCATAGTGAAAAACCGATAATTTTATATGAACATGTTCTGCGTTATTTTCCTGGCCATCATCTGGATGTTTTTTCGCGCCGTTCCCACGAGGGGTTTGATGGTTGGGGGAATGAAGCAGAAGGGCAAGTCGCCTGATGGCTGAGCGCGCCAACGCGCTAAGTGGCCGTGATTGGCTAAAGAACTCCTTCAGTATTTGGCGCAATTTCGATAGAGATGGCAATCGAAAATCTCATCCTGCATCTTTCCCCGTTTCTTTGGCTCAGCAAATATTGAGTTGCTACGCAAGGGGCGAGGAAAGTGTAGTTCTTGACCCTTTTGTTGGTTCGGGATCTACCTTGCTTGCTGCCACCTATGCTGGCATGCGCTCAGTAGGGTTGGATATTAATGCAAAATACAAAGACATATTTATTGATCGCCTTGATATGATTTCCTGCCCTCCAAACGGCGGCAACGATAAGAAGTGGCATTACGAAGTTTGTGATGCAAGAGAATGCTCTGCCTTCTTTAGTGTTGTGCAGACAGAATCCGTTGATGTGTGTATCACTTCGCCGCCCTATTGGGATATTTTGAATAGACATAGAACCAGCGATGAAAAGAAGCCCATTTCATACTCAAATTCAGATTCGGATATTGGCAACATAGATTCTTATGATGAATTCCTGGCCGCTTTGGGCGATGTGATGGAAAACGTAGGGAAAGCACTAAAAGATCGAGGATACTTGATTCTGAACGTAATGGATTTGCGTAAGGGAAGTGTATTTTATCCCTTACATCAGGATTCTGTTGCAGTTGTGCAACAACGTAGTGATCTGGTTTTAGAAGACATTATCATTTGGGATAGACAAAAGGATTACAATCAGATGCGCCCCCTAGGCTACCCATACAAATTTATTATCAACAAGGTGCATGAATATCTTCTTGTATTTCGGAAGTGTAAAAACTGATGGATGAGAAAGAAGTTTGTGAGGTAATGGGATATTTATCTAATCCCCTTGTTGGCATGCGTTACGATGTTCAAGTTCCGCCCAAAAAACGGGCCGAGTTTGAGCGGGACTACAAGCAGTTAACCGGTATCCCAGCATGTTCCCCTGGCTCTGGCGGCTATTCGGTATTAAGGGTTGGCGTAGACAAGCGTGCTGTTCAATATCGCTTTTCTTATGTTCCTTCGGGTAGTGTGCCTCCCGTTTTACAGTCCATATCTAAAAATATGTTTGGGTCTTCTAATCGGAAGCGCGTCAGTAATAAAAATTTGCTTGTGGCAATGTTCAAGGGCGGTTTTGTTTTGGGCGACTTGCCTTCCAGATCTAGAATTATTCCACGACTCCCCAAATCCTTCTTCATCCATTTTGAATTTGGTTATGCGTCCGCCTTTCCTCGTCAGGAATCATTGATGCTTAACGAGTTTTCAGAGGGCTTTTCTACCGTTGATGATGCGACTCAAAGCGATTTCTCTCTCCATGACAAGGAAGCCGCTGGTCTAGTTCACTCAGTAAGAGCGGGGCGGTCCGCCGCCTTTCGGCACCATGTTTTACAGGCGTATGATAATCAGTGTTGTGTATGCACCGGGTCTTTGGTGGATTTGTATGGTGTTTATGAAACCGAAGCCGCTCATATCGTCCCTAAGAGTCACGCCGGCTCTGATGATATTAGAAACGGTCTTGCATTATGCCGAAAACATCATTGGTCTTTTGACAGAGGAATGTTTGGAGTTGACGCTAATCATCGCGTGGTGGTTCCAAATGAAATCACATCCATAAAAGAAAATGGTTCTCTTAAAAAGCACAATAAGCAACTAATCACTCTCCCGCCTGACCCTAATTCTCGGCCTCATCCATCAGCCTTGGAATGGCATATCAATAACATTTTTTTTAGGGGGTAAGTGCTGATTCTACACGGTTTTCGTGCGCGGGGCGGGACTATAGCGAGAGCTGCTTACCGATAGTCATAAGATAAATCATGTCATTAACACCACCAATGTGGAGCACCTGACTTTCGCTACCGAGGATGGATGAGTGTTAGTATCACACAATAGTCAGGTCGCCATGATGCCTGCGCCTTGTCCTTCTGGTAAACTTGCCGACTTTCCTGAACCCTGTTGTCACGAATCTTTCTCCAAGTCGCCTAGCCATGACCCGGACCCATGTAAAAATCTGTGGTATCACCAATCTTGCGGACGCAGATTCTGCCGCCAGGTTGGGGGCTGATGCGCTGGGGTTTGTGCTTTACCGACCAAGTTCACGATTTGTTGCCCCTGAGTCTCTGGCGGGATTGTTTGCGGATCTTCCCCCAGGTCCTAAACGTGTCGCGGTGTTTGTTGATGAAGACCCTGGGACGGTGAAGGCTATTCTGGCCGACCTGCCCTTTGATCTGTTGCAGTTTCACGGCGACGAGTCGCCTGAGTATTGCGCTCTTTTTGATATGCCATACATCAAGGCGATTCGTGCCAGCACACCGGAGCAGATAGCGGCAGATAGCTGTCGTTACGAAGGTGCCCGCGCCCTTCTTGTGGATACTGATGCCAGGAGTCAATTTGGCGGTACCGGGGTCAGTTTTGACTGGCGAATCTGGGCGCGGATGCCGAGGCTTCGGTTACCCCTGGTGCTTGCTGGGGGGCTGACCGCCGGAAATGTCGGGGAAGCTATTTCATTGATCAACCCCTGGGCGATAGATGTGAGTAGCGGGGTGGAGCAGCATCACGGCAAAAAGGATCCGGCTAAGTTGGCAGCCTTCTTCACTGCGGTCAATGCTGCTGACGCCGCTTCAGGCAGTGGTAACGGCGAGAGTACAGAGGCAAAGAAGGGTGTGGTACATGAGTAGGAGCGAAGCTAAGTCAAGCCGGGATGCCATAGGACAGAACGAAAGTCTCTATGCGCTACCCGATGACCGGGGTCATTTTGGTCAGTTCGGGGGGAAGTTTGTCGCCGAAACTCTGATGACTGCGCTGGCAGAACTTGAATCAGAATATCGGCGGCTCAAGGAGGACAAGTCCTTCACGGCGGAACTGGCGCGTGATCTTGCGGACTATGTGGGCCGAGCCTCACCCCTCTACTTTGCAGAGAGGCTCAGCCGGGAAACTGGCGGTGCGGCTATCTATCTGAAACGGGAAGACCTGAACCACACCGGTGCCCACAAGATTAATAACTGTATTGGCCAGGCACTCCTGGCGAAATACATGGGCAAGCCGCGGATCATAGCAGAAACGGGTGCCGGGCAGCATGGCGTGGCGGCCGCTACGGTAGCCGCCAGATTTGGACTTGAATGTCGGGTCTATATGGGTAGCGAGGACATTAGGCGTCAGAGTCTGAATGTCTATCGTATGAAGTTACTGGGAGCAGAAGTCGTGCCGGTGACCTCCGGTTCCAAAACATTAAAAGACGCATTGAACGAGGCGATGCGCGACTGGGTAACCCATGTGGACAGAACCCACTACATCATTGGTAGCGTGGCTGGTCCGCATCCCTATCCGATGCTGGTCCGCGATTTCCAATCTGTGATCGGAGAGGAGACCCGGCAGCAGTTTCAGGATATGCACGGCGGGCTACCAGATGCGCTGGTAGCATGTGTGGGGGGCGGCTCCAATGCTATGGGTATGTTTTATCCCTTCTTGGGAGAGCGGAGCGTCCGCCTGATCGGGGTGGAGGCAGCGGGTAGGGGCTTGGATTCTGGCGAGCATGCGGCACCACTTGGACGGGGCAGGGTAGGGGTACTGCACGGCAACAGAACCTATGTCATGGGAGATGAAGATGGGCAGATCATCCCAACCCATTCTATATCCGCCGGGCTGGATTATCCCGGTGTCGGACCAGAACATGCTTACCTTAAAGATCTGGGTCGTGCCGAGTATGTTGCCGTTGATGACGCTCAGGCCCTGGCAGCATTTAGAAGGCTGAATCTGCTGGAGGGCATTTTACCGGCGCTGGAATCCGCCCATGCACTCGCCTATGGCATGCAGTTGGCGGCTGAGATGGAGCGGACGCAAACGCTGGTTATCAACCTCTCAGGGCGAGGCGATAAAGATATTGCAATTATCGCCGAGATTGATGGTATTAGCATTGATTAGACCAACATTGACCAGAGCAACCTGCACACTTGGCGGGCAGGGCAAGTGAAGACGCATAGCTTGTCGCAGACCTTCAGCACACTTGCCAGGCAGGACAAAAAAGCACTGCTAGTCTATATCGTCGCTGGAGACCCAACACCGTCTCTTACTGTACCCCTCATGCACAGGTTGGTTGCCGCCGGGGCGGATGCGATTGAACTGGGCTTACCCTTTTCCGACCCGGAAGCAGAGGGTCCGGTGATTCAACTCGCCCACGAACGCGCGTTGGCGCATAAGACCAGTCTTCGGGATTGTCTGCAAATGACAGCAAGTTTCAGACAAGATGACCCAGTGACACCGGTCATCTTGATGGGATACCTTAATCCTATTGAAACCCTGGGCTATGTAGCCTTCGGCGAGCAAGGGGCGGAGGCGGGGGTCAGCGGCACAATCATCGTCAATCTGCCGCCAGAGGAAGCCGGTGATCTGGGGCAGATTCTGGAAGCACATGGCATTGACAATATCTGTCTTCTGGCACCCACGACCGGGGATGAACGGGCGAAATACATATGTCGGGCGAGTCGCGGTTTTGTCTATTATGTGTCCCTGACGGGCACCACAGGTGCTGCCACCTTGGATATTGATGCAGTGGCAGCACAACTGGCAAGATTCCGCACCCTGAGCGACCTGCCGATGCTGGTCGGATTCGGCATCAAGGACGCTACAAGTGCCCGGGCGGTGAGCCAGGTGGCAGACGGGGTTATTGTGGGTTCGGCGATTGTCAGCTTGATGGCGGAGCATGCTGCCGACCCAGCATTACTCATAGACAGAGTGGTAGATTTTGTCAGCAGACTCAGAAACGCTATTGACCGATAGCACCACACTTGACGACTGGCTGCTCAGAATTGAACAGGTGCATCCCGTCAAATGGGATCTGGGGCTGGACAGGATTAGCCGTGTAGCGCGGCACATGGACCTCTTGCAGCCAGCTGACCAAATTGTGCTGGTTGCCGGCACCAACGGCAAGGGCTCAGCCTGTGAATATCTGGAGCATTTGTCGATTAACGCGGGGCTCAGAACCGGGAAGTCCACCTCGCCGCATTTTCATCGCTTCAATGAGCGCATTACTCTTGACGGAAAAGCCGCCAGTGACAGCAGCATTATTGATGCCTTTTCCGCTATTGACGAGGCTCGCGGTAGCATCACCCTGACTTATTTTGAATATGCCACTCTGGCGTCCTTGTTTCTTTTTAAGGCGGCGCGAGTTGAGTTGGCGATTCTTGAGATAGGCTTAGGAGGCAGACTTGATGCAATGAATATTGTGATGCCTGATGTGAGTCTAATCACCTCAATTGCTCTTGACCATCAAGCATGGCTGGGTGATAGCCGTGCTCAGATCGCGGTGGAAAAAGCTGGTATTATGAGGCCCTGCGTCCCCTGTGTGATAGCCGACCCTGAGCCCCCAGGAAGTCTGATGAGAATCAGTGAAACTCTTGGGACACCGGTCAGGTTGATTAACCGGGACTTCTTATGTGAAAAGTTATGTGAAAAGTTATGTGACAAGCCTGGCGAGAAGCCTTCTAAAAACCATTCTGAAAAGTCTGACGAGAGTCTGCTCGTCCGGTGGACAGCATCAGGGTCCGACCCTGTCACCAGCCACCGCTCGGTAAACAATCTGCCGTCTCTGCAACTGCCGAAGGATAGTTTCGCTGCCGCCGTTCAGGTGGCGGCGGACTTGGGGCTGGTATTGTCAGACCAGGAGATCCGGCAGGCAGGGGCCAGGGCATGTCTTCCCGGTCGTCGTCAATGGCTAGAGGGGAAATGCCGCATCCTCCTGGATGTGGCGCATAATCCTGCGGCGGCGGCGGCACTGGCGGACTATGTGGCAGAGCAGAGGCCACCGGGTCGCATCCATGCAGTGGTAGGTATCTATGCGGACAAGGATATCTCTGGGGTCCTGCTAGCCTTGTCTGCCTTGGTGGACACCTGGCATTTCTGCGACCTCGGGGAGGCAAGGGCAGAATCGGCGACAAAAATTGCCCAGATATTCGCCGCCGGGAGTCACGCCAGGCTCTCTACTTATGTTAGTATTAAGGCCGCTTTAAGCAGGGTGCTGGGTCAGGTGGAAGCAGACGATTTATTATTGATATTCGGCTCATTTCCAATTGTAGCAGGAGCACAACAGTTACTCGGCAGAGCAGGCTCATAACGACTCACCAATTCGTGGACATAAATCTAAAACAACGCCTCATCGGAGCGGTCATCCTGGCATTGCTTGCGGTCATTATTCTCCCCCTGCTACTGAGCGAAACGAAGGAAAGCGGAGAAATTATCGCCCCTCAGATTCCCGACCCTCCCGACATAAGATCGAGCCCTGTCACCGTCCTTGAGATAAATACCCGAATGCAAGAGCAAGCACGTGCCAGCGAGGCAGAACTTCCTCGGGAACAGATTGATGACCAGGACTACAGGGAGGACTTCGCGTTGGATAAAAATCTGCTACCCCTGAGTTGGAGTCTCCGGGTGGGCAGTTTTCAACACAAAGACAATGCCGTCAGACTGCGCGCCAAGCTAAGGGCTGAGAATTACCGCGTCTATATTCACCACGCCAAAACCACCACCAGTGAAACCTGGCGAGTCTTTGTCGGACCTATGGTCAGCAGGCAAGCCCTGGAAAAACAGGCCGCATTATTGGAAGCAAATTTGGGTTTGAAGGGGCAGATCGTCAAATACAAGATTGAGGAAGATGCCGGTCAGTTGGGTGGCTGAGCATCATTGGGCGGAGAATTTGGCGGCAGGAAGACAGGGACGGAATCTTGGCGGGTGCTGACTGGGCGATCATTCTTCTATTGGGTCTATCCACCCTGGTGGGTATGCACCGCGGCTTATTTCGCGAGGCACTGTCGCTTATCACCTGGGTGGTCGCCTTGACTGTCGCCCTAAGTTTTTCTGCCAGGCTTGCCTTGTTGATGACAGACGCCATAGATCCATCAAGCCTGGGAGTACCTGAATTTATTAGCCGATTTCTGCTGGCAACACCCCTTGTCCCCCAGGGCATAGCATTTGTCCTGTTGTGTGTTACGACGCTTGTTATTGGGGGCCTGGTAAACAATCTGCTCGGCGGGGTCGTTAGGCGGACAGGCCTTTCCGGCCTGGACAGGGTCCTTGGTACCCTGTTCGGATTTGCCCGGGGCCTGCTGATATGTCTGGTCCTGGTCGCTGGCTTCTATGCCTGGATACCAGTTGAGGAATATACCTGGTGGCAAGAATCAACTCTGCTTCCTGCATTCCTCGCGCTACTTGAGCAGGTACCGGCTTCGCTACTGGAGCAGAATAAGGAATTGTTGCAGGACAGTCGCGCCCTGCTGTGATAGGTAACAAGACGGGAGACTAATCATGTGTGGCATTGCAGGCATGGTGGGTAAGCAAGATGTGGGTTATGTCCTCTACGATGCCCTGACCATTCTCCAGCATCGGGGTCAGGATGCGGCGGGTATCGTCACCTGTGATGGCGCGGGATTGAATCTACGGAAACACAACGGCTTGGTACGGGATGTGTTTCGCCAGAGTCACATGGATTGGCTAAAAGGCAAGATGGGTATTGGCCATGTCCGTTACCCCACAGCAGGCTCGGCAAGCTCTGCTGAAGCCCAGCCTATGTATGTCAACTCACCCTTCGGTATTTGTCTGGCGCACAACGGTAATTTGACCAATGCCGATAAATTAAAGACTGACCTGTTCCACGCTGACCGCCGACATATTAGTACCAATTCCGATTCCGAGGTGCTGTTGAATGTCTTCGCCCATGAACTGCAGAAGGCTACCCCCAAGCTGCTCAGACCTGAAGACATCTTCCGCGCCATCACGGAACTCCATCACAGAACCAGTGGTGCCTATGCGGTGGTGGCTTTGATAACCGGCTATGGCCTGGTCGGTTTCCGGGATCCTTGCGGCATCAGGCCCCTGGTTTACGGCAAACGCGAGACTGAAACAGGTCCGGAATATATGTTCTCCTCAGAATCCGCCGCCCTGGGGATGCTTGGTTTTGATCTGGTGGCAGATGTCCTGCCGGGACAGGCGGTCTATATCAGCACCGATGGCGAGGTACATATCATGCAATGTGCCAGAGAAGTGATCTATAGCCCCTGCATCTTTGAGTATATCTATCTTGCGCGACCAGATTCGGTCATTGATGGCATCTCGGTTTACAAGGCGCGATTGAAAATGGGTGAAAAACTCGCGGACAGCATTCTGGATAAATACCCGGGACATGATATTGATGTGGTGATTCCCATTCCGGAAACCAGTTGCACCGCCGCCTTGCCCATGGCGCACCGACTGAATGTGAAGTATCGGGAGGGACTGGTGAAGAGTCAGTACATTGGACGCACATTTATCATGCCCGGGCAATTACGGCGGCAGAAATCTGTGCAGCGTAAATTTAGCCCAGTGGAGATTGAGTTCCGGGGCAAGAATGTATTGCTGGTGGATGATTCCATCGTGCGTGGCACCACCTCCAGGCAAATAGTGCAACTGGTGCGTGCCGCCGGAGCGAAGAAGGTCTATCTGGCATCTGCCGCACCGCCAGTGCTTTATCCCAATGTCTATGGCATTGACATGCCCGCCGTCTCCGAGTTTGTTGCCCACAAGAACACGCCGGAAGACGTGGCTCGCTATATCGGTGCGGACTGGGTGATCTATCAAGCATTGGATGACCTGCTTGAATGCGTGACGGGCATCAATAAGGACATTGCCCGCTTTGATACATCCATCTTTGACGCCGACTATGTGACCGGGCGCATTGACGAGCATTACCTGAGCCGCGTGGAATCACTTCGCAAGGATACGGCAAGGGCGCGCTACATGGATGACGGGGAAGTAGTAGAGATGGTTGCTCAACCCAGTGAGCAATTCTAGCCAGCGCAACGCCTGAACAGCCTTAGCCGAGGTTGGCGAAGTCAAAAACCTGCAATGCCATCTGAGTATCCGTGACCTCAAGATAACGGGTGCTAGTGTGCCAGTCTCCAAGAACATAGCGATGCCCGGTACGGTCTTCCAACCTAACCTTATGTACCGCGGGTCGGTGGGTGTGCCCATGAATCAAAATATCAACACCGGTGTCTGACATGACTTTAACGACTTCGCTTGGCGTAACATCCATGATGTCAGCCGCCGTTTCTCGCGTATGGGCACGGCTTTCACCACGCAACTGCTTGGCAAGGGTTGCTCGCTCAGCCAGTGATTTTTCCAGGAAGGGTTCCTGAAATGCCAGTGAGCGCAGGTTTTTCCGCAGTTTCATGTACTGGGTGTCTCGGGTGCAGAGACTGTCGCCGTGCATCAATAGGGCGGGTCCAGATGCAAGTTGCACAGTCGTCGGGTCAGTCAAGAGGGTGGTCTTCGTCTTCTGGCAAAATACCTCCCCAATCAGAAAGTCCCGATTGCCGTGCATGATATATTTTTCCGCAGGGCATGCCGCCAACCTTGACAGGATCTGTTCATTGAAAGCCCGGCAATCATCGTCGCCCAGCCAGACCTCAAAAAAGTCACCGAGAATATAAAGTTGGTCTGCATCTCTACACCGGGTGTCCAGGAAGGAGTAAAATTCCCTTGTCACGTCCGGCCTTGCTTCGTCCAGGTGCAGGTCTGATATAAAAATCTGTCGCATGATCCTGTCTTGACTGCTCAGGCGCCCGCCGCCAGGCTGATTGACGACATCATAGCACCTTAGTAGAATGCGCTCCTTTCTAGCCCGCCGGTGGCATCTGTTGAGAGTGGTGCCGGTCAAGGATGGTGCCTGTTGAGGCTAGCAGGTCAGAGACTTGTTCATTATCTTTGGCTTTACGGGGAGACTAGAATTAATCAGTTATCGGGGTATAGCGCAGTCTGGTAGCGCGCCTGCTTTGGGAGCAGGATGTCGGGAGTTCAAATCTCTCTACCCCGACCAATATGTTGGACAGAGGATAGAAGGTTAGAGCAGACCTGAAGGAGAATGATTTTGGGAATGCGCCCGTAGCTCAATCGGATAGAGCATCGGCCTTCTAAGCCGAGGGTTGCAGGTTCGATTCCTGCCGGGCGTACCAGATGATGGTATTTGGAACTCCCGCGAAGTATTCCCTGGGACCTCGTATCTGAGATGGTGGGCGTAGCTCAGTTGGTAGAGCTCCGGATTGTGATTCCGGCGGTCGTGGGTTCAATCCCCATCGTCCACCCCAGTTGGTGCCTTGGTTAGGTGACCGGTCTGGACAGTCAATGTGCGAAAGTGGCGGAATTGGTAGACGCGCTGGATTTAGGTTCCAGTATCGAAAGATGTGAGAGTTCGAGTCTCTCCTTTCGCACCAAGTTTGTCATCCAGGTTTGGCACAGCGAGTCACGCGATATAGGTAGCGGCAAATGCAGGTAACTATAGAGACGGCCAAAGGGCTTGAGAGAAGGATGCGGGTCCTGGTGCCATCCGAGAATATAGATTCCCGGGTAGAAAAGGAGATACAGACAAGGTCCCGAACCATTAAAATCAGAGGTTTCCGTCCCGGCAAGGTACCTCCCCGTGAAGTTAAGCGTCGATTCGGCAAGGAAATTCGCCAAGATGTTGCCGCCAGGGTCATTCAATCTTCTTTTGATGAAGCAGTCGTTGAGAAACACCTTGCCCCCGCGACCAGTCCCCGCATTGAGGAGATTACTAATGAAGTCGGGCAGGACTTTGAGTTTCTTGCCACATTTGAGGTCTTCCCGGAAATAAAAGTCGCTGCCTTCAAGGGCATTTCCGTGACGCGCCTGGTCAGTCAGGTAGAAGATGCAGACATAGACAAGATGATTGAGATTCTACGCAAACAGCGTACCGACTATGTGGTGCTGGACAGACCATGCAGTGATACCGATCTGGTGAATATTGATTTTGAGGGCTTTGTAGATGGCGAGGCATTCGCTGGAAGCAAGGTGGCTGGTCAGGATTTGGTGGTTGGCGCCGACGCCATGATGCCAGAATTTGAAGATGGCTTGATTGGTATGAAGGCGGGCGACGAGAAGACCATCAGCCTGGACTTCCCTGAGAGCCATCAGAATACCGAACTGGCAGGTAAAAACGCGACCTTCAACATTACCCTGCACAGGGTATCAGAGCCGCGTCTGCCTGAACTCAATGCAGACTTCTACAAGATGTTTGATGTGACAGATGGAAGCATGGAGACCTTTCGTACCGAGATCAAATCCAACATGCAGCGGCAACTGGATCTGGCGACTCGGGAGAAGATCAAGGAGGAGGTCATAGATGCCTTGTGTGCCGCAAATGAATTTGCATTACCGCCGGCTCTGGTAGATCAAGAGACTCACCGGATGCGTGAGACGACGATGCAGAGGTTTGCCGTCAATCGTGACAAGATGGATGCTGATAAAATTCCCGCTGAGTTATTCAAAGACCAGGCAACACGCCGTTTGAAAGTGGGCTTGTTGTTGACCGCCATCGCCAAAAAGTTTGAGATGCAAGCGGACCCAGCCAGGGTAAACGAGCGGATAGCCACGGAAGCAAGCAGTTACGAAAAACCGGAAGAAGTCATCACCTATATCAAGCATAATGCCCAGGAACATTTGAGAATATGCAACCTGGTACTTGAAGAGCAGATAGTTGACCTGATCCTAGAATCAGCATCAGTGAAAGAGATGCCAGTTGATTATGAAACAGCAGTAAAACCGTTCACTGCGGCGGATACTGAGCAGAAGACATAACAAACTCCTAATGCAGGAGGATGCGAATGAGCAACAACTGCTAGATGTCAAGCATTGATTTTTTCTCCTTTTGACGCAATATACGCCAACATTCCCGACGAGGTACTGATTTATGTATGGATTTGAAGACGAGCCTATGCGGAAAACAACCGCCCTAGGTATGATTCCCATGGTGCTGGAGCAGACAGCGCGGGGGGAGCGTTCCTACGACATCTATTCAAGATTGCTCAAGGAGAGAATTATCTTCGTCGTTGGCCCCATTGATGATGTGGTCGCCAATCTTATCATCGCTCAGATGCTGTATTGCGAGTCCGAGAATGCGGACAAGGATGTCTATCTTTATATCAATTCTGCAGGTGGCTCAGTGGTTGCCGGTCTCGCTATCTATGACACTATGCAGTTCATCAACTGTAAAGTCAGTACCCTATGTATCGGGCAGGCTGCAAGTATGGGAGCGCTACTCTTGGTCGGTGGTAGCAAGGGCAAAAGACTTTGCTTGCCTAACTCTAGAATCATGTTGCATCAACCAAGCGGCAGCTCCCGTGGTCAGGCATCCGATATTGAAATTCACGCTCAGGAAATTCTTTTTCTACGGGAGCGAATGAATACCATCATGGCGCAACACACCGGTAGGAGTATTGAGGACATTGCGCGGGATACGGAGCGGGACAACTATATGACGGCTCAGGAAGCATTGGAATATGGCATTGTGGATAAGATACAGGAGCCGAGAACTGGGCTTGTATCGGTTTAACGACGGTTCTCCAGTGTGTCATGACGATACAAAAGAATACAATTTGGATGACTAGATTTTGAGGTTCAACCATGTCCGACGACTATAGTGATGGCAGGCTGCTTCACTGCAACTTCTGCGGGAAGAGCCAACATGAAGTTCGTAAGCTGATAGCGGGTCCTTCAGTCTATGTGTGTGATGAATGTGTTGAACTGTGTAATGACATCATTCGCGAGGAACTGCAGGATCGGGGCGAAGAAGCAAGCGAAAAACGTCTCCCGACCCCAGAGGAAGTTAAGAATATACTGGATGACTATGTGATAGGCCAGGAAAGGGCAAAGAAGGTCCTGTCGGTGGCGGTGTATAACCACTATAAGCGTCTGAATTACAAGGGTAAGAAAGATGATGTGGAACTGCAGAAGAGCAACATACTGCTCATTGGTCCGACCGGTGTTGGCAAGACGTTACTGGCGGAAACCCTCGCCAGACTCTTGGATGTGCCCTTTACCATCGCTGATGCCACGACCCTGACGGAAGCGGGCTATGTCGGCGAAGATGTCGAAAACATCATCCAGAAATTGTTGCAAAAATGTGATTATGATGTGGACCGGGCACAGATCGGCATTGTTTACATAGACGAGATTGACAAAATTTCCCGCAAATCCGATAACCCCTCCATTACTCGCGATGTTTCTGGTGAAGGCGTACAGCAGGCGTTGCTAAAGCTGATTGAAGGTACGGTGGCGTCGGTGCCGCCTCAGGGCGGACGCAAGCATCCGCAGCAGGAGTTTCTGCAGGTTGATACCACAAATATCCTGTTCATTTGCGGCGGTGCCTTTGCAGGCCTGGACAGGGTCATTATGGAGCGCTCGGAAAAGAGCGGTATTGGCTTCGGTGCCAGGGTGCAGACCGTAGCAACCAAGCGAACCCTGGGGGATACCCTCCGTAGTCTGGAGCCAGAAGACCTTATCAAATATGGGCTAATCCCGGAATTTGTTGGCCGCCTTCCGGTCCTGGCAACTCTGGATGAATTGGACGCCGATGCCATGGTGCGCATCCTCAAAGAACCGAAAAATGCCTATACCAAGCAATATACCAAGTTGTTTGAGATGGAAGGCGTAGAAATTGATTTCAGGGACGATGCGCTCGTTGCGGTTGCCAAGAAGGCGATGGACCGCAAGACGGGTGCTCGGGGGCTGCGCTCTATTCTTGAGACGGTATTGCTGGATATGATGTACAGACTACCTTCAGAAAATGGAGCAAGCCGGGTTATCATTGATGCAAATGTCATCAACGGCACCTCTGAACCTATGTTGATCTATGAAAATCATGATCGACAAAAACGAAGTAGCAAATGACTAAATCAGACCGATTGAGAGACATGATGCCAGAGGAGGCTCCAGAGCAACTGCTCAATCTACCCATCGTCACCCTGCGGGATATGGTGGTATATCCCCATGGGGTCCAGCCGCTGTTTATTGGTACCAAGAAGTCCATCAGAGCCCTGGAACATGCCCAGGCAGAAGATCAGGACAAAAGAATCCTGCTGATAGCAAAGAAGGACATCCAGGATGACAACCCCAGCATTGATGATTTATTCAGATTTGGTACTGTTGCGACCATACTGCAACTCATCCGTTTACCAGACAGGACTATAAAAATCCTGGTGGAAGGTATTCATCGCGCCAAGGTGACGGAACTCCGTGATTCAGCGAAATTCTTTACCGGTGATGTGACCCTTGTCCCAGAGGTTGAGCTCAATCAAGACGAGGCAGATGTGTTGCTTCGCGCCCTGCTGGAGACCTTTGGCGACTATGTCCGAAAAAGCAAAAAGATTCCGCCAGAGGTGATGGCTTCCCTGTCAAACATTATGGATCCCAGCCGACTGGTTGACACCATTGCCGCCCAGCTCAGCCTGAAACTGGACATCAAGCAGGAGTTATTGGAGACGGTGAACATCAAGGAGCGGATTGAGCAGATGCTGAGCTTCTTGGAAGGCGAACTTGACCTGGCAACAGTGGGACAACGCATCCGCGGGCGAGTCAAGAAACAGATGGAGAAGAGTCAGCGAGACTACTATCTAAATGAGCAGATGAAGGCAATTCAGAAGGAAATGGGGGATACGGATGATATCCCAAATGAAATTGAGCAGATGCAGAAACGCCTTAAAAACTCTGGTATGCACAAAGAGGCAAAAGAAAAAACTCAGGGCGAGGTGAGAAAACTCAAGATGATGGCACCCATGTCAGCAGAAGCCACAGTGGTCAGAAGTTACATTGACTGGATGCTGAACACACCTTGGAAAAAACGCTCAAAAGTTCGGACAGATATTGTGGCAGCGAAGGATGTACTTGAGGCAGATCACTATGGCCTTGATGAGGTGAAAGATCGGATCATTGAGTATCTGGCGGTCCAGAAACGAGTCAAAAAAATCAAGGGTCCAGTGCTTTGTCTGGTGGGACCGCCTGGTGTTGGCAAGACCTCGCTCGGCGAATCCATTGCCCGTGCTACTAATCGTAAATTCGTGCGTGTGGCACTCGGCGGCGTAAGAGACGAGGCAGAGATACGCGGACACAGGCGCACTTACATAGGCTCAATGCCCGGCAAAATTATCCAAAAACTTGCCAGAGCGGGGGTGAAGAATCCTCTGTTCTTGCTGGATGAAATTGACAAGATAGGGCAGGACCACCGAGGTGACCCGGCGGCGGCATTGCTTGAGGTGCTTGACCCTGAACAGAATAATTCCTTTAACGACCATTACATGGAAGTGGATTATGACTTGTCAGAGGTGATGTTTATTTGTACCTCCAACACGATGAATATTCCGGCGGCACTGCTTGACAGAATGGAGATTATTCGTATTCCCGGCTATACCGAGGAAGAAAAGCTCAACATCGCTAGCCGTTATCTGATTCCCAAACAAATGGAGAATAACGGCTTGGCGGCTAAAGAACTGTCCATTGACGAGAGTGCGGTCATGAGCCTGATTCGCTACTACACCCGTGAAGCTGGGGTCCGTAATCTGGAGCGAGAGCTTGCCAAAATCTGCCGCAAGGTCGTGAAGCAAAGTGCCTTGAAGGAAAATGACAAGCAATCTACCGATACCCAAAAGAAAACAGTCACCAAGGTAGCAGTCAAAAAGAAGACACCCAAGAAGCAAGTAATCAAGAAGGGCAAAACTGCCAGAGAAAGGACTATTGAAGTTACCCCAGAGAATATTGAGGACTACTCTGGCGTCTGGAAATACCGTTTCGGTAAAGCCGAGGAAGAGGATCATGTCGGACAGGTGACGGGCTTAGCGGTGACCAGCGTCGGCGGTGAATTATTGTCCATTGAGGCAGCCGCCGTCCCAGGTACTGGCAAGCACACGAAAACCGGCTCACTCGGTGATGTGATGCAGGAGTCTATACAGGCGGCGATCACCGTCGTGAGAAGTCGCTCCGCAGTGCTCGGCATCGCAAAAGACTTCCATGAGAAACATGACCTGCATATCCACATGCCCGAAGGCGCCACACCGAAAGATGGTCCCAGCGCGGGCATCGCCCTGTGCACTGTGTTGGTATCGGTCTTGACCGGCATTCCCGCCCGCTCTGATGTCGCCATGACGGGCGAGATCACCTTGCGGGGAGAGGTCCTGGCAATAGGAGGCTTGAAAGAAAAGCTACTCGCGGCTCATCGGAGCGGTATCCGCGAGGTACTGATACCGGAGGAAAACCGGCGGGAGTTGAAGGAGATTCCCGATAAGATAAAAGAGGATCTCGTTATCCAGCCTGTCAAATGGATTGATGAGGTGTTTGGAATTGCCTTGCAGAGAATGCCCGAATCCCTCCTTGAGGAGGATGCAGGGAGTGGTGGCCGGTCCGGGAAGGCACCGGAAGAGAAGTCCAGAATCAGCCGACACTAGTAGATTTTGTGTTGATTAAAGGCGGATCATGCAGTATAAAGTAAGCCACGGAGTTGCTATCTGTGATATCCGGGGTATCTTGGTTCAATAAATAATTTGATAAAAAAGGGGAAAAAAGTGAATAAACAAGAATTGATTAGTCACATGGCGGACGCCGCCGACATCACCAAAGTCGCTGCTGGTGATGCACTAGATGCAATGATCGGATCTATAACCGACTCATTGAAAAGGGGTGACTCCGTCGCGCTGGTAGGTTTTGGTACATTTAGCGTCCGTGATCGTGCTGCGCGTCAGGGTCGTAATCCTCAAACGGGTGAGCAGATAAGTATCGCTGCCGCTAGGGTGCCGGCCTTCAAGGCAGGTAAAGCCTTGAAGGGCGCCGTCAACTATTAGGACATAGACCAGCAACCGGAAGCACAAACAACCGGGCGATAGCACACAAAGTGGTATCGCTCTGTCCCTGGTCCAATTCCTGAAGTGTGCTTTTGGGACGATGCAAAAAAACGGCGCATTTTCGGATGCGCTTTTTTGTTTGTGCCCCTTGTCCGATTGGTAGTTTGTTTGGCTAGTAGTTTGCTTGGCTAGTAGTTGTGACACCTTTGACTAATCAATTGATACTATATCCATACAAAATCCAGGCTATTATCAAATCTGTGAAAATTCTACAACTAATTGAAAATAGGACAAAAATATGCTCATTCAACGCCTGAGAGATGGCTCAAACGGTATTCTGGCGAAAATTATTGTGGGCCTGATCATCGTCGTTTTCGGGCTCTTCGGCTTTGGTTCTATCACTACTTTTCTGGCACCTGTGCCCAAGGTTGCCACGGTTAACGGTAGTGAAATCACGCAGCGGGAAATGGAAATCGCTGTAGAGAGGCGGCGTCGAATAATGCTGGCGCAAAAGGTCCTTCCCGAGGAGATAGATGAGGATGAATTGCGGCAAGATGTTTTGGATGCTCTGGTCCTCCGTAGGGTCTTGCATCAGGCAGCAAACAACATGGCTCTACATGTAGGTGATAAGTTGCTTGATGAACAGATAGTTGAAACGGAGGCTTTTCAGATTGACGGCGTTTTTGACCCCGACCAGTTTCGACTGCGGCTTGGGGGGGCAGGCTACACGCCGCTCCTCTATCGGGAGGAGATCAGGACGGACGAACTGCTCAGCCAGATGGTTTCTGGTATCCAAGCATCCGCATTCCTCATGCCTGGCGAGGCTAGCCGTACCATTGCGTTGCGTAATCAAACTAGGGATTTGGCTTGGTTGCGGATCAAAAACGCCGACCTCATGGCTGAGGTTAGTGCCTCTGATGATGATATTGCTGAATATTACAATCAGCACTTGGAAGACTTCACGACTGAAGAATCCGTTGAGTTGGAATATGTTGAACTCAAGCAGGCAGACCTGGCGGCGAAAGTGGAGATTACAGAAGACGATATTGAACGCCATTATGAGGATACCAAGGACAGCTACGCCAAGGATGAAAGCCGCCAGGTGTCCCACATCCTGGTAGCGATTTCGGAGGATAGGAGCGCGGCAGAGGCAAAAATAAAAATTGACGATATCCTGGTCAAGCTCAAAGACGGTGAAGATTTCGGCACCCTGGCGAAAGAATATTCCGATGATCCCGGCTCCGCAGCCAATAACGGTGATCTTGGATTTAACGAGCCTGGAATTTTCGTCAAGCCATTTGAAGATATGGCTTATAGCCTGGATAAAGATCAGTTATCTGAACCTGTACTGACAGAGTTTGGCTACCACATCATCAAGGTCACCGACATAGAAGCAGCGCATACCCCGGGCCTCTCTGAAATCCGCGATCAAATTGAAGAAGCCTACCGGGATTCTATTGCCACCGATGAATTCGTGATCCTCTCTACCCGACTAAGTGAGCTTGTATTTGAGAATATTGATCTGGAAATCCCCGCCCAGGAGACAGGATTAACGCTACAGACAACCGGCACAGTAACTCGGAATACCGACACAGGTTTAATGGCAAATGCAGATGCGCTTGCCGCGGCTTTTAGCCCTGATGTATTGGTGGATGGTAACAACAGCGATGTGCTTGAAATTAACGAGGAAACTCATGTGGCATTGCGGGCATTGCAACACAATCCAGGGGTATTGAGGGAGTTGCAAGAGGTGCGGGAGAAGATTAGCAATATTTTGCTGCAAGAGAAGGCATCGGTACTCGCTGAGGACCAGGCTATTGAGATAGTGGATGTCATCCGGGGTGGTTCCCTCACGCAGTATGTTGCGGACCAATATGGTCTTTCCTGGGAGATTTCAGAAGCGGCGACAAGAAACGCACCCGATATAGACGCGGCTATTTTGGAAAAGGCATTTGACTTGCCGAAGCCTACCGCGGGTACCGTTTCTATTGGTTATACCAGTATGTCAAATGGTGATAGCCTAGTGGTGAAGGTGTCAGGCGTAAATATAGAGGAAGCTGCCGACCTGCCTGAGTCGGAGCATGCCGCCTTGACAAGAGCCCTCTCTGGTTATCGTGGCATAGTTGATTTTCAGGTATTTAAGGACAGTCTTCTTGAGTCCGCTTCTCTGGACAAACAATAGACGGCATCAGGAAGAGGCGAGAATCCATTGTCGGTTTCAGTCCTCTCAAAGGAATCAACCTCAACCCTTCACGGGCTACGTCAGTGGTTTACATCACCCCTCGGCGACTATGTGTTTGCTACCGAATCGGCCATGCTAGAACAATTGCTGCCAGAATTTTTCGGTTATCATCTGGTTCAGCTCAGTGTCCAAAATCGTCCCCTGTCTCAGTCTAGTCAGATTTACCACAAGGTCTGTGTTGGTCTGGATGATGTTGCTCTCAATGGACTGATTGCGGCCCCGGAAAAATTACCTTTTGCCAGAGATAGTATTGATCTAGTGCTGCTCCATCATCTGCTTGATTATATTGAATCTCCCCAAGAATTGTTGCGTGAAGCTGCCAGGGTCACCTTGCCGATGGGGCATCTGGTCATCATTGGTTTCAATCCATCAAGTCTCTGGGGCGCCTGGTGGGCATTGACAAAGTTTCTGAAAGATTCTCCTCGGAATGGTCGCTTTATCAGAACAGGGCGCCTGATGGATTGGCTCAATCTCCTCAACTTCAAAATTGACCGTGTTCAATATGCGATCTACGGTCTTCCCTCAGGCAAATACTCGGAGCATATCAGCGACTACTCTCAGGGACTCAGCCGTAATTTGAATCTGCCTATCGGTTCAATTTATGTCATCGTAGCGAAAAAGCAGGTAAGTACCCTGACCCCTATCAGCCCCCAGTGGAAAACCAGCCGCAGCTTCGGGCGTTTGAGCCTTGTAAGATCAGTCCGACACGATGGTACCTCGGCAACTATTGCGGATAGCACCGACAAGAAACCAGCCCGGGACCTGCAAAGACCATGGATATAGAAATATTTACCGATGGTGCTTGCCGCGGCAATCCGGGACCTGGGGGCTGGGGTGTGCTGTTGCGGGCAGGCGACCAGGAGCAAGAGCTCTGGGGTGGTGAAGCCGCAACCACCAACAACAGAATGGAATTGCTTGCCGCTATTGAAGGACTCTCGGCATTGACGCGCCCATGCAGGGTGGCCCTGACCACCGATTCGCAATATGTACGTCAGGGCATCATCACATGGATCGAAAAATGGAAGCGTAACGGTTGGAAAACATCAAACAGGAAAGCAGTGAAGAACCAGGACCTGTGGGAAAAACTGGACAATCTGGCGACACAATACCGGGTGGAATGGCACTGGATCAAAGGACATAGTGGGCACGCCGAGAACGAGCGAGCCGATGCGCTTGCCAATCGCGGCATAGATGAATTAGGCATCAAACAATGAGACAGGTTGTGCTTGATACTGAGACCACTGGACTCAATGTTGAGGAAGGACACCGGATACTCGAAATTGGCTGTGTCGAAATACTGGGCAGGAGGCTGACCCAGCGAAAGTACCATCAATATATCAATCCCGAGCGCGAGATTGACGCCGGCGCATTGGAAGTCCATGGCATCACTCGCGAGGTTTTACAGGACAAGCCCACATTTGCTGAGGTGTGGGAAAGTTTCCTTGAATTTATCCAGGGCGCTGAGCTCATTATCCACAATGCGCCATTTGATGTTGCGTTTATTGATAATGAAATGCGTCTGCTATCAAAGGCTCCGGGGCAATTGACAGACTATTGCACTATTGTTGACAGCCTGGAATTGGCTCGCCGCAAACACCCTGGACAAAAGAATAGCCTGGATGCCCTGTGCAAACGTTACAGTATTGATAGCTCCCGCCGGGAAGTGCATGGCGCCTTGCTGGATGCAGAACTTCTTGCGGATGTCTATTTTCTGCTGACTGGCGGACAGGTGACCCTAGGGCTAGGAGAAGAATCCCAGGCAGGTAGTGCCGAATCAGTGGCGCTAAGAATCAGTGCTGACCGTTCTGCACTACCCGTTATCAAGGCGACAAAGGAGGAGCTTAGTGCCCACGAGGCGAAACTGGATCAGCTGGATAAGGCAAGCGAAACGGGCTCTATCTGGCGAGCACTGGAACGGCAGAAGCATTAATCTGGCATCTCGTGCTTGACTGCTAATCTTGCACCTGCCAAGCAATTGTTGGGTCCTCATGCCTGAAAAGATAAAGTAGCAGTTGAGTTAGTACGATATTTCCGTCGGCTCTATATCTGCCTTCCATGAAAGCCGCCATGCCATCCTGCCCCCCGCTCAGCAGTTGCCAGCAGGTGTCATGATTATCCAGATAGAGAGTCAGGGTTGGCGCTACCGCGACGCCAGGGATAAATTCAAACCGCGCTTCATCTGCAACCAGATAAAAGGGCGCAGCACTGTCAAACTGGAATTGGAAAGTTGTTTTTCGTCGTTGCAAGAGGGCGGGCTTAAAGTGCGGTGCCAGTTGGCTTTGCTTCTCAATGAGGCTTGCCGCTAAATGATCCGTTGTCATAGGCATGGAGGGTTATTTAGAAGAACCGTGTTTAGAAGAGCCGTGTTTAAAAGTGCTGTATTTAAAAGTGCCATGTCAACAGGAAGTTGAGGTTATTTTCATCCCAATCCTTGTTGCCAAACTTGTTTTTCCAATAGGACCATTCGCCACCGACCCAGAGTTTTTTCGGCTTTGCACCCATGAGGCGGCCAATGTCAAACTTCAGTTGTGGTACGAAGATATAGCCTGAATGTACCCTTGTCCTGTCACCTCTTTTATTCTTGAAATCAAAACTGGTCAATATGTCGAGAAAGCCGTCAAAGCGGATCTGACCATCTTTAAGATCAAAACGCCAGGCAAGGGTCAATTGCTCATTGTGTTCGCGGCTTCTTCCGCCCACTATGCTATTGCCAGTTCCATCCGTGTAGGGGTTAGGAAGGCGACTATCCAGCACCTGATCGTCATTGAAATGTTTGTATAGTGTGACATTAAAATAACTCGCCTTCGGCATAGCCAGGTCAAAGCCGAAACCAAGTAGGTAATTATTGAACCTGTTACCTCTGGACGCGTTAGTGATAGGAAAAGGAATGTTGTTGTATGTACCAGGGGGAATTGCTGTGTCTCTGCCGTTATCGCCTCTGCCGAATTCCCACTGGGGTGAGAAATAGATATTTTTGATGAAGCCGCCCGGTTTGGCGATATTGAAACTGAGTAATACTTCAGCATAGACGGCGTCCTTGTCATAGCCTGAACTGCGGCTGGTCAGATAATCAATGAACAGAAAGGTGCCACCCCAACTGTGGCCGCTGGCATGTTCAAAGGTGACGACATTGCGGCTTTCGGATTGCGTCTGGATCTTGTTCCCCGCTATTGTAATCTCTTGCCCTGCATAACGACTCCCCGAAAGGAGCGACAGACTAAAGTCCTGCCAAATCATTTTCGCCGAAGCGATGGATGTGAGGCTTAGCAGGATGATGAATGTGCCGATAACCAATCTAATATCTGTTCTTTTCATATTATATTCCTCTGATGAAAGAGGGGACAAAAATTGTTGAAATATTCTGCAGACAAGATGTGGCTTGCCTCGCCAAGGAGCATTTGTAATTAAGGAGCATTTGTATGCTAGCCCGCGAACACATCTTGAGTAATTTTACACTGTCATATCGGGGGAAGACAAATGCTGATACGAAAACTCTTAGCTGTTTAATTTATAACTTCACAAAAAAATCCAAGTATCACAGAGTAGCCGGTATCGTGTATTCTTGTCATCAATCAAACCCGCACTGAGCCATGACGGAGGGAAGGATGGATCTAAATTTTAGTCAGGAAGATTTCGCGTTTCAGAAAGAAGTACGAGACTGGATTGCAGAAAAATATCCGGAAGAAATGCGGCAACGTCGGAACCACAGTGCTGGCGGACATCTGTCCAAAGAAGACTATGTTTACTGGCAACAAGCCCTGTATGAAAAGGGCTGGGCTGGGGTTAACTGGCCTGTGGAATATGGCGGACCGGGCTTTACGCCAACGCAACGCTACCTCTATGACCTGGAAATGGCAGCGGCAGGTACACCGGGGGTGATACCCTTCGGGCAGAACATGGTGGCACCGGTCATTATGAAATTCGGCACGGAGGAACAAAAGCAGAAGTATCTGCCAGACATCCTCGCTAGCCGTGTCTGGTGGTGCCAGGGTTATTCTGAACCCGGGGCTGGCTCCGACCTTGCTTCGGTGCGTATGAAAGCCGTGAAAGAAGGCGACAACTACACAGTGAATGGCACCAAAACCTGGAATACCCTGGGACAATTCGCTGACATGATCTTTTGCTTGGTACGTACAAGTGACGAAGATATTCCGCAAAAAGGCATTTCTTTCCTTCTGATTGACATGACATCGCCCGGGATAGAGGTAATGCCCATCATCACGATTGACGCTCCCAAAGAGGGCTATCAGGAAATCAACATGATTCATTTCACAGATGTGAAAGTACCGGCAGAAAACCTGATAGGAGAGGCGGGCAAGGGCTGGACCTACGCCAAATACCTGCTTGAATTTGAGCGGGGCAACGCCTATTCCCATGGCCTGAAAGCCGGGCTTCAACATATCCGGGACATGGCTGGCACCGAGGTCAACGGGTTTGGTCAAAGTCTTATCCAAGATGATGATTTCAAAAAGAAAATTAGTTCTGCTGAAATAGCCATATCGGCTATGGAATTCACCGAACTGCGGATCCTGAGCAATCTGACGGCAGGCAAGAACCCGGGACCGGAATCGTCACTGCTCAAATGTTGCGGTACCGAGTTACAGCAAGAGCTGACGGAGCTTGCCCTGGAAACGGTAGGCTACTATGCGCTACCCTTTGATAACCCGGCACCGGTCAAGGGCCTTAATCGGGAAGCAATTGGCCCTGACTATGCTGGCGGCACGGCTCCAGCCTACTTCAATACCCGTAAGGCATCCATTTATGCTGGCTCAAACGAAATTCAGCGGAATATCATGGCGAAGCTGGTGCTGGGGCTATAAGGCAGGGTTCGCGTGGATTTTGAATTCAACGAGCAACAGCGAGCAATACAGGACGCAGTAGTCCGTATTTGTCGTGCTTTTGGTGATGATTACTGGTTGGCGCGGGATACTGATGGTGAATTCCCGGAAGCTTTCGTCAAAGCGATCACGGAGAGCGGTTGGTTAGGTATCGCCATGCCAGAAGCCTTTGGGGGCTCAGGGCTTGGTATCACCGAAGCCGCTATTCTCGCCCATGCCATTGCCCGCTCAGGCGCTGGTATGAGCGGTGCTTCTGCGGTGCATCTCAACCTCTTTGGGCCGAATCCCATCGTGGTATTTGGCACCGAAGAACAGAAGCAGCGATTTCTGCCGCCCTTGATACAGGGCAAGGATCGTGCTTGTTTCGGCGTGACTGAGCCTGATGCGGGACTGAATACCACCCGTTTGGAAACCCGTGCAGTGCGTGATGGCGACCATTACATCGTCAACGGACGCAAGCACTGGACCACCATGGCGCAAACGGCAAACAAAATATTGTTGGTGACCAGGACGACTCCCATTTCGGAATGCGCCAAACCCAGCGAGGGCCTGACCCTCTTCTATACTGACCTGGACCAGGCCAGGGTTGAGGTAAGGCTGATTGAAAAAATGGGGCGTAAAGCGGTTGATTCCAATGCGCTCTTTATTGACGACATGATAATCCCCGTGGCTGACCGAATTGGTGCGGAAGGGGATGGGTGGAAATGTTTACTCCACGGACTCAACCCGGAACGCATACTCATCGCCGCAGAAGCCGTTGGCCTCGGACAGGTCGCGCTTGAGCGTGCCGCTGCCTATGCCCGGGAGAGAATAGTCTTTGACAGGCCAATCGGCAAAAACCAGGCGATTCAGCATCCCCTTGCAGTTAACTGGATGGAATTGGAAGCCGCTCATCTTATGGTATTCAAAGCCGCCTCTCTCTACGATGCGGGGAAGCCCTGTGGTGCGGAAGCCAACACCGCCAAATATCTCGCCGCCGAGGCCGCCCATCAAGCCTGCCAACGTAGTGTGCTGACACATGGCGGGATGGGTTATGCGAAGGAGTATCATGTTGAACGTTACCTGCGGGAAATCATGATTCCAGTGATAGCACCCATCTCACAGGAATTGATTAAATCTTATATCGGCGAGCGGATACTGGGACAGAGCAAGAGCTATTAAGTCTGTCTTTGTACCAGGCAAACACCTCATCCCGAATCCCCCGATAGATCACCCGTGATTCTTTTTGTGCTAGTTGATAGTCATACATGGGGTCGTAATAGCCGACCAGCAGCGCCTCTATCCATTGCTGGTGCAATGCCAGATCGTCATGGCGTCTCTGTCGACTCAGAGCGGACGCCAGCATTGCCCGGATTTCCTGATGTGAAGCATTACCCAATCGCTTGCGGATAGCGTCCACAGCATTCAGCAGATAGTCTGCAAAGGCATCAAAGGCGGCACCCGCAAAGGCTAGTTGATAGTCTTGCCATTGCCTTAAAATGTACTCATCAAATATATGCTGGGTCCTGTCTGTCAGTGATGCTTCAATGACCAACAGGGGCGCGGTTTTCATTTTCATTTGAAAGGACAGAGGGAGCTGGATGCGCCCAATGAGCCGGGCCTCATCTTCTACCAGCATTGCTTCTTGAGACCCGGACTGGATATCAAGTTTCAGCAGTGCTATGGCGAGTAGATTTTCAAAATCCACCTGGACAGGCTGAGCTACAATCAATTTCCCGAAGGCGCTACCCCTGTGTCTGGCAAAGCCTTCCAGGTCAAGTTTCCGATTAAAATGATTAAGAAAAACGGTCTTCCCGGTGCCGGCCCGGCCTGAAACCAGTAGCAGTGGCGGCAGGCTCTGAAATTGTGCCAGCAGAAAACGCCGCAACACCTTGTAGCCACCGGGCACCCGCGGCACCACTAAACCTTCCGCGCCGAGCCATTGACAGGCAATCTGAGACCGCTGACCACCGCGAAAACAATAGATCATCGCATCGGGATGAGACGCCAGCCAGTCCGCCCAGGCTACTATGCGACTGATCCTGAGCTTGCCTGAGACCAGTTGATGCCCCAGATTGAAAGCGGTTTCTGAACCTTCGTTTTTGTAGCAGATACCAACCTGATGCCGTTCGGTATCGTCAAGCAGGGGCAGATTGACCGCGTTTGGAAAAGCACCCCGGGCAAATTCAACAGGTGCCCGCACATCAATTAGGGGTCTGTCAGCAAGGAATATGTGTTTTAACTCAGTGCTGGAATCTGACATGGGTGCGGATATTAATCATGATTCCCAAGCAGTGTTTCAAGATGTGGTTGATTCGCCAACAACTGGTTCATTGCCGTGTAAAGCAGTATGAGCGTCACGCTACTGAGCACTAAGAGCAGTGCCACCCAGAAGGAGTTGATTGCACTAGCAGTTGAGTATGATGCCAACACCAGAGCCGAAGCAGCAAGCAAGAAGTTGCGTATTACCAATGCCCAGCCGATTGGTTGCCTCTGTCCCTTGTCGCCGCATCCACAATCAATAGCACGGCGCCCAGGGCGCAGATTGATGAGCATCGCGAATGCGTAGAGACCGAGCAGGGTTGCTGCCAGAAGTGCACCATATCTGGGCGCGTTCAATATGGAAATCAGGCCGAGCAGGGCAAGTTCGGCAAGGATTAGGGTGATAGCCGCAGGCCTGTCCAGGCTGGATGGCAATAAGCGATAGTCCGCAACCTGCTGCACGAAAAGTGTGAAGTCACGAATTTTGTGGTGCATCGCTACCGCGAAGACCCAGAAGAGGAGGACCCGAATCGGAATCAGAAGGCTGGACTCATCAAGAAGGTATTGCATGCAGTAGGCGCAAACTATGCCGCTTGCCCAATGATGTTTGCCGGTCTGGTCTTGCTCATTTTAATGACCTGGTTGAGAGTAATATAATATGCCAGTAGAGCCTATACGCTGCCTCAGGCTTGCGCAAACATTGCCCAGACTAGCGTCGATACCACTGGGCTACCACTTCATCTGCACTTGTAAACCTTCTGTCAATTGGATAAATTGAGAGACGGTGCAAAACAGCCGTTTGAGACAAAATTCGTGAAGAATGATTCTCGCCCCATTAACCTCGGCTTCTCCGATCTTCTGCATTTTCGGTGGCCCATTGTCGCCCTTGCTTCTATTACTCATAGAATTACCGGCATCCTGCTGTTCATCGGCATAGGTTTCGGCTTGTATGGGCTTGATATGTCCTTGTCGAGTGAAGCAGAGTTTCGTGCTCTTGCTAGCATCCTCGGCGCTCTACCAGGTAAAATTATCCTCTGGCTTCTTATGTCGGCGCTCGCCTATCATTTTGTCGCTGGCATCAAACATCTTCTGCTGGATCTAGGTATTGGGGAAACGCTTGAAGGCGGCAGGCGGGCGGCGATGGTGTCGATATTTTTCTCCCTGACATTGATTGTCCTAGCGGGACTTTGGGTCTTTTAAGAACAGCATTGGGACAGGAAAGCAGATGCCAGATTCAAGCGCAGCAAAGATGGTCACCCAGGTCACCGCCATGAGCAGGAATGGTATCTCGGACTGGCTCATCCAGCGGCTCAGCGCCCTGCTCCTTGCCTTCTATACGGTTAGCCTGGTCATTTGGTTCCTGATGACTCCCAGCCTCAGCTATGACCAATGGCAGGCACTCTTTGATACCAGTTGGGTGCAGGTGTGCGCCCTGGTCGGGCTACTTGCTGCCTGCGCCCACGCCTGGATTGGTGTCTGGACTTGCGGCTCTGATTATTTGAGCGATCACTCCCTGGGTGCCCGCGCTGTCATCTTCAGATTTGTGTATCAGACGACAAGCATCCTGATATTGATCGTCTATCTCCTCTGGGGTATCAACATACTCTGGGGCACTTAGGAGCCAGGATAGCCATGAGCAGGGTACCAGTACTTGAATTTGATGCCATCATCATTGGCGGTGGTGGCTCTGGACTACGCGCCGCCTTGCAGTTGGCGGAATCGGAGTACCGTACGGCGGTCTTCTCCAAGGTCTTCCCGACCCGTTCCCACACAGTGTCCGCCCAGGGGGGGATTACCTGTGCCATCGCCAGCGAAGACCCCGATGATGATTGGCGCTGGCACATGTATGACACGGTCAAGGGCTCAGACTATATCGGTGACCAGGAGGCAATTGAATATATGTGTCGCATGGGCCCGGAAGCCCTGTTTGAACTGGAGCACATGGGCTTGCCCTTTTCTCGCAAGGAGAACGGGCGAATATATCAGCGTCCATTTGGAGGTCAATCAAAAGATTATGGCAAGGGTGGGCAGGCGGCGCGTACTTGTGCGGCGGCTGACCGTACCGGTCATGCACTCTTGCATACTCTCTATCAGGCAAATCTCCGCGCTGAGACGGTCTTTTTCAGCGAATGGTTCGTGGTTGACCTGGTAAAAAATCAACATGGTGCAGTGGTGGGGGTCACCGCCATCTGCATGGAGACAGGCGAAGTACATTACATCAAGTCCCTGGCAACCATCCTGGCGACCGGCGGTGCCGGGCGCATCTATCAGTCCACCACCAATGCGCTGATGAATACGGGTGATGGCACAGGTATGAGCCTGAGGGCGGGCTACATGGTGCAGGACATGGAGATGTGGCAATTTCATCCCACCGGTATTGCTGGTGCCGGCGTGCTGGTCACGGAAGGCTGTCGGGGTGAAGGTGGTTATCTTATCAACAAGGATGGTGAGCGATTTATGGAACGCTATGCGCCCAATGCCAAGGACCTTGCGGGCCGGGACGTTGTTGCCCGGAGCATAGTGCTGGAAATTCTAGAAGGCCGTGGGGTTGGCGAAGCCGGTGACCATGTGTTGCTGAAGCTAGATCATCTGGGTGAGGACGTCCTGCATTCCAGGCTGCCGGGTATTACGGAACTCTCCAAGACCTTTGCCCATGTTGACCCGGTGAAAGAGCCCATCCCCGTGGTGCCAACCTGTCACTACATGATGGGTGGGCTACCGACCAATGTGCAGGGTCAGGCGATGCGTGTGGATGGAGCGGGGGAGGATCAGATAATTAACGGTCTTTATGCGATAGGCGAGGCGGCTTGTGTTTCTGTTCACGGGGCAAATCGACTGGGTGGTAATTCCTTGCTGGATCTGGTGGTGTTCGGCCGCGCCGCCGGGTTGCATGTCATCAGTGCCTTGGCGGAAGGTATGGATTCTGCCGAGGCCTCCGAGTCGGACCTGGAAGCGCCCCTGTCGCGCCTGTATCGTTGGGATACTTCTGCCGATGATGGGGAGTCTCCAGCCAGTCTCAGGAAAGAACTGCAACAATGTATGCAACTGAATTTTGGGGTCTTCAGGAAGGAAGAACCCATGCTGGCAGGTATCAATCTGCTGGCGGAATTGCGCGAGCGGATTACGCAAGCCGGGCTGAACGACAAGAGCCGGGTGTTTAACACAGCGCGTCTGGAGGCACTGGAACTGGATAATCTTTTAGAAGTGGCAGAAGCCACCGCCATCAGCGCGGCGGGGCGAAAGGAGAGTCGTGGTGCCCATGCAAGGGATGATTACAAGACACGGGATGATGACAACTGGTTGTGCCATTCCATCTATGATCCCGAGCGGAAACAGCTGTTAAAACGCAAGGTAAACTTTGCACCCAAAACAGTGCCTGTCTTTGAGCCGAAGGCAAGAGTTTACTGAACATAGGAGACCAGAAACTAATGACCATGGCAGTGAGTGTGTATAGATACAATCCTGATACGGATCAGAAATCCCGGATGCAGGACTATGAGATTGAGATTCCAGGAGGTCGGGACCTCATGGTCCTGGATCTGCTGGAATTGCTTAAGGAGCAGGACCCGTCTTTGAGTTACCGGCGCTCCTGTCGAGAAGGCGTCTGTGGCTCCGATGGAGTCAATATGAATGGCAAGAACGGCTTGGCATGTATTACGCCACTGTCTGAAGTAGTCCGCGCCAACAAATTAAGTATCAAACCATTACCCGGCCTGCCTGTCATCAGGGACCTGGTGATAGACTTGACGCAGTTTTATCAGCAGTACGAAAGGATCAAACCCTACCTGATTAACGATGCACCCCAGGTTGCCCAAGAACGCCTCCAGTCTCCTGAAGACCGTAAGAAACTGGATGGTCTTTACGAGTGTATCCTCTGTGCCTGCTGTTCAACCGCATGCCCGTCATTCTGGTGGAATCCCGATAAGTTTGTTGGTCCCGCCGGATTGTTGCAGGCTTATCGATTTCTTGTCGACAGCAGGGACACTGCCACTGAGGAAAGACTTGCAGCACTGGAAGATCCATTTAGTGTGTTCCGATGTCGCGGCATTATGAATTGCGTCAGCGTCTGCCCGAGAGGGCTCAATCCCACCCGGGCTATCGGACATATCCGCAATATGCTGTTGGAGCGGGCGGTCCAGCCGTCGCCGCCAAGTAGTTAAGACGAGGTAGCAGGATAGTGAAAAGTGTTATGGAACAGATGCGGCAGTCCAGTCACATTTCTGCGGGCAATGCCTCCTATGTTGAACATCTCTATGAGCAATACCTGACCAACCCGGCGGAAATTTCTGACCAGTGGCGTTGCTATTTTGATTCCCTGCCCCGGGTTCAGGACGAAGCAGGTCAGGCAAGCCCAGAGGCATCTCATGCTGCCATCCGGGCAGATTTCCGACGCCTGGCGAAACATCAAGCAGTAGTTGCCACCCTTCCAGTCCATGATGTTGAGTATGAACGCAAGCAGTTTGCCGTCGGTGAAATCATCACTGGCTATCGTCGCCGTGGTCATTTGAAAGCGAAGCTGGATCCCCTGGGTTTGCAGAAGCCGATCCCGGTGCCCATGTTGGACCTGAACTTCAACGAACTGTCCGGGGCGGATATGAAAACCCGCTTTCAAACTACCTTTTTACTGTTTGGAGAGCAGGAGAGAACCCTGGGGGATATTATTCGTCTTCTGGAAACTGCCTACTGTGGCTCTATTGGTGCTGAATATATGCACATCGCCAGTGAAGCCGAGCAGATGTGGGTCCAGCATAGAATAGAGAGTGCCCATTCCCTGCCGCCCTTCACCGCGGGGGTCAAAAAAAGAATACTGAGAAGACTGATTGCCGCAGAAGGACTAGAGAAATATCTCGGTACCAGATATCCGGGCACCAAACGGTTTGGTGTTGAAGGCGGCGAATCCTTTATTCCTTGTTTGGCAGAACTGATTCATCGCGCCGGTTCCTCCGGCATTGTGGAGACGGTCATCGGCATGGCGCACAGAGGGCGAATCAATGTCTTGGTGAATTTGATGGGGAAACAACCCGCCGAGCTATTTGATGAGTTTGAAGGCCGTTATATGCCAGATTTTGGTTCTGGCGATGTGAAATATCATCAGGGGTTTTCATCCCATCTGGAAACGCCCGGCGGCGAGATGCACCTTGCCCTCGGCTTTAATCCCTCGCACCTTGAAATTTCTGCACCAGTCATAGAAGGCTCGGTTCGCGCGCGCATGGACCGCAGGCGTGATCCCCGCGGAGACAAGGTGCTTGCCATCTATGTGCACGGCGATGCCGCCCTCTCCGGTCAGGGCGTGGTGATGGAAACCTTCCAGATGTCCCAGACCAGGGGCTACTTCACCGGCGGCACCATTCATGTCGTCATCAATAACCAGATTGGATACACAACGACTGAGCAGGTAGATGCCCGGTCAACACACTATTGCACGGAAGTTGCCAAGATGGTTCAGGCACCGATTTTCCATGTCAATGGTGATGACCCGGAAGCCGTTTTGTTTGTCTCACAGATGGCACTTGATTATCGGATGGAATTCAAAAAGGATGTGGTCATAGATATCGTCTGTTACAGACGGCGAGGGCACAATGAAGGTGACGAGCCTTCCATTACCCAGCCAATCATGTATCAAAAAATTCGTAGCCAACCCACCACCCTGGCACTCTACGCCGAAAAGATTATTGCCGAGGGCGTACTGACCCAGGAGGAATACAAACCACTCGTTGAGCAATATCGGGACTTGATGGACCGGGGCGAGCCGGTGGCATGGGACAGTGTACATGCGCCGAACACGGCAATGTATGTAGATTGGGCTCCCTATCTCGGTCATGACTGGGACGCCCCGGCAGATACAAGTTTCAAGCCGCGGCGCTTCAAAGCCTTGACACAGCGTTTGGAGGCTCTGCCTGAGGATTTCGTCCTGCAAAAACAAGTTGCCAAAATGTTTGCAGACAGGCAACAGATGAGCGCCGGTAAAATGGCAATCAACTGGGGCTATGCCGAGATCATGGCTTATGCGACCCTGCTGGACCAGGGCTTCGGCATTCGGCTGACGGGTCAGGATGTGAGCCGGGGGACATTTTCCCACCGCCACGCCGTGCTACATGACCAGAAGACGGGTGACATCTGGATGCCCCTGGCGGCACTCGCAGATGAAGAGCATCCCCTCACTATCTACAATACCTTCCTCTCGGAAGAGGCGGTGCTCGCTTTTGAATATGGCTATTCACAAACCAGCCCCGACATCCTGGTGATATGGGAAGCCCAATTCGGCGACTTTGCTAATGGTGCCCAGATCGTCATTGACCAGTTTATTACCAGCGGTGAACACAAGTGGTCAAGATTGTCTGGTTTAACCATGCTGTTGCCGCACGGATACGAGGGCGCTGGACCTGAGCATTCTTCGGCAAGGCTGGAACGGTATCTGCAACTCTGTGCCGAACACAATGTTCAGGTGTGCGTGCCCACTACTCCGGCACAGATCTTCCACCTCATCAGGCGGCAGGCAATCAGACCACTCAGAAGACCCTTGATTGTTATGACGCCGAAAAACCTGCTCCGCCACAGGGAATCTGTATCAACGCTGGATGAATTGTGTAATGGTGAATTCCAAACCATCATTCCAGACCCGGAGTTTGCGCCGCGTCCCGACACAAAATCACGCGCCAAAAAATCCATCGGCACGAAGACGACTAATAAACGAGCAGCAAATAAAAAGCCGGTGCAGCGCATCGTGCTTTGTAGCGGCAAGGTTTATTATGACCTGAATGCCAAGCGAGTGAAGGATGGTCTGGACAAGGTAGCACTGATACGAATTGAACAGCTATATCCTTTCCCGGAAGCCGCCCTGGATGCTGTGCTGAAGGAATATCCGAACATTGATACCCTGATATGGTGTCAGGAAGAGCCGATGAATCAGGGTGCCTGGTACAGTAGTCAGCACCATCTGCGAAGAGTACTGCATAGAATCTTCCCCAATATAAGTCTGCATTATACGGGCCGGGAAGCTTCTGCCGCCGCTGCCGCCGGCTATATGTCCTTACATCTGCGGCAACAAGAAGCACTGGTCCATGAGGCGCTCTACAAAATCAATGACGATTAGATAGGGGCACGGATGAGCTCACAATAGTCTTGGATAAATATATTTTGCTGATGAAGGGTTCGCACCATGATTGAAATAAAAACACCGCAGTTTCCTGAATCCATCGCCGATGGCGAGGTAGCCACTTGGCATGTCAAGGTGGGTGAAGTGATTAAGCGTGACCAGTTACTGGTTGATATTGAAACTGACAAGGTAGTGTTGGAAGTGGCCGCCCCGGCGGACGGCAAACTGACTGTCATACACAAGGCAGCCGGGGAAACGGTGCTGGCGGAAGAACTGCTGGGTGAATTTGAGGCAGTGGCTACCCCGACATCCAGGTCTGAGCCGGTTCATCTGGCAGTAGTAAAAACAACCAGTGAAGATCCCATAGCAAGTCCGGCGGCACGGAAACTTGCCAAGGAAAATAACATTAACCTGAGTGAGATACTGGGCACCGGCAAGGGGGAAAGGATCACCAGACAGGATGTGTTGAATGCTTCCATGCCCCGGCCTCCGCCGCCCAGTGCCGAGGAAATTGAAGAGCATGACGAGATAGTTAAGCAGCAGGACGAAGAGTATATCCCTAGCGCCGAGGACATGGCTGACTACGACAGTGCGATGAATAGGGCTATGGGAGAAAAACGCGTCCCCATGAGCCGGCTCCGTGCCAGCATTGCCAAGCGGCTGGTACAGGCGCAACAAACTGCTGCCATGCTGACGACATTTAACGAAATTGACATGCAGGCAATCATGGAGCTGCGGGCTAGTTACAAGGATGAATTTGCTGCCGCCCACGAAGGCACTAAACTTGGCTTTATGTCCTTTTTTATTCGCGCCAGCGTTGAAGCCTTGCGACGTTTTCCGGCCGTCAACGCATCAATAGACGGCAAGGATATTGTTTATCATAATTATCAGGACATAGGTGTCGCCGTAAGTTCTCCCCGGGGACTGGTCGTGCCGATTATCCGTGATGCGGGCGCTCTGGACTTTGCGGCATTGGAAGAGCAGGTGCGTGATTTGGGATTGAAAGCCAGGGAGGGCAAGCTGACCATAGAGGAGATGAGTGGTGGCACCTTTACCCTGTCCAACGGCGGCATCTTTGGTTCATTGCTGTCAACGCCCATTCTCAACCCGCCACAGACCGGTATTCTCGGCATGCACAAGATACAGGAACGTCCGGTCGTGGTGGCTGGTGAAATTGTCATCAAACCCATGATGTATGTTGCTTTGTCTTATGACCACCGGTTGATTGATGGTCAGGAGGCGGTTCAGTTCCTGGTCACTATCAAGCACTTTCTTGAAGAGCCTGCTCGGCTACTTCTGAAAATCTAAACGAGAGAAGAATATGGCAACCACATTTGACGTCATCGTCATAGGTGCCGGGCCCGCTGGTTATCACGCGGCGATAAGATGTGCTCAGTCCGAGCTGAAGACTGCCATCGTTGATCAATGGATTAACAAGCAGGGCGAATCAGCACACGGCGGTACCTGCCTGAATGTTGGTTGCATTCCCTCAAAGAGCCTGTTGGACGCGTCTCATAAATTTGCCGATGCCAGAGACAACTATGCCGCCCTTGGCATCCAGGTACAGGGTATAGAGATGGATGTGCCTGCTATGATCAAGAAAAAGGACGAGGTCGTCAGCAATCTGACCCGGGGTCTTGCCTCTTTATTGTCTGGTAACAGCGTCACCAGTTTTGCTGGGAGCGCACAACTCCAGGGCAATCGAGAGGTGCAGGTCAGAGCCCAGGATCAAACCACTCAGACGATCAGGGCGGACAATATAATCATCGCCACCGGCTCAGTGCCCATAGAGCTGTCTGTCTGTCCCTTGACTGATGGGCTGATTATTGATTCCACCGGTGCCCTGGATGCTAGCAGTGTTCCAGGGTCCCTAGGCGTCATAGGCGCGGGGATTATCGGCTTGGAACTTGGTAGCGTCTGGAGAAGGCTCGGCGCTGAAGTTGTCATCTTAGAGGCATTGGAGGAATTTCTGCCCCTGGCAGATGCGCAGATCGCCAAGGAAGCCGCCCGACAATTCAAGAAACAGGGCTTGGATATCCGGCTCGGTGCCAGGGTGACCGGTACGAAGATTACCGGCAAGGGCAAGCAGCGGAAGGTCGTCGTGACCTGGTCAGACGGCACAGCGCAGCAAAAGGAGTACAAAAAAACTTTTGATAAGGTCATTATCGCGGTGGGTCGTCGTCCCTATACAGAAGGCCTACTGGCGGCGGACGCTGGCCTGACACTGGATGAGCAGGGCTGCATTCCAGTCAATGAGTATTGCGCAACGGCTGTGCCTGGCATATATGCTATCGGTGATGTGGTGCGGGGTCCCATGCTTGCCCACAAGGGGATGGAGGAGGGCTTAATGGTCGCCGAGCGCATCGCCGGACACCAGCCATTGGTCAACTATGACACTGTGCCATCGGTGATTTACACCCACCCGGAGCTTGCCTGGGTGGGGAAAACGGAGCAGGAACTAAAAGCCGCCCAGGTCAATTATGTCGTCGGAAACTTCCCCATGTCCGCTAGCGGTCGTGCCCTTGCCAGCAATGACGCGGTGGGCTTGATTAAAGTCATAGCGGACGCCGAGACCGACAGACTGCTTGGCGTTCACATGCTTGGCACCCACACCTCGGAGATGATAGCCGAGGCAGTCATTGCGATGGAGTTTGGTGCCAGCGCGGAAGATCTCGGCCTCACCATGTTTGCCCATCCCAGCCTGTCGGAGGGTCTGCATGAAGCCGCCCTTGCTGTGTCTGGACATGCTATTCATGTCGCCAATCAGCGGCGTAAAGCTAAGCGGCACTAGCAGTGCGTTAATCGGCACCGACTATCCATTAGACCAGGCTATGAATCTTCACGAATATCAGGCAAAGCAATTGTTCGCAGAATACGGCTTACCCGTTTCCAGGGGCTTGGCGGTTGACACGGCAGACGCAGCCCTAGCCGCGACCAAAGACCTGGGCGGTGAGCGCTGGGTGCTCAAGGTTCAGATACATGCTGGTGGACGCGGCAAGGCTGGCGGCGTCAGGCTGGTAACTTCTGCCGACGAGATCAGAGCCTTCGCGGCGCAACATCTAGGCGCCAATCTGGTGACTGCCCAGACGGATGCCGAAGGGCAACCAGTCAACAAAATATATGTTGAAACCTGCGTTGATATAGCGCGGGAATTGTATCTGGGGGCAGTCATTGATCGTGCCAGCAGGCGGGTGATCTTTATGGCATCCACCGAAGGCGGAGTTGAAATTGAAACAGTGGCGGAAAACACGCCAGAGAAGATCGTCCAGGTGTTGCTTGACCCCCTGATTGGCGCATCTCCCTACCAGGGTCGTGAGCTTGCCTTCCAACTGGGTCTTGAAGGCAAACAGATCAATCAGTTCGCCGAGCTGTTTATGCGACTGGCACGGCTCTTCCATGAATGCGACCTGTCGCTGCTGGAAATCAATCCTCTCATAGTGACCACTGAGGGCGATATGCATTGTCTGGATGCCAAGGTATCAATTGACGGGAACGCCCTTTACCGTCAGAAAAAACTGGCGGCGATGCGGGACCGAAGCCAGGAAGACTCCCGGGAAAATCAGGCATCAGATTTTAATCTCAACTATGTTGCTCTGGAGGGAAACATAGGTTGCATGGTGAACGGTGCCGGTCTTGCCATGGGCACGATGGATCTGGTGAAACTGCATGGTGGTGCACCGGCGAACTTCCTGGATGTGGGTGGCGGTGCTACCAAGGAAGCGGTCACTGAGGCATTCAAGATCGTCCTGTCTGACCAGGCTGTCAGGGCGGTGTTGATTAACATTTTTGGTGGCATAGTCCAGTGTGACATCATCGCCGAAGGCATTATCGGTGCGGTCAAGGAGGTTGGTGTCAAGCTACCTGTTGTGGTGCGGTTTGAAGGTAACCAGGCGGAAGCGGGCCTTGCCAAGTTAGCAGCAAGCGATGTAAATATTATCGCGGCAACTGGTTTGACGGACGCCGTCCAGCAGGTAATAAAAGCAGCGGGGGACGCCTGATGAGCGTACTGGTTGACGCCGCAACCAGAGTCATCTGCCAGGGTTTCACCGGCGCTCAGGGCAGACTGCATACCGAGGAGTCCATCGCCTATGGCACCCGGATGGTTGCCGGCATTACCCCAGGTAAGGGGGGGCAGATTCTTCTAGGCTTGCCGGTCTTTGACCGGGTGCAACAGGCTGTGGATGCGACCGGTGCTGATGCCTCCGTGATTTATGTACCGGCGCCCTTTGCCAAGGACGCTATTCTGGAAGCGGCAGCGGCAGGTATCAAACTGATTGTCTGTATTACGGAAGGGGTACCGGTGCTGGACATGCTACTGGTCAAAGCAAGCCTTGATGCCAGGGGGGTGCGTCTTATTGGTCCCAATTGCCCAGGGGTGATTACCCCGGGCGAGTGCAAGCTGGGCATCATGCCTGGCGACATTCATCTACCGGGCAGGGTGGGCATAGTATCCCGGTCCGGGACCCTCACCTACGAGGCGGTCAAGCAGACCACAGACCTCGGCTTTGGCCAAAGCAGCTGCGTCGGGATAGGTGGCGACCCGGTGCCGGGCAGCAACTTTATTGACATACTGGGAATGTTTGAGCAGGACCCGGCGACGGAAGCCATCGTCATGGTAGGTGAGATTGGCGGTAGCGCCGAGGACGAGGCGGCTAGCTTCATCAAAACCAGTGTTACCAAACCCGTGGTGGCTTATATCGCTGGGGTGACGGCGCCTCCCGGCAAACGCATGGGACATGCTGGTGCCATTATCGCCAGCGGCAAGGGTACCGCAGATGAGAAGTTTGCGTCCCTGGAAGCGGCTGGCGTTGCCACGGTGAAAAGTCTGGCGGACATAGGGGCTAGGTTGCAAGAAGTCACAGCTTGGGCTTGAAAAACACCTTCCCTATCCCAACTTTGCATGATCCACACCTATTAAAAATAATCAGAGGTCGGGCAAGATGCCGATAGACGCAAAAACGGAAACCCTAGGTTTCCAATCAGAAGCAAAACAACTTCTGAAACTCATGATTCATTCGCTCTACAGCAACAAAGAGATATTTCTTCGTGAACTTGTCTCCAACGCTACCGACGCCATTGACAGGCTACGTTTTCAAGCCATCTCCGAGCCAGCACTTGCCGCTAAAAACGGAGAATTCAGAATCAGGATTGAATTGGGCACGGAGAGCCAGGCAAGTAAAACAAGTAAAAAAAGCACGGGAAAAACAACTAGCCCCAAAAAGGGTGCGAAAAAGAGCAAGAAGAAAAATAGAAGTACCCTGACCGTGTCCGACAATGGCATAGGGATGACGCGCGAGGAGGCAATCTCAAATCTGGGCACCATTGCTAAATCCGGGACAACCCAGTTTCTGGAATCCCTGACCGGTGATCAGCAAAAAGATGCCCAGTTGATTGGTCAGTTCGGGGTAGGCTTTTATTCGTCCTTTATCGTCGCCGACAAGGTGGTTGTGGAAACCCGCGCCGCCCATTCTCCCCCTGAGGAAGGAGTGAGGTGGAGCTCCAGCGGCGAAGCTGATTTTGAGATTGAAACCATCACTAGAGAAGAACCAGGCACCTCGGTCACCTTGTATTTGAAATCTGGTGAGAGTGATTTCGCTGACGCCTGGCGTGTCCGTAGCATCGTCAAGAAGTATGCTGATCATGTCTCGGTACCGGTGATCATGCAAAAGTCTGAGCCAGGAGACGAATCCGAGAGTGAAGAAGATGAAGTCCTCAATACGGCGACAGCACTCTGGACCAGATCACGTGGTGATATTTCGGACGAGGAATATCAGGAGTTTTACAAACACGTGTCCCATGATATCCAAGACCCTCTGATTTGGAGCCACAACAAGGTTGAAGGCAAACTGGATTACACCAGTCTTCTCTATATTCCCTCAAAAGCACCTTTTGATCTCTGGTACAGGGAATCACCCAGAGGCTTGAAGCTCTATGTTCAGCGGGTGTTCATCATGGATGAGGCAGACCAGTTCCTGCCGCTTTATCTAAGATTTGTGCGGGGGGTGGTTGATTCCAGCGACCTGTCCCTCAACATCTCACGAGAGATTCTACAGAGCAACGCCACCATTGATTCCATGCGTACTGCTCTCACCAAACGGGTGCTGGACATGATAGCGAAGCTCGCTACAAAACAATCTGAAAAGTATCAGGAGTTCTGGAATGAATTTGGTCAGGTGTTGAAAGAAGGACCTGCGGAGGACTTCACCAACAAGGAAAAGATTGCCAAACTACTAAGGTTCACGACGACGGTGTCGGAGCAGGCAATTCAGGACCAGTCGTTGCGAGATTACATCGGTAGAATGCAGCCAGAACAGAAGAATATCTATTATGTCGCGGCGGAAAATTATCATACCGCAGCGAACAGTCCCCACCTTGAAATTTTCAGAAAGCAAGGCATAGAAGTGCTACTACTCCATGACCGTATTGATGAATGGCTGGTCAATCATCTGGTGGAATTTGATAGCAAGCAATTTCAAGATATTGCCAGAGGCGCGCTGGACCTGGGCGGCCTGGAGGATACCCAAACTCTTGACGCTAAGAAGAATGTTGAAAAGGAATCCGAGGACCTGATGAAACGGATTAAAACGCTCCTCGGTGACCGGGTGGAAGAAGTTCGCGTCACTCATCGGTTGACGGATTCACCGGCTTGCTTGGTAGTCGGCGAGGACGCCATGGGGATGCAGATGCGTCGGATTCTTGAATCGGCAGGTCAGGCAGTGCCCGCCATCAAACGCACCTTTGAAATTAATCCTGGGCATCCGCTAGTGGCGAAGTTGGGTGCTGAGTCAGATGGCGACCGATTTAATGACCTGACACTGGTGCTGTTTGACCAAGCGAAACTTGCCGAAGGGACACAACTGGAAGAACCTACCAGTTATGTCGCAAGACTCAATAAACTGCTACTTGAGCTTGCTGAATGAGGGAGCGGAACGGCGGGTAATAGATGCGGTGTTTGATTGTCGGGTTTTTCCTTAGTTCCCTGAGTCTGCCTGTCATGGCGGACTCAATCTCTGTTGGCGGTCAGCAAATCACACTCTATTCCGGGGCAGAATTGGTGCAGGAGTCGCCCGCCGCCGCCGCCACAGTCCATAGCATAGTTCTGGGCGCACTGGAGAAGGTCAACAATGAATTGGTGCCGGAGCGCACCGAGACGCTTCGGGGCATTAAAAACTCCTATACTTGGTATCTCCCTGAGGCGCGGCGAACAAGCGATGTGGGTAGTTTTTTTGAGCAGCAATTGAACGCCTTCGGACAGCTCCTCTTTCAATGCAAGGGGCGGGACTGTGGCAGTAGTAGCTCCTGGGCAAACACTGTCTTCAACCGACCTATTCTCTACGGGCCAGAGCAGCATCAACATTATTATGTCGCGAAGACGGCCGACGGCATCGGCTTCCTTGCTGTTTATGTTGGGCAGCGGGCAACCCGAAAGATATATCTGCATATTGAATTTGTCGCGGCAGGCACGGGGGCAGGAGGGGAGGAGCCTTCAGCGGTTCTTAATAAAGAGCCTTTAGCGGTTCCTGATAAAAAATCTATATCTAGCAATGATGTCCTGGTAGCACTGATGTCTAGCGGGAGATATGTCTTCACACCGTCCAGCGACGATGAGTATCCTCCTGAATTGGTGCGAATAGTTGCAGAAGCCCTGTCGGGATCTAGCCTAGCTGTCGTGCTGGTGGTTCATGACCAATTGCGCGAGGAGGAATCATTGGACGCAGCAGTCAGCAGAAGTTGGCATCAGGCGGAAACCCTAGTTGCCGCTATTCGGGCAGACACCGCCGAAGCGATTCAAATTGATGCGAGAGGATTGGGACCTCTCGCGCCCTCTGCCATCCATGGTACGAGACGGATTGAACTTGTCATGCCGAGACAGCAATAAGGGCCCTGTGTCTTGTCGCCCATCGGTTTGCTCTTCTCTTCATTCCGGATCCTGCTTGCAGTTCACCGGTCTGGGCAGGCCCGCCACCCGGCTCAGCACTGTCATGGGTTGCCCCGTGAAGAGCCGCATTAAATGAATACTTGAGCCCTGGTCAGTCTTGTTGAGGGGCTGGGCTTCCTGCATCAGTTTAACAAGCACCCGGGTAGCGGGCGTGAGCCGGTATCGCTGATAGTATTGACGAGCAATCTGAATCACCTCCCAGTGATCTGGTGTGAGTTCAATCCTGTTCCTTGCTGCCAGCAGGTTAGCCACCTGGGCATTCCAGTCGCTCAGATCTCGTAGGAAGCCTTCGTTATCAACATCAGGAGACATGGTTCAGCACCAGTTGCAGATTTTTTCTGCAGCAACAGTCTCATCCACAAACTGCCGATAGTCGATAAGCCTGATACCTGTCAGCAGATGATTATGTAGCCCTCGTAGCTCAACATCTGCCGCAACAGCAAGCCAGCTGATACCGTCTATATCCAGGACCTCAGGGGTCAGCATCAGATAAACACCGTCTTCCAGCAATACCACCCTATCGCCGATTTTGATCACTCGGGCGCATTGCTCCAGGCTGTGCTTCTTGTTGATAGTGTGCAGGATCATGGTGCTGATATGCCGCTAGAAACAGAGTGTCTTGTCGTAACTGGTAATCAGCGCATGTATTTCATCGCCAGAAAGCAATGCCACATCAATCATCAGTTGCGCAGATTCAAGCCCGCGCTCCTGTAACGAAGCCTGACAACAGAAGACATTTGATATGCCATAGTCTTTAAGGGCGCCGTAGGCTAAGGTGAAGTTTTTGCTACCCATACTTCCGGGTTGTTGATGCCGAAGCAATTGCAGGACACCATCGCCGGTGAAGAGCAGAGCGCAGTCAGTAAATGCAGAACCCATAAGAACAGCATCCAGCCCCTCCTTGCCACCAATCCCGCCCTGGGGCCTTGCGGTTTGAATAAAGAGGATTGAGCCCATAGATCTTTACCCACCAAAACTTATCACGCGATCGGATTCAAGGCAGGCATCAATCAACTGTCCTAAGCCTGATATGGTGAAACCCTGAGCGATACTGGCATTCGGCTTTTGATAACGTTCGGCTTCTGTTTCATCCAGTATGCCGCGTCTCAGACAGGAGGCAATACAGGCAACCAGTTCAACTCCAGAAGTCCTCCCGAACTCGCTCCATGCTTTAACTGGATCCGTTTCATCCTGGGGCGGTATCGCCAGAGCATTGGCACTACCGACGCCGTCTTGATAGAAAAATACCCGATAAATCTCGTGCCCCTGTGCTAAGACCGCCTGGGCGTAATGGAGTGCCGACAGGCTTGACCCGGCGGAGCAGGGGACTCCCTTGACCAGGATGGTGAATTTCATAGTCTCTGCGTTGAAGATTTACCTCGGGACACCCACGAAAGTCCTGGACATGTCACGTCTGTCCAGGTTGGGAGAAGAGTCACACTGTTTTGCTGTGTAATGCCAAGGCTCAGTCGTCGCTCGTCACTCCCAGAATATGCAACAAACTGACGAAGATGTTGTAAATATTCAGGTACATGGAAACCGTCGCCATAATGTAGTTAGTTTCCCCACCGTGCAGTATCCGGCTGGTGTCGTACAGAATAAATCCTGACATCAGAATGACGATAGCGGCGGAAATCGCCAGATGCAGGCCAGAGATGTAGAAGCCGAAGAGTCCGCCGAGCAGTGACAATAGCAAAGTACCAAGCACCACCCACAGGCCCGTCATAAGAAAGCCGGACATAAATGAAAAGTCCTTCTTGCTCAGCAGAGCATAAGCCGATAGGGAGAAGAAAATCATCCCGGTCAGTCCCGCGGCGGTAATCACCACCTGGGACCCGGCGCTGGTCTGGAGGTAATAATTCACAATAGGACCAAGCGAAAATCCAAGAATACCGGTGAACGCAAATACCAGTAACAACCCCCAGACACTGTTGCGCATCCGACTGATGACGAAGAGTAGTCCGAAGGCTATCAGCAATGGGATCCAGCCCAGGTACTGCACTTCCATGGCAATCGCCAGGCTGGTCATAGCGGCGCTGAACAGCAGAGTCAGTGACAAGAGTAGGTAGGTGTTACGCAGAACCTTATTCCTTGCCGCAACCGCGCCAGCAGATGCCATCTCACGTCCAGGAATAAATTGTGCATCTTCCATGACAAATCTCCGTAAATGGGTAGTTGATGGATGAAATATTACGACTCTTGTCGCTAAAATCAAGTAACAGGGGCTTTCTGGTCAGTTAATATTTTATTTCTGTCACTTCTTGAAACCTAGGTGGCTTCGGGTTTACCCTTGTAACCTTTGCCGAGTCAGTAAAGGGAGACTTGTCATGTCTGAATCTGAACAAGCCGCTAAGGGGCCCCTGCCGGTGGTGAGTTGGCTCAAGGGTATTGATACAGATGATCCGTTTCTTGAGGGTCACAAGTGCGGTGCATGCGGTGCTGTGTTTCTGGGAGAACGGGAAGTCTGCTCTAGTTGCGGTACCCGGAACCAGATGAACGCGGTGCGGCTGCCAAACAAGGGTAGGTTGTACTCATACAGCATTGTTCACCGGAGTTTTCCCGGTGTTGAAGTTCCCTATATTTCCGCTATCGTTGATCTGGACGATGGAGGTACGGTGAAGGGCAATCTCATTAATATTGAACCGGATCCAGCGAATATCAGTTTTGATATGCCGGTTGAGGTGGTTTTCGGTGATGCGCTGGGACGAAAGGACCGGGATGGTAACAGTTATATCGCCTATTTTTTCCAGCCGGCGACTTGAGTTCTGATGGCATCGGGCAGAGTCGGGTAGATCGGGTAGAAAAAGTTCCAAGATTCACCTAGTTGTTCACACACCTATTCAAAAAAAGCGAGGAGTAACCCATGAGTGATGTATATGTAGTCGGTATAGACATGATCAAATTTGGTCGTTTTCCTGAAAAAACTGTCCCGCAATTGGGTGCCAAAGCGGCTTTAATGGCACTTGATGACGCAGACTTGGCAATCCAAGACATGCAAGCCTTATACTGCGGTAACCTTGGTCAGGCAAGCGCCATGGTTGGGCAGAGAATCCTGCAAGAAATTGGCCAGACCGGGATCTGCGTGGTCAACTGTGCCAACGCCTGTGCCACTGGTGCGACTGCGTTCCGGGAAGCCTGGATGTCTATCAAAGCTGGCGTCTATGATGTCGTGCTGGCGGTGGGCGTTGAGCAGATGGGCAAGGGCCTGCTTGGCGGCGCTGGCGGTGCCAAGGGCATTTCCAAAGAGGGCTTGCTTGGCTCTAGCACCATGCCTGCGGTATTTGCTGAAGCGGGTATGGAACACACCCGGCAACATGGCACGACCTTTGAGCAGTTCGCCAAGGTGTCAGTCAAGAATCATCATCACTCGACACTCAACCCCAAAGCCATGTATCAGATTGAAACGCCGCTGGAGACAGTGATGAATGCGGAGATGATTTCCTACCCGAATACCAAACTGATGTGCTCTGTTAATGTTGATGGAGCAGCGGCGGCGGTGCTGGTGTCTGAAAAGAAAGCGAAAGAACTGGGTATGCAACGTGCCGTCCGGGTGAAAGCATCTGTATTGACCAGCGACCCCTATACAAACCGTGACCTGGTCATGCCAGATGTGAACGCCGTAACGCGCCGCGCTGCCAAAGAAGCATACGAGATGGCGAGCCTGGGCCCGGAAGACATTGACCTGGTTGAACTGCATGATTGTTTTGCGACGGCGGAAATTCTGCACTATGAGAATCTTGGTCTCTGCAAGGACGGCGAAGCCGGGCGATTGATTGACGAAGGCGAGGTGGCACTGGGGGGGCGGGTGCCGGTCAATGTTTCCGGTGGACTCCTCTCCAAGGGTCATCCTCTGGGGGCTACGGGTATCGCCAATATCTATGAAGTCAGCACCCATCTCCGAGCTGAGGCCGAGAAGCGACAGGTTGAGGGCGCAAAAATCGGTATGACCCATGTGATTGGACTTGGTAGTGCCTGTGGTATTCATATCCTGGAGAAGGTCGTCTAATGCTGTCGTCATTAGCCCAACAAAAAAATCAAGATGTGAGTGATGGATAAAGTGATTGTTATATTGCTTAGCGTTTTATTATTAGGGCTTATTGTGATGTTTGGCGCGGAGATAATCTGTAAAATAGGTGGAGGCCACTATTTTTGCTTATTTGGTAGTTGTGAATGCATATAGGCGTCGTGAGTGACACCCATAACAATCTTAGTAACTGCAGAAAGATTGTTGAATTGTTTAATAAGGCGGGGGTGGACCGGGTTATTCATACCGGCGATATTACCCAGGCGAAAACCCTGGAAGTCTTTGCCCGGCTGGAAGCCCCCCTCTACGGTGTCTTTGGCAACAACGATCAAGAACGGGACTCGCTCGCCGTTGCCATTGAACGTTTCGGTTTCCACTTTGTTGAGCCACCCCTGATACTATCCTGGGCAGGGCGGAAGATAGTGGTGGTGCATGATCCGCTGGAACTTTCCCAGGTATCTGTCACCGATTACGACCTCATCCTGCATGGGCACACTCATCTGCAAACCATTGATTATAAAGAGAAACAGCTAACCTTTAATCCTGGAGAATGTGCCGGGATTTTGCCTGGGTTCAATGCGATTGGGGTCCTGGAACTTGCTGATTTACAGCCTGAGATTCTGACCTTTTGAATGGTAATTTGACTTCTCGCTAGCAAGCGCCAAGACCCGGTTCAAACGTTTGTTGGCTTCAAAGTATCCGGGTTGATCTCGGATAGCCGCTCAAATAAATACTCATCGGCGGTATATCTGTCGGACAGTCTCAGGCTACCGTAGGGATGACAAAAGACCGGTGCCGTGAGGCGGGCATGTTTTGCGTCTGCCCCCTGAGGGTTGATCACTTGGTGGGTAGTAGAGGGCAAGGCACCCTGGGTCAACTCCTGCATCATGTCGCCAATGTTAATGATGATGCTCCCTGGCGGCGACACAACCGCTTGCCATGCCTCTCCTTTGGGTTTGATTTCAAGCCCGGTTTGGCTAGCGGCGGGGAGCAGGGTAATCAGGTTGATGTCTTCATGAGGCGCGGCTCTGATGGCCTTCTCCGGTTCATTGCCAGACAGAGGCGGATAGCGTAGCAATCTCAGCAGGGTTTGTTGTGGATCCAGATAGGTGTTGAGTGGGTGTGTCAATGAACGCCAGAGTGCAGGCTCAGTCTCTGCCTCTATCCAGCCGAGGATGGTTTGTCCCAGTGTCAGAAGTTGATGGAAGTAGGCTTCCGTCATATCTCGGAGTTGCGCTGGTAGCTCGGCACCGGGATGATATTGAAAATATTCCTTTAGGTCAGGCTGCGCATAGCCTTTGGCGGTTTCTGCGTCGGTGTCCGAAAAATAACCATTCTGCGAAGCAACATCCGCCTGATAATCAAATCTTTCACAGGATAGAAAAAACTGATCCCAGGAATGATAGAGGAGTTCCAGTTGGTCAAGCGTCACGCCATGCCCTTGCACCAGTGCGAAGCCGGAATCCTCCAGAGAGCGAGTGACCGCCCGGGCGGCAGTAGATTTGTTCTGTTCAATATCAATCACCGAATGCATCAGGTTGCCTCTTTATGAAGGTGTGCCAGTGTCTCGGCGATGTCCGGTTTTGATTTGGATATTTCCTCTGGCGTTAAGCCAATAACCTCATGCGGGAACACCAACCAGTCGTCGGTTTCATGTAGATAAAAATCCGGTGTGAGTTGCGTGGTGTTTCTGGCAGGCTTGTACCAGGGACAGGCAATCTTGATAGTCTCTGGCAGGTTCCTGCGGGTGGTCTTCTTGAGTTGGTGAACGATTGCTTCAATGCTACGTCCAGAATCGAAAACATCATCTACCAGTAGCAGTTCCTCGTCCGCGTTGACATTATCAATCACATACTCCAGTCCATATACTTCAACCTGCTGGCTCTGTTTCTCCGGTGCCGTGTAGGAGGAGGTGCGGATGGCGATATGGTCGGCTTTGACACCGGCATAGTCTAGATATTCTTGTACTGCTATGCCGATGGGTGCGCCACCACGCCAGACACCGACGATAAAATGAGGTCGGAAGCCGCTACAATAAATCTGCTCTGCGAGTTTGAATGAGTCCGCCAGCAACTCGCCCGCCGAGATAAATATCTTCTTCATCGGTCTATGTTACCGTGAATGCCACTGTTGTACTATTTTATAGAAGCGCATTTCAGAAGTGTATTTCAAAAAAGTGTTTAGCAGGAGATTATAGGACGCACCAGAGTCGTCTTCCGCTCCCTGACTTTCCACGGAAACTGCTATGCAGACCATGCCATATTCCTTAATTGCCGAACTGGAAAGGGTCACTACCAAAGGCGCGGCGCCGGTGCATCTGTGGCACCCGGAAGATGAAAAGGATATTGATCTTGTGGTGCAGCGTCATGGTACCTGGCTATACATGGGGACACCCATCACCAGGCCCAGGCTGGTGCGCTTGTTTGCGTCTGTCCTGCGTATGGAGAAGAGTGAGGCGGGGGACGACTATTATCTTGTTACGCCGGTCGAAAAGTGCAGGATCAAAGTAGAGGATGTTCCTTTTCAGGTCTTGCTGATGGATGTGGCGTCTTCGGGTAAAGAGCAACAGCTCAGTTGTACGACGGACATGGCGGAAGTGGTACCGATTGATGCTGAGCATCCCCTGCGCATTGCTGTGGAAGATAATGAATGGATCCCCTACCTGCATATCCGCGGTGGTATGGAGGCGCGCTTCACCCGCAATGTGTATTACCAGTTGGCTGAGCTGCTGGTCGTCGAGGCGGTTGCCAGCCTGGAAACTGACTGGTTCGGCGTATGGAGTGGTGGCAGGTTTTTTCCGCTGATGCCGGTCACAGAAGACACCTCAGAAGAGCCTTCAGAAGACACCTCAGAAGAGCCACCAGAGACAGGGTCATAATGCGGGCAATCACATATTGCCGTAGTTTGGTCCGCCGCCGCCTTCGGGGACCACCCAGGTGATATTTTGCGCCGGATCCTTGATGTCGCAAGCTTTACAGTGGATGCAGTTCTGAGCGTTGATCTGGAATTTTTTGTCGCCTGAGTCTGCCGTAATGACTTCATAGACGGCAGCGGGGCAATACCGCTGAGCAGGTTCATCATAGAGTGGCAGGTTGGAGTGGATGGGAATATCCGCATCAGTCAGTTGCAGATGGCAGGGCTGGTTTTCCTCATGCGAGGTGTTGGTCAGAAATACCGAGGACAGCTTATCGAAACTGAAGATGCCATCTGGTTTTGGATAGTCGACTTTCTTGGCTTTGGCAGCCGGTTGCATGCCTTCGTGGTCAGCTTCTTTGTAGGAGAGGGTGAGTGGCATGCGACCCCGGAAAATATACTGCTCAATCCAGGTCAATCCCGCGCCAAGAAAAGTGCCGAACCTGTGCATCAATGAGGTGGTGTTTCTGGCGACATGAAGTTCATCATATAGCCAGGAGTTTTTGAAACTGGCGGGATAGTCTGGCAGTTCCTCGCCCCCCGCTGAGCCAGCCTTGAGCGCATGGTAAATCGCTTCCGCCGCCAGGATGCCTGACTTCATCGCCGTGTGTGTGCCTTTCTGTTTCAGATTGTTGAGGAAGCCAGCATTGTCGCCTACCAGGACGCCGCCCGGCATGGTCAGTTTTGGCAGTGCCGATAAACCGCCTTTGGTAACGGCTCTCGCACCATAGGCAACCCGCTTGCCACCTTCCAGATAGGTGCGCATCAACTTGTGATGTTTGAATCTTTGAAATTCATCAAACGGGCTGAGATGTGGATTCTTGTATCCAAGGTCGACAATCAAGCCAATAGCGATCTGATTGTTATCCAGGTGATAGAGATAACTACCTCCCAGGGTCTGCCCCGGGAAATGACCCAGGGGCCAGCCGATGCCGTGGATGACCTTGCCTGGCACATGCTTCTCTGGGGCAATTTCCCAGATTTCCTTGAAACCTATGCCGTAGTGCTGAGTGGCGGCGGCCTGGCATAGGTTGAATTTCTCCATTAACTGTTTACCCAGATGTCCGCGGCAACCTTCGGCGAAGACGGTATATTTCGCCAGCAGATCATAACCTGCCTGCCAGGTCGTCTTGTGTTCGCCCTGGGCGTCTATACCCATGTCGCCGACCGAGACCCCTCCTATCCTGCCGTCCTCACCGAACAGCACTTCACTGGCGGCGAAGCCGGGGAAGATATTCACCCCCAGAGCCTCGGCCTGCTCGCCTAGCCAGCGACATAGATTGGCGAGGCTGGTGGCGTAGTTACCCGCATTGTGCAGTGCCTTTGGCACCATCCAGGCGGGCAGTTTCACGCCGAATTTGGCACCCAATAGATAGTAGAAGGCATCATCGGTCACTGGGTTGGTCAGCGGTGGGGCGCCGCCTTGTTCCTGCCACTCAGGAAAGAGCTCTTTGAGAGCACTGGGCTCAATGACGGCGCCAGACATAATATGCGCCCCTATTTCTGAGCCTTTTTCCACCAGGCAGACTGTGAACTCCTCACCCTCTGCTTGCGCCATCTGGGCGAATTTGATTGCCGTAGCAAGCCCCGCAGGCCCGCCCCCGACAACGACCATGTCAAAATCCATGGACTCTCTTTCCATATCACCGCTCCTCAAGATAAGTCCGGTTGATGTGGACTATTGTAAGGCAAACTCAGAATTATGCAGAGCATCTTGCACAGGATACTCGCCTAATCTCCAGGAATCATTGCGCTATTGATTAGCATCGTGAATATCGGCAGAATAGCCGCCCCTAGCATATAAGCCCTTGCGTCCGGATAAAATGATGAAAGGAATCCTATGAAAATTCTTGTAGCCATCAAACGCGTTGTTGATTACAACGTGAACATACATGTGCGCTCCGACAACTCCGGTGTTGAGCTCAACAATGTCAAGATGTCCATGAATCCCTTTGATGAGATTGCCGTTGAGGAAGCGATTCGGCTCCGGGAGGCAGGCAAGGCGGAGGAGGTCATCGTGGTATCTGTCGGCACCAGTGCCTGCCGGGAACAGATCCGCACGGCACTCGCACTTGGGGCAGACCGGGGCATATTGGTGGAGACAGATGCGGAACTTCAACCGCTTGCCATTGCAAAACTTCTGGTAGCCATTGTGAAGCAAGAAGCACCCATGCTGGTCATCACTGGCAAGCAAGCGATTGACGGAGACAATAGCCAGACCGGGCAGATGCTGGCGGCATTGGCGGGCATGTCCCAGGCAACCTTTGCCTCGGAACTGCTTCTAGGCGATGACACGGCGACCGTTACCAGGGAAGTTGACGGTGGTCTGGAAACTATCACCGTCAAACTGCCAGCAGTGGTGACAACTGACCTCAGGCTGAACGAACCTCGCTATGCGTCTCTCCCCAATATTATGAAAGCCAAAAAAAAGCCAATTGACACCTGCAGTCCCGAGGACCTGGGGGTTGATGTGACCCCGGGATTGAAGATATTGAAAGTCACCGAGCCACCGGAGCGACAGGCAGGTATTATCTTGGAGACAGTGGAGGAACTGGTGGATAAACTGCAGAATGAAGCGAAGGTGATCTAATGAGTAGTCTTGTCATTGCGGAACATGATAACCAGGTCATCAAAGGACCGACGCTGGTCGCAGTAGCGGCTGCCCAGGCGATTGGCGGTGACATTGAGGTGCTTGTCGCTGGTGCCGATTGTCAGGCTGCCGGTGAAGCGGCAACAAAGATAGCGGGAGTAGCCAAGGTTTTGGTGGCAGATAACCCGGCCTACGAGCATCAACTAGCAGAGAATATTGCCGACCTGGTGGTAGAAATCGGAAGCAACTATACCCACCTCCTTACCCCGACCACCACTTCTGGCAAGAATTTTATGCCGCGGGTGGCAGCCCTGCTGGATATTGCCCAGATTTCTGACATCAGCGGCGTCCTGGACGAAAATACCTTTGAGCGTCCCATCTATGCGGGCAATGCGATTGCCACCGTCCAATCATCGGATCCCATCAAGGTGCTGACAGTTCGCGGCACGGCATTTGATCCGGTGGCGGCAGAGGGCGGGAATGCAAGTCTGGAGACGCTTGATTTGGTGAAGGATGCTGGGCTTTCCAGTTGGGATAAGGACGAAATTGCCAAGCTAGAGCGCCCCGAACTTACCGCGGCTTCCATCGTCATCTCCGGCGGTCGCGGCATGCAAAAGGGTGAGAACTTTGCCTTGCTTGAGTCAGTAGCGGACAAACTCGGTGCCGCCATAGGTGCGTCCCGGGCAGCGGTGGACGCAGGCTTCGTACCCAACGACATGCAGGTAGGTCAGACGGGCAAGATAGTCGCACCCGATCTGTACATTGCGGTGGGAATCAGCGGTGCCATCCAACATCTTGCCGGTATGAAAGACAGCAAGGTCATCGTCGCTATCAACAAGGATGAGGATGCGCCTATCTTCCAGGTTGCCGATTATGGTCTGGTTGCTGATCTCTTTGATGCCGTGCCAGCATTTGATGCGTTGCTTGAAGAATAGTGTTGAATGCTAAGGGCAGGGCGCCCTTGAATTTTTATCTGACTCCTTCCTCCCGCAAAAATGCCGGGCGAGGCGGATAGTCGTTCCACCAGGCCCGGCAATCCCCTTGTCATAATCCTGCCAGCCAGGCGTCATCAGACTCTTCGGAAATATTCTCAAACAGGGGAGTAGATAAATACCTCTCGCCGGTATCCGGTAGCATGACCAGGAAGCTACTACCCTCTGGCGCGGTCTTGGCGACTTGCAGGGCGGCACTCATGGTGGCACCTGAAGAAATGCCGCAAAAGATACCTTCCTCCTGCGCGAGTTGCAGTGTAACGGCAATGGCATCCTCGTCACTCACTGCCACTATGTCATCGGCAACTTCCTGCTTTAGGACCCCAGGGATAAAATCCGGTGTCCAGCCCTGAATCTTGTGAGGAGACCATTCCTTGCCGGTCAGTAGCATAGCCTTTTCAGGTTCTGCGGCAATGATGGTGGTGTCTGGTCTCGCCAGTTTAATCATCTCACCGGCACCGGTCAGGGTACCGCCGGTTCCCCAGCCGGTGACGAAGTAATCCAACGACTGCCCGGCAAAGTCCCGCAGGATTTCTGGACCCGTCGTATTCCGGTGATATTCAGGATTCGCCGGATTCTCAAACTGGCGGGCGAGAAACCAGCCGTGCTCCGCCGCTAGTTCTTCCGCTCGTTTTACCATCCCGGTGCCGCGCTCCGCTGCGGGTGTCAGAATGACCTTGGCGCCCAGCATTTTCATAATCTTGCGCCGCTCAACCGAGAAGGTCTCCACCATAGTTGCGACAAAGGGGTAACCCTTGGCGGCGCACACCATGGCGAGGGCAATCCCGGTGTTACCGGAAGTCGCCTCAACGACTGTTTGTCCGGGCTGGAGCCTACCCCGCCGCTCGGCGTCCTCAATGATGCCGATGGCAAGCCGATCCTTCACCGAGGCGAGGGGATTAAAGGCTTCCAGTTTCGCAAAAAACTGATGCTGCGTCGGTGCCATCCGGTTGATAGCGACGACCGGTGTATTACCAATGGTGTCCAGGATAGTTTTGTAGATCATCATGTGTCTCCTCAGGGGATACAGATTATCACATCAGGGTGCCTCTAATTACATCATAGAGGTTTTCCTCTCGTCACCTGAAGTCATCACCTGAAGTCGTCACCTGAAGTCGTCACCTGAAGTCGTCACCTGAAGTCGTCACCTGAAGTCGGCACCTGAAGTCGTCACCTGATGAGCCGGCACCTGATGAGTCGTCACCTGATGAGGAGATGCGCTAGGACAGATGACAGCGGCCTCCTATGTACCACTTGACCGGTCGCGAAATCTGTTCAATCTGGCTAGTAACATCTAGAATCAACGCAAACAATGCCATCCTGATTACTAGGCCATTGTCAGTTTGTCGGAAGATCGCCAGGTTGGGATTCTCATTCAGGTCATCGTCAAGTTCCATCGCGTCGCCTCTGCTGTCTCGCGGCAGGGGGTGCATGATGACGGTGTTCGGCTCGCAGTATTCTGTATAGATCGTCTGGTTGAGTCGGAACAGTCCTCGGTATCTTTCAGCTTCTTCTTTTGATGGGAAACGCTCTTCCTGGGTTCTGGTGACATAGAGGATATCAGCATGTGCAATACCTGAGTGGAGGTCAGCAGACTCCTGAACCTGATGCCCCTGCCGCTTGATATCAACGATATAATTTTCTGGTAGCCTGAGTTCTGGTGGGCTAATCAGGGAAAAGTGGATGTCCTGATAGAGGGACAACAAGCGGCAGAGACTGTGTACCGCCCGCCCGTATTTCAAATCTCCAACTAGGGCGATACGCAGGCCGTCCACGGTTTTGCGCTGCGCGATCATTTCCTTTTTGATAGTGTATAAATCCAACAGTGCCTGGCTCGGATGCTCGTTGGCACCATCCCCGCCGTTGATGACCGGCACCCGGCTTGCGGCGGCGAATTCCTCCACTGAGCCTGCCAGCTGATGACGCATCACAATAATATCGCTGTAACCGGACAGAACTCTGGCGGTATCGTAGAGGGACTCGCCCTTGACCAGGGCGGAGGCTTTTACTTCCGAGGTTTCTCGAACCTCACCCCCCAGCAGATTCCAGGCGCAGCCAAAGCTGACGCGGGTGCGGGTACTGGGTTCAAAAAACATATTGCCGAGGATGGCACCCTCCAGCACGCGGGTGATACTCTCCCGGGCGGCATAGGGCAACATCTTATCCGCCACAGCAAAGACCGTGTCAACATCCGTACGATCAAACTGGGATACCGAGAGAATGTGGCTACCAATAAATTCCATAGTCTGACTATCTGAACACCAGCATTGCCGCCAACCAGAGAGCAAGGCCGACGACCGTCCCGATTAGACTGGATAGGCCTCGGTTTTCTTGCACCCGATTGAGAATGGTCTGCTCGGGGTCATCGCCCATCCTGACTCGGTGGATGATTGGCAATTCAAACACAGAAACATTGACGGCAACGGCGATACTGGTCGCCAGCAATGCAAGTTGGGACGGGGTGTTCAGTGGTAACAGCATGAAACCGAGCAGACACAGGGACCAGTTTCCAAGCATACCGCCGGCACTCATGATGAGGAACTGGCGACGGTTATTCATCTCATGCTTGAAGGAAAACATAAAGAAGGACTTCAAGAAGGGTTGAGTTTCCTTGAGAACTGGAGAGACGGCGCCAGCGATCCTTGCGCCTGCGAAGTGTCCCCATTCGTGAACCAGGCTCGCCAGCACAAAACCAACTACCAGAGCATCAAGCACTGCGATGCCCTGTACCAGCAACCGTCCGGTGATGCTAGCCCAGAGGTCGGCGGTGCCCCAGAGAGTCACGGCGACAAGGATGACGACGGCATGTTTCATCGCCACCTGTCTGAGTCTCGCTAGGTCCCGCGTCCTTCTTGCCTCGGGTGAATCCGCAGTGTCCGGAACGTTTGTATCTGTCGCCAGGCTCTGAGTTGGAAGGTCTGACATGATGGTATCCCCTCTGGTTTGGAAGCTGTGCAAGCCCGGGACATTATTAGGGATTCACAGGGTAACACAATGCGTTCCCATACCATCTTCATGGGATGATGCGCCTACTACAGAGACCCTTCTGACGCTGTCAGTTTGCTCTCTTCAGTGTGCAACCGTCGGTCGCACCAAATCCAGGAGATGAGTCCGACCAACACATGGGATAACGCAATAGCAATATAGACGCCCTGGTATCCCACGAGGGTACCCAGGAGCATCGCCAAGGGGACAAATACAAGCATCAGTCTGGACGCGGACAGGATCAATGCCGGGCCCGGTATGCGAATCGCATTGAAGGCACTGGTCGCGATAATCACCATCCCCATAAAACCAATGCTCAAGGGGATGATATAAAGATACAAGACGGCGGCGCTCACCAGGCTGGGGTCATCACTGACCAGGTTGACAAAGAAGGGCGCGAAGCTTGCCATGATAGCCGCTGCCAGGATGCCCCAGATGTGGCTTGCGAGGTAGCAGTTGCGTAGGGTTTCATGGACCCGGGGAAATTTCCTCGCTCCCCAGTTCTGACCCACCAGGGGCACTACCGCCGCACTGATACCGACTACGACCATCCCTGCCACTGCTTCAATCCGCGCTGCCACCCCAAATGCTGCCACCACGGTGGTACCAAAATCCGCCAGGAGCCAGATGACTATAACCATAGACAGAGGTTGCAGGCAGTTCGTCGCCGCCGCTGGCACCCCCACTTTCAGAATGGTCCTTGAGGTCTTGATGAATCCTGCAATGCTTGCCGCCAGTCGGTGATGCTTGCCCAGGAACCACCAGGCCGCTAACAAGACTTGGCAACTGGTGCTGAACACAAAGGTCCAGGCTGCTCCGTCCAGACCCAGGGGGGTCATACCGAACCAGCCGAGAATGAGCAGGGGACCTAGAAGCACCTGCACTAGGGGACCTATGACCGTGATGTAACCCGGGAAACTCGCATCGCCGAAGGCGCGTATCACGCCATTGGAGACCATGGCAATACCCATCAGCGGGAATCCGATGAACCAGATACTGGCATAACTGACGACCAAACTGAGTACTTCGTCTCGCGCTCCCAGCAACATAAACAATCCTGTTGAGGCAAATTGCCCGAGGATGGCGAGGCTAAGCGTAAATATCATGGTGAGCAGGAAGCAGTGACTGGCGGCAAGAGTCGCAGCAGGTGTTATACCCCTGCCGATTCTCTGAGCAATCAGTGTCGCGCCGCCTATGCCTATCCCTCGAGTGAGGGCGTTGAGGCTCATGGCGACAGGAAATACAAACGCATAGGCAGCGAGTTCAAACTTCCCCACCTGACCAACATAAAAGATTTCGACCAGATTGCCCAGGGTCATGGCAAAGAATCCAATCACCATCACGCCAGAGAGTTTGATGACATGGCGCCGTATTGAGCCGTCGGTATAACTGCCAGTATCCTTCTTTGTATTGCCTGCTGACTCGGAGGTGGATGCCATCAAATCTTGCCTGAAAAGAATGAACACTATACACAAGAGAGGTCGCCGAGAGCACCTGACAACTGATCAGGGGAGGGTGGCAGCTATTTTCATGAGAGTATTTTGGTGGCAATGAATGGCGTAAAACATCTGATTAGGCTAGGCTTGGAAACTGGTCAAGGTGCATCTGAGCAACAAATATGAGCGACCGGACAACTCCGAAAAACCGTAGTTATGGCTTG
>DKIG01000014.1:0-30270 GCA_002454165.1 Gammaproteobacteria bacterium UBA6724
GATATATCAGGACAGGCTAGATACACAAGGGAGCAGACCAGAATGATTGCCTGACCAGATTCACAATCTCGCTTCAATCAGAAAGGGTCCCGGCTGGGAAAGGCTCAGCTGTAAGGCAGAGGAAAATTCTTCCCTTGTCCTTGCTGCCCTGCCGGGGACACCCATGCTTTCCGCCAGGACAACGAAATCAATGACCGGCCGGGTGAGGTCAAAGAGCGCCGCCGCCCGGTCGCCCACCTCGTTTACGCCCAACCGCAGATATTCGGTCTCCAAAATACCGTACTTGCTGTTGTTGAAAATAATGGTAGTCACATCAAGCCCTTCACGAGCCTGGGTCCAGAATGCCTGATTGGTGTACATGGATGCGCCGTCTCCGAGCAATGCCAGGACGCGCCGCTCAGGACAGGCAAGGGCGGCACCAATGGCAGCCGGACCACCCTGGCCTATGGCGCCTCCGGTCAAATTGAGCCAGGTGTTGGGTAGGGCAGACTGGGTCGGTACATAGGCAGCGCCGCCACCTCCTGAGTCACCGCAGATAATGGCATTCTCTGGTAGATGGCGGGCAATCATGACGGCGATTGCCGCCGTGTTAAGCCCAGCTCCGGAGCACTCAGGCACCGAGTGCTCATTGACCGCATAGCCTTGTGTTGGCGCTTTCATCAGGTCAGCGACAGCCAGCAACGCCTCCGTCGTATCCTCCGCCATGCCAGACAGGGTGATGACTTCGCAATCATCAGGCACGAGATAACTGGCACTATCGGGATAGGCAAAAAAACTGGTTGGCGCCTGGGCGCTGGCGAGGACCAGCCTGGTGACACCTTGCATGGCTGCGAGTAGATGTTCGGGGAAATAAGGCAGGCGCTCGCAGGCAGGTGCGCCGGCACCGCCGTCAATTCTGGACGGGAAGGGTGTCATAGAGACCCGGCAACCGGTTTTCATCGCAATCCGATTCGCGGCAATGCGCGCCGCCAGACTCAGACCATCCCCGTTCAGCAATATCATCGTATTGGAGTCAATGGCTGAGGTAACCCTGGTGATTATCGCCTCATCCACCTTACTCCTCACTGGCATCGGCAAGGCATCAGCAACACCTGCTGCGTCACCCCAGCAGGCATCAGCAGGAATGATCAGGGTCGCTATCTGTCCCCCTGAACCAAGGCTTGGGCTGAGCGCAGCTTGCAATGCCTGCATACCGTCAGATGCGAGGCTGGTTGCCGTGGAATTACCCTTGACCCAGGACGATACATTTTGTGCCAGCAGATCAATATTTGAGGTAAGTGGTGTGTCATATTCAATATGATAGAGAGGATGGTTACCGATCAAGTTGATGAGCGGTGTTCCGGCTCTGCGAGCGTTATGCAGGTTCGCGATACCATTGCCCAGCCCTGGACCAAGATGTAGCAGAGTAGTTGCCGGCGTCTGCTTCATGCGACCATAGCCGTCCGCAGCGCCAGTACAGACGCCTTCAAATAAAGATAGCACTGCCCTCATCTCCGGCACGGCATCTATCGCCTGGACCAGGTGCATCTCGGAAGTGCCAGGATTCGCGAAACACATATTCACGCCTGCTTTAACCAGAGACCGCATCAGACTCTCAGCACCATTCATATGCCCCGCCCTCGTCTGTCCTTACTGAATAATCCGTATCATAACCAGATTTCAATGCTACTTCATGGCAAGAGGGTCATCGGTAAAAATATTCGACTACGGGGCGGCAAATTTGCTATTGCAGCAAAAGCGATCAAGGAAGAGCATCAGATTAAATCAGTTCGTGCTCTAAGATTGCCTCAATCGCATTTTTCGCTTGGCGAGGAGAAGGTGATGTTTCTACAAGGATTTTGAAAATTTTTCTATATGTTGGCGTCTCTAGTGAATCAATTCCTTGCAACGAACGCCGTCCCTGAGGAAAACGAAATTTGGCAAGTTTTTTTTCTAACTTGTCTAATTTTTTAGTTTCTTTTTTGTAGGTGGTACAACCATATCTTTCGCGAAAATCGGGAATTTCAGACAATTTCCGCGCAATGAATTGTCGCGCCGCATCAACGGTTAAATAACCAGAGGTTGCGAGGTCGTATGTAGATTCTAGTCCTTCCAAGAAAGATTCGAAATGCTTTCTTTGGTTGCGTTGACGCGAAGCCGCTCTACAACGTCTCTCTAACTTACGGCATACCGCGCCAAGTTGATTCTCAAGGTTACGGATATGGACGCTGGGTTCAAAATAATCACGCCTCCCATTCGGAACTACACGCGGGTCGAGAATATGAATCTCTCCTGTACACCAACGATTAAAACGATTCTCAGAAAAAAGATGGTCAAACACGGTTTCACTGCCAATCTGAATATTACCTACTCGCGCCCTCAGGCATCTCACTCCCAGCTCCTTTGGAAGCGCTCCCAGATAGGAAGTGTGAGCAATCCATCCTACAGCAGCGTAATCTTTAGACATCAACGCAGGAATTTTTATTTCTTCAAATTCGACAAACTTATCTAAGCGCCCACCTGAATAATTTGCTCCGGTTGCGTACAACTTGAAGACTGGTGTTATATCTCCATCAAGGCGAGCATCAAGAACTAGCGGAGGTTGACTTCCTTCAAACAGATTTGTGACGTGTGATATGTATGGAAAATGCCTGCCAAACGGAACAGAACAAACTTCTCCCAAATATTTACGCACAGCATCTCGATTCAAAATGGATGATGCCGCATACCGAGTGATGCCTTTGACCTGGACTTCAAAAAAATTGGCGGGGTGACTATCCACATCTATTTTTTCAATAGTCACGCACTGCAAAATAATTTTTTCTACAGGTAGCCTTTTGTCAATCCCGTTCCTCAGAGCCTCTCCGTTCCAAATTATTTGTGTGGCTTGCCTTTCTCCATTGCGACGCGTCAAAAATGTTACTGAATTTCCGAATGCAAGTCCTGACAAACGACCTATTCCTCTAAAACCTCTATCGTGTTGACGGCATTTTCTACTTCTTGAAATTGGAACGAGCACACGTTTTGCTTGCGCATGAGAGAGCCCTGGCCCGTTATCCAGTATCGTCACACTCTGCTCTTCAAGGTTAAATTTGATTTCAACTCTGCCATCACTGGGAGCGCTGGAAGAAGCAATCGAATCGGCGGCGTTCTGTAAATATTCACGGTAGATAGCCAGTGGACTGGTATACATGCCGCTGGTAATTAAGCTTAATATTTCGCCGCCCACCAACGCATTAGTGTCATTGTGACGGTTCGTTATGCTTGAGTTATTATTCATTTCCTGCCCTTACTCTGGCAATTAAATTTGTATGCACCAACTCACCTACATCTTGTTCTTGATCATATAAACCAGCATCTTCAACGATCTCCTCTTCATTGGGAAAAATAGGATCAGGATTAATGGAAGCAAAAATTGGTAACACTCGGTCCGATTTAGTGATCTTACCATCTTTTGTTCCCAGCACATGAAATGAAATTACATCGCGGACTAATTTATCAACACTGTGTTCACCAGCAAGACGGTTATAGTATTTTTGTTTCGCTTTTTCCCCACCTATCGGTTCGGACAAATAGTGAAGTAATTCAGCATTTTGTTCCGCAGACATACGGCGGCGAAGCACTTCATACTCTTCCAGCACAGATTTTCCATCGCCATGTTCATAGTGTTCTCGGTTAAAAATAAATCCATGGGGATAACTCAATAGCCGTATGAATTCACCAGTGTCGTTACCGTATGCGCGATTGAAAAACTCTGGGTTACCACTCACAACTCCACGTGTTGCTTGCAAAATAATTTGGAAGGAGCGCAAATAGTAACGGTTCCATTTTTTTCCAATATGGGAGCGATCCTTTAGTGTGACTGGTTGATAGCGCATGGGGAATGACCAAATTCGAATCCCCAATTCCTCGTTTAGAGCAATGTTCATCTTCATGCGCGCATATAAATCTTCCGGAGTATCCATAAAGTTATACAACATGTAATTTGAGAGCGACGTGATTCCATTGTCCGCGGCCATGCGAATAGCAATATCGTACACTTTACGAACACCAATATGATCAAAAGCGATGCGTAAAGGGCTAATACAAATCTTCGCCATCTCCTTAAGATACATTGGTGACTTTGCCAGTATTCTGGCATCTACGCCTTGGTTGAAATCGACGCGGCGTTTCAAACGGCGTCCGTCCCTGTCGAGTGTCGCCCCAACCGTGAATCCAAGGTCACAAATTTCTGCGATAATTTCTTTGTAACGCGCCGATGCGGTCACATTGTTATCCATCAGTATCAAATCTTTTTTGGGTCCTTGTTGTTTCGTGATTCCATTAACCAAATCGTACAACGGCGGCATTTCTTTTTGCGCGCCTTCCAGTTTAGGCACCCCGCAAAAATGGCATTTGCGAATACACCCCCTGGACGCATATCCAAAATACGCATCATGAACCGGGTAAATATAATCTATGTGATTAAGAATGCTGTAGTCAGGCACACGCTCTTCAATAGGTTGGCCGGTCGTATCATCAGCACCAAAATCACTATCGTCAATAGACAGTTGCAACGCCTTCGCGGGTGCTCCCTCAAGTAGGCCGGCTATAAACCGCACACCGGCCCATCGCGACTCTTTAATAAACTCTTCGCGCATCAAAGATGCTGCAATACCACCCACAAACACGCGCTCCGGCTGATTGCCTGCCGCTTGAATGGCAAAGTCGATGGTGGCTGATGTTCGTTTCCATTCGAAACTGAATAGCGTGGTAACACATACACGGTCCCAGGCATGCATTAGTACCGAGCTATCCTCTCCTTTAACAAATTGCACTAAATCACCACGCTCCCGATGATAGGAAGCCAGCTTCATCAGGCCCAGAGGTGGATATTTATTTTTATAGCCGGGCTCTACCAACAATACGCGATTTCTAGTCATTTACTGTCACCTATTGCTTGCGTCATTTTCTCTATTCTGTTGACCTCACGAGAAAGTTTTTTCGTCGCCTGCTTAAACGCATTAAACCTGTTACTTTCTAGCCGAGATACCTTATCATTAGAGACATCACTAAGAAGCGCTGTTGCTTGCTTTATATTCTCTTCTACGTCGCTAATCTTGGCGCGCTGATATGCTTCATCAAGGTCAACTTCACGAGCAACATATTTTCTTAACACCTTGGGCTTCTTCAGCACTACCGGAAGTTTATTTCTCAAGTCTTGTGCAGTAAACGTATTGCTGTTTTCGTCTGCGCCAAGATTCTTAATATCTGATAAGAGCTTCTCGAAACCACCCGCTTTCTCCATTCCTTTCTGAATTTCTCTGTTACGAACCAGAACATCATAGTAACTAAAATGCGGCCTTTCATTGTCTGTATTGTTCTTCATCATTTCGATAGCTTTAATTCGAATACGAATCGTCGCTTCGGATTCGCCAAACAAATTCGCGATATTGCTGAAGCTATCCCCTCTTTCCTTTCTAACATAAGCAAAATTGGCTTTCTCGTATGCAGACCACTTTGTCTTGCCCTTAACATGGATCTGATTCAAAAAAGCAGCTTGCTGGTTTTCCGTTAAACTACTGACGATGTCGCAGGGAATGAGATCCCATTCTCCCTCAACTCCAGAATTTTGGAGGTGGCGATAAACAGCTAAGCGAGAATTACCCTCTATGACCTCCATGGTGTCGTGACGAACCAGTATCGATTCCATCAGTCCACCGTGCCGTTTAATCTCGGGTATTAAATTTTTTACGCTGGGCTCTTTTCGGAGTGCATCGAACATGAAATCTTGCTGTTCCTCATCAGGCATCTCGCCGAAATTCGGCTTTCCGTGCGTGCATGCATAGACTCTTGGGTTGTCTTTTAAAAATTTGAGGGTTTGAATGTCGAGGTTGTCATGGCTCAATGCTATGACTTTGCCTAATATTTTCATTTCTCTCATGTCATTCCTCCATTGCAAATAGTCAAGTATTTTCAGCAGGTGAAAGTATTTGTGTCAATGCTACAGACAAGTCACAGCTAAACGCCGCATCGAAAGTTTGCCGCGATATATCACCCTGCGTCAACTGAGCCGCCTGATATTTGACATTCAACAACATATCTACCCATTCGTCAATTGTGTTTTCAGCAATAAGGTTGTGCACAAAACATTCTTCGGTTTGTGAAATTCTATGGATTCGATCTTGTGCTTGGATGTAGTCATCAAGACTGAAACTGCGATCGTAAAATATAGCATGATTTGCAACCGTCAGTGTTAGCCCTTCTTTAGCCGCCCCGGGAGTGGCCAATAAGATACGGCAGTTGTCATCTATCTTAAATTTCCTGATTGATTCATTTCGTTCAGAGATTGCTATGCCGCCATGAAGTTTTTGCGGCTTATACTCCCGTAATTGTCGACTCAACCATTCAATATTGTCGATAAACCCACTCCAAACGATTGTCTTTTTTGACTGCACTTCATTTGCTTTCAGTAACTCAATCAATTTAAAATATTTCCCGGGCATCTCCTTATAAGATTCGTCAACCAGAATCGGATTAGATGCACACTGCACCAAGCGCAAGAGTCGCTTCAGAATAGATTCCGCATCGTCAATGATCAATTCGCCGTCGGTTTTCATCTCATACGCCATTTCATTTCTGTATTTGGAATAGATGGATGCTTGTTGTGAGGCAAGTTCGACGACATGGGTCACTATTGTTTTATCAGGGAGCTCCAACCCTGATGAGTCTTTAGTCTCGCGCACTGAGAAAGGTTTAATTTTTTCCAGCACATCGACAAGCCGTGCACCATACTCGGAATCGCCAGACGGGTTTTTTGGCAAGTCAACTTCGTCTTTGAATTTGGAGAATGAATCTCCGAATGTTTTACCATCATCAAGAAATTTCACTTGCGACCAAATATCATAAGGACGATTGGCAATGGGGGTTCCGGTCATGATAATTCGGCGGGCAAACCCGTTCGCTAAAGAATGAAAACAAATTGCCAGATTTGATTCCGGGTTTTTGATCTTTTGGCTTTCGTCTAGGATCGCCGCCACTCGGCAAGTGGCAAGGAAGTCGCGTATCAGGTCGAGATTGGTTGATACAACCTCGTAATTCATAACGTAGACCAACACGGGAGAATTAAGTGCAACACTATTGTCCCGCCGATTACCAGATAGAACTCTCGGTGTAATATGCGCATGAGCCGCCAATTCATCGACCCAATTTTGAACCAAGGTTTTTTTGGCAACCACAAATACCGTGTCAACGACATCTTCACTAAGCCACAACAGCATCAGGTCAGTCGCGATTTTGGTCTTGCCCAGTCCTTGCTCATGGAAAATTGCCGCATAAGGCAGCGACTTCACCGCCCGCACCGCATCAAGTTGATACGGGTAGGCATCATGTTTGGGGCTCAGCACAGGCGGTTTTCTTAGCTTAAATGCCACGTTACACCTGAGATTGAGTCCAACGACCACAGGTCACAACCATCGTATACAGACAACCCTGTGCTTGCCGAACGAACATTGTGGTATAAAAACTGTAATGTGGTCTTTGCAAGGTCTGCCCCACAACCGGATACAGCGAGAATAAAAGATCCGCTACTGCGGCGTTCAAGGTAATTGATGAATGCAGTAATCTGGTTATACGTATGCGGCTTATCAATATCTCTATCGGTCTTGGCTTCTGCTATGATGCTCGCAGACGAATCTTTCGACAACCTAGCATACACATCAGGGCGGAAGCCGTCAATCATCGGCGGCACAGGATCGCCAGGTTTTTGCTGTAGGTCAGAGACGACCGATATGCGCGGATAACGGGCCTCAAGTTCTGCCACGGTCTGTATAACTAACTCCCTATGCACATCACTCTGAGACATCTTCGAGCAACCCTTGCAGGCACACGGACAAATGCTCCAGGATACCAACTTGTTCCTCAGCATTTTCGTTCTCTCTGTCTCGCAATACCCGAACTTCGGAATGGGGTATATCGTTTATCCGACGCACAAGAACTTCTGCCAAGCGATACAAAGATGCTTTTTCCAGTGTTACCTCTTTGTCAGATTGGCCGGTAGCATCCCTTTTTCGCTGGTCAAGCAATTTGGTTGCCTCTTCTATGGAGCGGGGACCGCCGTCAAGAAATACTCTCTTTGCTTCGTCATCGTGAAGAACTTTTGGCAAATCTCGCACGGTTTCCAATCGAAATATTTTGCCATCGCGAATCCATTCTCCGAAGTCCTTCAAGTCCAGACCAGCATCAAATATGGCATCCTTGATTCTTGGTTTTTGCAGCTCGACAAAACCACTAAAGCGGTCGATGCGAAACGCCGTGTCATCAACGACTATATCGCGATAGTATTCGTTCATGTCGTGGTAAGCATCTATCTGCCGTTCTATTCCCGTTTTGTTGCCGCCGCAAAGGGCGACCATTTTGCTGTAATCCATAAACTGTTGGTCGCGAAGATAATGAAGATACCGTGCCTTCTCATAGGCGGGCCACTCTCTAGCACCTATAAGGTGTGCGGCAACACGAATGGACTCTATATCTCGCGGCTCAGCATTATCTAACACGGCGGCTTTGATCTTACTCCAGTCACCTGCTGCGTGTTCCTTTGCGAGTTGTTTGTAGATAGCAAGCCTGGTATTTCCATCAATACAAACATACTTGCCGTCTTTTTGGTTGACAGTAATAGGATATAGAGCGCCATTACTAGCGAGAATCGACCCTTTAAGGCTGGCGAACGAGGAAGTGCTTTTTGTTCCCTCTGCCGCTGAACGCAAAGCAAAATAAATGCGTTCAGCGGTTATTTGGTCGCCATATTTCTCCAAAGCGATCTTTATCCTTGGGTTTTCAGTGTCGTAAGAGACCGTTTCAACATCCAGAGTTGCATAATTCTCTTCCATTATATTTTCTCCAGAAACGTGAATTTAGGCAGCGAGGACATTGACAATAAGAGTAGCAAATTTATCATTGCATTTCACTCCTGTTATTTCATTGACAAGAGGCGCGAGCATTTCAATTATCAAGGAAATGACGGACTTGTGTTGCGTCAAATGGCCATCCCAGATCATCGCTCCTATCTGTTACCCGGATGACCGGGATGCGGCTACCATATTGCTCCATCAGCAGTGCCGAATCAGCGATTTCCACCAGTTCAATCTCAAGGGGCAGATCCTGTGCCTGCAATCTTCTGAGGAGGTGCAGTGCCTGCTCACACAAATGGCAACCCTGAGTTGTAAATAGTCGGACTTTCATGCCGCTGGCAATCCGAAAAACTCCCGGGCATTGTCGCTGGTCAGGGTAGCGACTTCGGCATAGTCCATGCCCAGACACTTAGCGACTGTCTCGCAGACGGCGGTTAGGTATTGGGGTTCATTGCGGCGTGTTTTTGGCTTGGGGCTAAGGGTCCGCGGCATCAGATAAGGTGCGTCAGTTTCCAGCATCAATCTGTTGCGGGGGATATCCTGCACCAGTTCCAGCAGATGGGTACCCCGCCGTTCGTCACAAATCCATCCGGTGATGCCAATATAACAATCAAGATCAAGGTAGGCATGGAGTGCATCCCGATTGCCGGTAAAACAATGCACCACTGCCCTAGTCACGACATGACGGCGAGCTGAGAGAATTTCTGCAAGGGTCGGGTGGGCATCTCGTTCATGCAAGAAGATGGGCAGGCCGGTTTCTGCCGCTAGTTCAATGTGCTCCTCAAAGGACGAAATTTGCACCGTCCGGGAAGTAAAATGACGGAAAAAATCAAGCCCCGTCTCACCCACCGCTATGACCCGGTCATGCGCCGCCAATTCCCGCAAGCGATTGATGGTAACCCTGTTGGTTTCATCTGCATGGTGCGGATGAATACCTGCCGTTGCAAAAAGATTTCCCTTGGAGATTGCCAGTTCAACCGCCTTCTCACTGTCAGCGATTGATGCACCGGTCACCACCAACTGCTGAACACCAGCGGCACGCGCCCGGGCAAGCACCTCATCAAGATCCGAGTCAAAGGCGTCATGCGTCAAATTCGCGCCAATGTCTATCAACATCATCACTGTCCGCTTGTCAAAATATGGTCACATTCTCGTCACACGATGTCGGCACTGCCAAGTATCGCAACGGGAGACAATTTTGATTAACCCGGCGCGGCTGAAGTCGCTGAGAAGAAAGCGCGTTCATGGGGATAAATCAGTGGCATGGATTCTCCCAGTCTGCGGCTATAAATACTGGAATACATCAGAATATTTTGCACATAGGTTCTGGTCTCAGTGATTGGGATAACCTCTATCCAGACATCAACCGGCAACTTGATAGCGAGCCAGTGGTCAACATGCCCTGGTCCTGTGTTATAGGCTGCTGAGGCGAGGATACGGTTATTATCATACCGATGAAACAAACTGCCCAGGTAGTGGCTACCGAGTTTAATACTGAACTCAGGGATTATCAGATTAGCCCGGTTGCGGTATTTGATCTTCATACTGCGCGCAATCATGGTGGCTGTTGTCGGCAGTATCTGCATCAAGCCGAGCGCACCCGAGGGGGACTTGGCATCCGGCATAAATGCACTCTCCTGACGGGCGATTGCCAGACTCCAGGAAAGCGGAATGTCGGCTCTTGCCGCATAGGCAGAGAAACTTTCCTGCCAGGCGAGGGGGAAGCGAAGGTGCAGATAATTCCAGGTGCCCGCATCAATCATCGCCTGAATGGCAACCTTGTACCATCCCCGTTGCAATGCTAGGGCGGCGGCAACTTCCAACTCCCGTGCCCTGAACTCAGCCGTCGTAAAATTCCATTCTTGGCGCGCCCTGCCCCTTTCCTTCAGGGCAAAGAGTTCCAGGGCACGCTGCATGCCTGGGGATAATTCAAGAGATACTAGTTGCTCCTGGGTCACGGCAGACATCTCGTCCCTGTAGTTGTAAGCGGTATCCAACAGGTCTGCTGCAAGAAAGCCGTAAAAAGTCCTCTCCTGGCTCAAGGCAAGCAGTATTTCCCTTGCTTCTTGTTGCTCATTGAGATGCTCGGAAGAATAACGCGCGCGCGCTTTCCAGTATTGCCATCTTGGTTCTGCCTGCCATCTCGGCGGTAGCAGATTGATCCCGGCAAGCAGGCCTTCCCAGTTCAAATGCCGCAATGCCTGGCGGATAATTTCCTCTGCCAGTTCTGGATGGGTGTGCAGATTCACCGGCAGATCAAGACTGAGTATCGGGTTATCAGTCTTCTGCGCCAGGTATTGCCCTACCCGAGCATAGGCAGACTCCAGTGGCTCCGGGTCAAAGTCATGTCTTGCACCATAGGTGCGCAGGACGCCGAGCGCGGCTTCAGGGTCAGTCCAGGCAAATTGTGTCACGCCATAAAGAATGCTCTCTCGGTACCGGGGACCCTGTGCCTGAAACCTCCTGGTTTGTTTGATCCTGGCAGGCATATCTCGTAACGCAAGAAAGTTGGTAGCAGCAGCCCTATCCTTCTCATTGATGAAGCGGAGCAGATAGGCAGCAAGTTGCCTCTGATTGGCACGAATACTCATGGCAAGACGCTGCCAGGCGAGTTCCGCCGTAATGCCGCCCTTGGCACGCCAGAATTTGAATAGGGCATCACATTCATCAGGCTGGGAGTAGGCGACCAGCCACAGCACCTTCGCATGCGCCATTGCCTCTGCCAGGCGTCCCTCCCGGTAAAGGGCAAAAGCATGATGACAGGCGAGTTTCCTGCCGAGGGTCACCGGCTGCTTTGCTGCTTCATAATAGTTGATGAAATCGCCCCAGCGCCCTCTCTTCGCAAGATGCGTTAGCCAACGTTGCCCAAGACGTTCCGCCAGTGGCGTATCTTGATACTGATTAACAAATGCCAGAATGTCCGCCTCGGAGCGTCGCTTGATGCCCTGGACTATCTCCTGGTATTCAAGGTAAGGATAGAGTGGATAGGTTTGTAGCGCGGTTTTTAATCTTCGGTACTGAGTGATTCGATTGGTCTTGAGGTATTGCAAGGCGGCACGATACTCTTGCCGTTGTTGTATTCTAGATGCAACTGTCACTGGCTCGGCATCCGCATGGGCATCAGTGGCGGTAGCCTCCCATCCAAGGAATAAGATGCTAAGGATGCTCAAGGTCCATCTTGCTTTGCTTTGCATTGGTTCCCCACCACCCTACCTATCTCATGCCTGCTAATGCTAATGGCTGTGCTCTTGACTTTCCATGACTGGATCCTGCCCTCTTCAACCAGGGGGAATGATGAGAGACGATAAAAACATTAGACGGTAGGTTTTAGAAACTTGTAACATTGACCAGGGAAGCGGGGTCGAAAATCACCAGGGGAATGAATAATGGTCTATGTGCTTATCTGCTTTGTGCTCGCGCTGATCATTATTCCCCTTGTCAGGATGCTACCATCCAAACGCCAGAAGGAGCAGATGGCAATGCGTCGGGTTGCCATGGCCGCCGGCATCTCCATAAAACTGACGACGATTGACGACCCTAATCCTCAGCAGAATAAATACCTGTCCAATACCGGCAGGGCTCTGGCGCCGAGATTGAAGGTCATCGCCTGGCAATGTCAACGGCGGCAGTCATACGGAGATGCCAGGTCCAGCCTGCCGAAGATTGACTGGTGCCTGCAAAGAGTCAGCACCGACAAGATGAAGGCAGGAAAGAGTCTGACAGATGAGTGGGACTGGTCAAAAATGTCCAACCAGGCTATATCGGATAGACTAGGCACCTGGCTTGAAACGGCAATCAAACAGCTCCCAAAAGATGTTGAACAGGTCGAAGAAACTCGCTGCCTGGTGTCAGTTTACTGGCATGAACGAGAGGCTGGCACAGAAAAGCAGGTGATAGATTTCCTGAAAGGTTGTACTGAATTATCACCGCACGAATCCATACAATAACTTGACCTCGGCGAACCTAGTCCTTATATATGCTACCCCAACAGGGCATAGATGCCGTTATTTTTTATAAATCAGGGTAATTTACATGGGCAAATCGCTCGTCATCGTTGAGTCACCCGCCAAGGCAAAGACCATCAATCGTTACCTCGGCGACGACTATATTGTGAAATCCAGTGTTGGGCACATCCGTGATCTGCCGGGAAGCGGTAAAAAGACCGGCGGTGCTGTGGCGAGAAAAAAGGAGACTGCCAAAACCCGCGACATGTCTCCACAAGAGAAGGCAGACTACAAAAAACAAAAAAGCCGTCAGCAACTCATTGACAGGATGGGTATTAACCCGGACAAGGACTGGATTGCCACTTACGAAATCCTGCCTGGTAAAGAAAAGGTTGTTGCCGAACTAAAAAAATTGGCGAGGAATGCAGATACCATTTATCTCGCCACAGACCTTGATCGTGAAGGTGAGGCTATCGCCTGGCATCTGAAGGAAGCAATCGGCGGTGAAGCGCGAAGGTACCGCCGGGTGATATTTAATGAAATAACCAAAAAAGCCATTCAGAACGCCTTTGATAAACCCGGTGAGATCAACATGGATCGGGTCAATGCTCAACAGGCAAGACGTTTCCTTGACCGTGTGGTTGGCTTCATGGTCTCGCCGCTACTCTGGGCAAAAATTGCCAGAGGACTCTCCGCGGGCCGAGTGCAGTCTGTTGCCGTCAAACTGATCGTTGAACGGGAGCGAGAAATTCGCGCCTTCAAACCGGAAGAATACTGGGAACTGTTTGCGCTACTGACAGAACAAGCCGCCGAGACGGGTGCCGGGAAGGCAAATGCCGTCAAATTTCAGGTCGTCAAACAGACAGGCAAAAACTTCAAACCCGATAACAAGGCAAAGACCGATGCGGCTCTGGCACAGCTTCAGGTAGCGACCTTCAGAGTAAAAGACCAGGAGGAAAAGCCTACCCAGACCAAGCCTAGCGCACCCTACATCACCTCCACGCTACAGCAGGCTGCTAGTACCAGGTTCGGGTTTGGGGTGAAAAAAACCATGCTGCTTGCCCAGCGTCTTTACGAGGCTGGCTACATTACCTATATGCGTACCGACTCCACCAACCTGAGTGCTGAAGCGGTCAATCATTGTCGGGAACTTATCAAGACCAAATACGGGGACAAATATCTCCCGGATAAACCGCGATTCTATTCCAGCAAGGCAAATGCCCAAGAAGCCCATGAGGCTATCCGCCCTTCCGATGTCACCATCACAGAGACACGAGGCGATATGGAGTCAGATGCGCGGCGTCTCTACGAACTGATTTGGCGTCAATTCGTAGCATCTCAGATGCCTAATGCAGACTACATCAGCACCAAGGTTCTGGTAGAAGCGGGTGATATAGAACTCCAGGTGCGCGGCAGAATCTTGAAGTTTAACGGCTATACGAGAGTTCAACCCACCACACCTCGCAAAGAAGACGAACAACAATTACCGCAATATACCCGGAGCCAGATACTCCATCTACAGGAGTTGCTACCTTCACAACACTTCACCAAGCCGCCGCCCAGATATGCTGAGGCAAGCCTGGTACGGGAATTAGAAAAACGTGGTATAGGACGCCCTTCTACCTATTCATCAATTATCACCACGATTCAGGACCGCGGATATGTTTCTTTGCAGAACAAACGTTTCTATGCGGAGAAAATTGGCGAAGTGGTCACCGAACGCCTGAACGAAAGTTTTACCAATCTGCTGGACTATAACTTCACCGCGCAACTGGAAGCCGAGCTGGATCAGGTGTCTGACGGCAAAATTGAATGGAAGAAGTTACTGAACGAATTTTACCGGGACTTCGTGAAGAAGTTGGACAAAGCCAGTAGCGTTGAGGGTATGCGCGTCAACGAACCCTCTATGACTGAGGTTGAGTGCCCTAAATGCGGGAGATCCATGCAGGTACGCACTGCCAGCACTGGCGTTTTCCTCGGCTGCTCTGGCTATGCGCTACCGCCGAAAGAGCGATGCAAGTCAACCATCAATCTGGTTCCTGGCGATGAAGTAGTTGGCGTTAATGCTGACGACGAAGCGGAATCACGTATCCTTCGCAACAAACGCCGTTGCGAAAAATGTGGCTCCGCGATGAATAGCTACCTCATTGACGCTGGTCGCAAACTTCACCTTTGTGGCAACAATCCAGACTGCGACAACACGGCAATAGAAACAGGTGAATTCAAGATCAAAGGATACGATGGACCCAGTTTTGCGTGTGACAAATGTGGTGCAGATATGCAGTTGAAAAGCGGTCGCTTCGGCAAGTATTTCGGGTGCACAGCGGAGGACTGTAAGAACACGCGAAATATACTACGCAACGGTGAACCCGCGCCACCCAAGGCTGACCCGGTACCCATGCCGGAGTTAATTTGCCAGCAGGTTGATGACACCTATGTGTTGCGCGATGGTGCCGCCGGGATATTCCTCGCCGCTAGTCAATTCCCGAAGCACCGGGAAACCAGAGCACCCTATGTTGATGAATTGTTACCTCATCAAAATGAAATTGATCCCAAGTATCAATTCCTGCTCCAGGCACCGGTTAAAGACAGCAAGGAAGGCAGAAGTCTGGTGAAGTTCACCCGCAAAACCAAAGCCCACTATGTGATGACCGAGAAGGCTCCTGGAAAACCGTCCGGTTGGCGAGCAGATTATATTAACGGACGTTGGGTGGAGTCGGGAGAGCCCTCAGCGGTTCGTAGTAAAGAACCCTCAGCGGCGCGTAGTAAAGAGCCCTCAGCGGCGCGTAATAGACAGCCACCCGCCGGGAAAAGGTCTCCAACAAGGAAGAAGACGCCGAACAGGAAAACCACGACAAAGACCGCCAGGGCAAAGGCTACTGACTAACCGCCCGGGCTCACAAGAAGATCACGGCTCTGTTACAATCCACCCTCGTCGGGGTGTAGCTCAGTCTGGTAGAGCACTGCCTTCGGGAGGCAGGGGTCGTGAGTTCAAATCTCGCCATCCCGACCAATCATCTTCAAAAGGTCCGAGTCTGGTCTGAAGTAAACGTAAAAAGCCGTGCACGAGCCTGTTCACAATTACAGTCAGCCACCCAGTTGTGGGGCTTGCGTCCTTCATCCTGATGGCGTACATCATTCAGATAGGACGGATCAAATGGCACTAGCTTCTGATACAGTTCACTGCTTTTCTCCAATGAGGTATCAGACAGAGGTATAAATATTCTCATTACTTTTTAATATCACCTCTCCCTTGTGTGGCTTCACATTAAACAAAAACATCTGCAAGGCAGAGTTGAAAGAAAGTGAAAGTTCCTTGTACTAATATGGAGAAGTAATGAATCATCTAGTGTGGAGTCAAGATTACAAACTGTGCCATATATCCTTATTTTCTCGCTAAGACACAGCTGGAGAGCCCATGGCTAAGTGTGTTGCTATTGTTGAAGACGATATTGATCAAAGAAATAATTATATTGATGCCATCACCAAGAAGGGGTATCAGGTAGTTGCCTATGGGGACCGGCAGGAAGCCCTGGCAGGTTTTGATGCGGAACTGCCAGACCTTGCCATTCTGGATATTATCCTGGGGGATGAAATTGACGCCGGGTTTGAGATATGTCGTGAATTGCTGGTCAGATCACCCTCGCTACCGGTGATTTTTCTTACCGAAAGAATTACCGAAATAGACAAGATCAGTGGCTTGCGCCTGGGCGCCTGGGATTACCTACCCAAGCCAATTTCTTTGAATTATCTTGCCGAGCGGATCAGTTCGCTACTTCGCATTAACACCGTCAGGACATCGTCCGGGGGAAATATCAGCGCGGCAAAGACGGTCGGCGACATGTCGATTGATCAGGAAGCATGGCTGGTTTCCTGGCAGGGTCAGCCGATCAATTTATCCGGCACTGAATTCCGCATGCTGGCGAAACTGGTGCGCATGCCGGGGCATGCCGTATCTTATGACACACTGATGGCAGCCACCATGCAGTCATTGGTGACCAACAACACGATCAACACTCATATGCGGAATATTCGAAAAAAATTCGAAAGCATTGACCCTGACTTTGACTGCATCAAGAGTGAATACGGATACGGGTATCGCTGGGCTTCCGGATAACAATAGTTATGAGGCTCACTTGGCAATAGAAAACTCGGCGTCGCTAAAACATTCAAAAAAAGTGTCGGGACCAAGTCTCGGCATGAAGTTACTGATACTCATTAGCCTTGCGCTCATCGTTATTCCCTGGTTCGGTTATCTCTACCTCTCAGAGATGGAAGACTTTCTTGTTGACAGTCAAGGCAGTGCGCAACTACTAACCGCCGAAGGTATATCAACACTTTTGAACGGCAGATCGGACCTGTTTTACGAACTACCTCTTACCCCGGAAGGCTACGAACAACTCTACGCGCATCCTCTGAAAAATCCCATCCATATTGATGGTCGCGCCAATGACTGGGAAGATGTTATCGAATACAGCGCAGGTTTCGGTAGCATTGAGGAGCCTTCAGCGGCGCGTAGTAAAGAGCCCTCAGCGGCGCGTAGTAAAGACCCCTCAGCGGCGCCTAATAAAGACCCCTCAGCAGCGCGTAGTAAAGACCCCTCAGCGGTGTCTAACGAAGAGCCCTCAGCGATGCTTAATAAAGAGCCCTCAGTGGCGCCTAATGAAGACCCCTCAGCAATGCCTGATGAAGACCCCTCAGCGACGCCTGATGAAGAGCCCTCAGCAATGCCTGATGAAGACCCCTCAGCAATGCCTGATGAAGACCCCTCAGCGACGCCTGATAAAGAGCCCTCAGCCGCTCGTAATACCCCCCAAAAAAACCATCACTTCTATCTGTCAATCGGTGAACACAATGACCAACTTTATGCGCTGGTAACAGTGAGAGACGAGAAACTCGTATTCAGAGATCGCAACATCCTGCGGCTGGATCTGTCCGACCATCTTCGCCTTACCTTCACCGACAAGGATGAGACCATTAGAAAAGTCGTCGTCACCATGACAGAACCAGGCATCACCTCTGCCTATGTTATTGAGAATGACTGGCGTTATGCGCTCCGAGGTGAGCCAGAAAACCGAATCCCAGGATTTATGCTGGTAACAGATGAGGGTTATGCTATTGAGTTTAGAATTCCCTTTGACCTCCTTGGCTCAGCCAGACAATTCGGGCTGGCGGTGGTTGATGTTGATGATGCGGAAACCAGAGAGATTGTATCTATCACGGGAACGCTCCCTTCTACAGGTCAGAAAGCAGTCGGTCTGGTGTTGCTCAAGAGCCCAGAGGTGCTACGCATCATAGATGGCTTGGGATACTCTGGTGCTAACATCCAGGTGATTGACGCGCAAAAACAAGTCCGGGCAGAAGTAGGCAGTTACGAAACAAATCTACAGGATTCAACCAAGAAAGATGAAACCTGGCTATCCTTAATTGATTCACTGATGGCACCACTGTACAGCCTCATCAAAACTAACCTCAGAGCGGACACCTTTAAGATTGATGATGCGGTGCTTAGCATGGCGTTAGCGGGGCAACCTAGTTACCAGAAACGTTTGTCCCAAGGAGAAGGGGAAATAATTATCGCGGGGCACCCTATTATCATCCAGGATAAAATCATCGGCGCGGTTTTGCTCAAACAAAACACCAACAATATTCTAGAACTCAGACGAGACGCACTGAAAAGAATCATCAACCTTTCAATGGTTTCATTGATTATCTTTGTTGCTCTCACCTTCGGATTTTCACTGCGCCTTGCAAGCCGGATCAGTAAACTCGGTGCGGAAACAAGCAACGCCATTGACGTCCATGGCAGATTAAAGACAAACCAAATTATTGCTGAGACGCTTTCCGGTGATGAAATTGGAGACATGGCACGTAGCATTTCAGACATGTTGGCAAGATTGCATCAATATAATCATTTTCTAGAGAGTATGCCGAGAACCCTCCGGCATGAAATAAACAACCCCCTCAATACGCTTTCTACTTCCTTACAAAATCTTGAAATTGAACAATCACCTGCCGCCAGGCAGAAATATCTTGAAGCAGCAAAGCGCGGTGTAACCAGAATCGGGAGTATCGTGCAAAGTCTGGCAGATGCCGCCAGCCTGGAAGATGCCCTACAGGCAGAAGAGGTTGAAGTGATTGATATCTACCAGTTGATACGAAACTATCTGCTTAACTGTCGCACCTCACATCCAAACCGAAAATTCAACTATCAAGGTACCACCACTAGCGTCCTGGTCAGGATGTCTGACTATAGGGTGGAGCAGTTGCTGGACAAGTTGATTGATAACGCGGTGGACTTTTCCGAGACAGACGGGACAATCACGGTGAGCATGTACACAGATTTAGAAAATTTGACTCTCTTTGTCAGCAATTCCGGGGCGCAGATTCCATCGGAAATGCTTGAAAATATTTTTAACAGCATGGTGTCCATTCGTGAAGCCAATATAGCCAACCGTCTGCATTTTGGTATGGGTCTCTATGTTGTTCGAATCATTGCCGAGCATCATGGAGGAGGCGTAACTGCTATCAATGCCGCCGACGGTCAAAGCGTCACCATCCGGGTCACGCTACCCGTCCACCAGGAGCAACCAACCCAGAACCAGTCACTTGCATCCTAAGGACAAAACCTGCTCTCACCGCCTCATTACCCCGCCATACGCACCTCGTCTGTCATTCTGACGAAAGCCTGAATCCAGGCATAAGACGTCAAGGGCTAAGCCTTAACCTCAGCAAGAATGACGGACAGTCCCAGGTCCTGCGAAAATGACCGGGCTATTGCTGTATAGTGGCGGGGTCGTTAGTGGCAGGGTTAGCGGCGGGATTCTGGGGCGAGTGTTTTCTCCCCTGCATTGTTCATCTGCAATCAATCAACGGATTGACCGGAATAATAAGCTACATGGCAAATACAGATTACAAAATTGCCGACCTCAGCCTGGCAGAGTTTGGCCGTAAGGAAATTCAACTTGCAGAGGCAGAAATGCCCGCGCTTATGGCGTTAAGGGAAAAATACCAGGCCGAACAACCTCTCGCGGGCGCAAAGATTATCGGTTGTATTCACATGACCATCCAGACCGCCGTGTTGATTGAGACCCTGGCGGTCTTGGGTGCCAAAGTCAGATGGTCATCCTGTAATATTTTCTCCACCCAGGATCATGCCGCCGCCGCCATCGCAGCAAAAGGCTTTCCTGTTTACGCCTGGAAAGGTGAAACCGATGAAGAATTTTTCTGGTGTATTGAACAGACTATATTGCAGGATGGTAAACCCTGGGATGCCAACATGATTCTTGACGATGGCGGCGACCTAACAGCGATGGTGCATAAAAAGTATCCGCAATTACTAGAAAAAATTCACGGCATTACCGAAGAAACTACAACCGGCATGCATCGGCTGTATGAAATGCTGCAACAGGGAGAACTCAGGGTGCCGGTCATCAATGTGAATGATTCGGTAACTAAATCAAAGAACGACAACAAGTATGGCTGCCGTCATAGCCTAAACGACGCCATAAAGCGCGCCACAGACAGGCTCCTGGCAGGCAAGGGCGCGCTGGTGATCGGATACGGAGATGTTGGCAAGGGCTCGGCACAAAGCCTCCGTCAGGAAGGCATGATCGTCAGAGTCGTGGAGATTGACCCTATTTGTGCCATGCAAGCCTGCATGGACGGCTACGAGGTCGTCTCGCCCTACCTGGATGGCATCAACACCGGAAAGTTGGAAGACATAGATAGATCGCTGATGGCAAAAACTGACCTCATCGTCACCTGCACCGGAAACATTAAAGTCTGCGATGCCAACATGCTACAAACACTCGCCCCCAATGCCATCGTCTGCAACATTGGTCACTTTGATACTGAAATTGATACCCAATTCATGCGGCAGCATTGGCAATGGGATGAAGTGAAGCTCCAGGTTCATAAGATATATAGAAGCGAAAACAAAAAGGACTACATCCTCCTCCTGTCTGAAGGACGGCTAGTGAATCTGGGCAATGCCACTGGTCACCCCAGCCGGATTATGGACGGTTCATTTGCTAATCAGGTACTTGCTCAGATGTATCTCTACTCACGCGCCTGGGCTGACCACGACCCTAAGCAACGCCAGGATGTCACCATTGAGGTGCTACCGAAGGCGCTTGATGAAGAAGTCGCCCATTATATGGTCCAGGGTTTTGGTGGCACAGTAACGAGGCTCACCAGCAAGCAGGCTGAGTATATTAATGTTCCTCCAGAGGGACCTTTTAAGTCAGACCGTTACAAATACTGACCTGCTTACCGGATTGATGTCATGAATGACTCTATTGAGTGCTGAACTCCCTTCCACCCGCGGCTATAACACAAAGGATACCAACGAGTGGCAATCAAGAACGAAGACAAGTTGTGCAGTATTGATTCTATTCAGAATAATTTTGAATCACTGAATTACATTTGCAGTCCGGAGATAGCGACAGCGGTCTATCTCAGCTACCATCTTGAAAAACCGGTGCTGATTGAAGGCCCCCCTGGCGTTGGCAAGACAGAACTGGCGAAGACCACCGCAGACATGCTGGGTCTACCCTGCATTCGGCTCCAATGTTACGAGGGACTGGATGAATCAAAAGCAATCTATGAATGGAAATACGGCAAACAGTTGCTATACACCCAAGTGCTCAAGGAAGCACTGAGGGAAATTCTTGGCGGCGCCAAAGGCTTATCAGACTCGGTCGCCAAGTTACACGAATTTGGTGACATTTTTTTCTCTGAGGATTTTCTGGAACCCAGACCATTATTGAAAGCCCTGCAGGAAGAAGACAGTTGTGTTCTGTTGATTGACGAAGTGGACAAGTCAGATCACGAATTTGAATCTTTGTTGCTGGAAATGCTTTCCGACTACCAACTGTCCATTCCGGAAATCGGTACCGTCAAGGCAATACCCGACAAGAAGCCCATCATCTTCCTCACCAGTAACAATAGTCGTGAAATCAGCGATGCGCTTAAGCGACGTTGCCTGCATCTGTATATCCCCTTCCCTGACTCTGAGCTTGAAGGGCGTATCGTGAAAGCCAGGATTCCGGAAATTCCGGAACGGTTGCGGCAGCAACTGGTGAGATTCATTCAGGAGTTACGGGAAATGGATCTGAAAAAGGTACCAGCCATCAGCGAAACTATTGACTGGGCAAGAACGCTGCTCCTACTGCATACGGAATCTCTCAACCCGGATCTGGTACGGCAGACGCTCAATGTTATTCTGAAATTTCAGGAAGATGTTGAAACCGTGGAAGCCGAGTTGCAGAGCATCACCCACCGCGCCATCAAAAGCATATAAGAAATTGGTGCATTGCATGCCCGATGCGCGACTAATTGTTTCACGAGCTCTGCCATGACCCAGATGCAGGATACGCTGGTTGATTTCATCAAGGTGCTACGAACCGCTGACATCAAGGTGTCCCCTGCTGAAACACTGGACGCTGTACAGACCGTTGATATCATCGGTATAGAAGATCGGCAATGCCTTAAAAATTCCCTCTCCCTAGTGCTGTCAAAGACTCCCGAAGAAAAGGTAGCCTTCAATGACTGCTTTGAGAGGTACTTCACCTTTGACAAGATGCAAACAACCACCCTGGGTTTGACCGCGCCGCCCCCCATGCCGATAGGCGATGCGTCAAAGGATGGTGAATTTGCACCTGAAGTTACCGCGAAGACAAATTCACAACACCAGGCAGGCGGCGGCGATGGTGGTGGAGATGCGCAAGACTGGAGTCAGAGCGATGCTGAGATTGATTTTGAGCCCCTCTCACCCAGCTCAGTACTGGGTAAACTACTGCTTGACGGCAACCGAATGGAAATCATGATTGCCCTAGCGGAAGCCGGACGGGAAATTAATGTCAAACAGATTGTCGTCTTCACTCAGAAGGGACTTTATACCCGCAAGATAATGGAGGCGATGGGTTTGCAATGCCTGCAGTATGAAGTCACCGAATTGCAAGCCGGGGGTAGCAGACCAGAAATACACCTGGCAGGACGACTTAAGAATGCTCGCGATCTGTTGCGTGAACAGGTGCGCGACTATGTTGAGAAGCAGTTCCTCCTCCACGCCGATGAGTCTGGCAGGCAGGTACGAGAGGAACTGCTCAGGAAGGTCAAACTGTCCAACCTGGAAAAGCGCAACGTCAAGCAGGTCCAAGAAATCCTGTTGAAAATGGCGAAAAAACTTATCGCTGTCCATTCAAAGCGTAGAAAGACATTCAAGCGAGGTCAGCTTGATGTTCGTAAAACATTGCGTAACAACATGCAGTACGACGGTATGTTGTTTCATATCAAGTGGAGGTCGCAAAAAGTTGACCGTCCCAAAGTCATCTGTATCTGCGATGTCAGCGGCTCCGTGAGTAATTATTCTCGTTTTCTGCTCATGCTCCTCTATAGCCTGGCTGAGATTCTACCCAAAGTACGTTCCTTTGCATTTTCATCCGATCTCGGCGAGGTGACCCAGCTCTTTGCAAATACCACACTGGAAGACGCCATGGCAAAAACCATGCGCGACTACGGTAACGGGTCAACCGACTATGGTCAGATGTTGATGGATTTCAAGAGTCATCACCTGAAGGATGTGAACCAGAAAACCACTATTATCATCCTCGGTGACGCCCGCAATAATTACGGTGAACCCAAGGCTGAAATTCTGAGGGAAATGTACGACAAGGCGCAGCATGTTATCTGGCTGAATCCGGAACCAAGATCAAGTTGGACTATTGGTGATGCAGAAATGAAAAAGTACGCACCCTGCTGCCATCAGGTTGAGGTGTGTAATTCGCTATTGCATCTGGAAGGGGTGGTTTCTAATTTGCTCAGAAGATCCGGGTAACAGACTCCGATAAACCAGTTTCAAAAAAAAGCCGCGACATATCGCGGCTTTTTTTGTTACTGATGGAAGGAGTTTAGAATTCCAAGGAAGCACCAAAGAATACATACCTCCCCAGCGCATCGTACACTCCGGGATAGGTATTACCATTTCCCGTGGGCGGCTCTCCTGCTATAGGCGGCTCTTTATCAAACACATTATTAGCACCCAGCCTAAATGTTACTTGTTTATAAGTGTAGAAGCCGACAAGATCAATATAGGTTATAGAACTGAAGTTTGGTCTGATGGTGTCGGGATCGTTTTTATCCTCATCCACTCCGTCTATGTATCTTAACGCCAACGAAACAATCAAATCGTACGGAGTATCCCAGACAGCACGAAAGTTTGCTTGCAATTCCGGGTTGGGAGCTCCGCATATTGATCCCCATTTGCCTACACAGTCATCCACATCGGCACCAGGCAAGGGCTGAGTATCAAAGGTGTCAAGAAGGGTGGCGACAAAGGTTACATCCATTGATCCGTATTCACCCATTTCAAATTCATACCGGGCATTCACATCAAAGCCTTTACGCAATTCAAAACCAGTATTGATATTGGTGTTCACAATGTTATCGGTAGTAATCCAAAGCGTACCACCAGAACCTCTGTTAATTAGGCTACATAGTGCTGGTGTACCTTTTTCCACACACTCATTCAAAATCGTTTGTGAACCAATACCGTCTATAGCGCCTTGAAGGTCAATATCGTAATAATCGACTGTCAGACTAAGCCCTGGCACGGCAACAGGCGTATAAATAAAACCAAAGGAGACGGTATCAGAGTCCTCTGGCTTCAGTTCAGGGTTGCCACCAATCAACTCGTTATATTGACCGGCTGGACTTTCTGCAACATTGCCATATTGAGCAGATGTAACGCCACTCCGCGCGCACTCCTCTTCTGTAGGAGTAGGATCTTCTCCGGTGCAGGGGTCCGTCCCATCAAACAAGCCGATCCGCCTCGGGGAGAAGAGCTCTCTAACGTGGGCATGCCTGACTGCGTTCTGCAAACTGGCACGGAGCGTAATATTATCGTTAATTGCCCAGGATGCCGCTATTTTGCTTGAAGTAGTGTCCTCGCCTGTAGAATAAGAAGCACTTCGTGCACCCAAATCCAGCTCCAACACATCAGCCCAGGGCTGCCCTTCCACAAGGGGTATCTTGGCTTCTATAAAATATTCGGTAACGGAAAGTTCACCCGCCACCGGCACGGTCGGTCCACCCTGCCCCGCACCATCTCCTGATTGATAACCACTGTCTGGGAGGAAGGTTAAACTTTCTTCTATTCTCTCAATACCAAATGACACACCTACGCCGGTGTCTGCACCGGGGATGACAACACCGTAATCTGTCAGGTCGCCGACGACAAAAGCATTATATTGCTTCAATTTTGTCTCGCCCCTTGCATATAGTGGGATGTTTATGTAGTTAAGCGCGCCTTGAGTAACACCATCTACTACTTCCTCAACAATCTGGTTGCCATTGTTGACAAAAATATTCCATGGCACACAGCTAGGATCCGTACCATCTACCACCGACTTGCACACAACATTACCGTCATCATCATGAACGGCATCCAGTGAACGTATTATTCGGGTAGTTGATAAATCATTTAGGTAGGTTTCCGAGAAATCCGTCTGTCCATGATTGGCAGATATATCATAAGACCAAGCATCATTTATATCACCCCGTAAGCCCAGCACTGCACGATATGTAATGTGCTCAAGATCATGCTGCCTGAACCCGCCTTCAACATTTCTTCTTCCTGTGTAAAAAAGCGCATCTCCGTTAAAATTATCAACATTCGATAGATCAGAAAAAGACTGCTCTCTGGTCAAACCAAATTGACCACAGGCTTCCTGAAACTGTTGTTCGGACAGGAGTACGTTTCCACATGACAAATCTTCTGTAACAAAGAAAGCACCAGATGGCGCTATTTGGCTAAGAGTTGTATTGCTCGTATAGCCCACCTCAACATAAATCTCAGCATAGTCATTGATTACATAACCGCCATACCCGCCCAGGGTTATTGTTTTGTCGGGTCTTTGGTAGTAATTTGCTGGCGCGTAGTTAAATAGGTCTCCAGTTCTATCTCTGAAATCATTACTGCTGTCTGCTGTTACATAGTCAAAACTCGCATCAGCATCAATGATGCTGGCAAGAGCAGGACTATTTACACGAATCTGATCATGAGCTCTCGTCCTCGCAGCTATTGCCGCTGGAGACAATTCTCCCTCGTCATCTTTCGTAAACAGTGTCTTCCTTGCCTCTTTGGCACCCTCAGCATCCAACGTAGAGTTACCAGCCATAAGATGCCCTTCTATTACAGCATTGACATGGGTGGCTACACCCGAGTCCAGACTACCAAAATCAGTAAAACGACCTATGGGGAGCGTTGATGAACCACCGCATTCACTATTATCCTCAACTAAAGCACAGGCTGAAAAGTCTCTATTTGCCTGCAATATCGGATCCACTTCACGATACTGTCCATAGATTGAAACATACCCTCTGTCTTCGCCAAAACTGCCTCCAAGAGCCACAGAAAATGCGCTTATATCTCCATCGGAAACAGAACTTGACGGTGTCTCAAAACCTGTTGCCTCAACAATATCCGAAATCTTGCTATTGTCATTTTTATGCTGGTAAACGCTTTGTTGGTAATCAAGCCTCACTCCTTCAAAAGTGTCATCCAAGATGAAATTGACTACCCCGGCAACTGCATCAGAGCCATAGACTGCTGAAGCTCCACCAGTCAGTACCTCCACTCTTTTAACCAGAACAGAGGGTATGGAATTCAGGTCTGCTCCTCCTCCTGCTTGCCGAGGAGAGCCTCTTACCAGTCGTTTGCCATTTACCAGTACCAGGGTTCTATCTCTACCTAATCCTCTCAGGTCAACCGACGCGGTACCTACGGCACCATTGGAATCAGTAGAGTTATTATCAGAGAAGGTTTGTGGCAAGTCGTTAAGCAGGTCTTCTACTCTGGTAGTCCCCGTGTACAAAAATTCATCTGCATCCACTTGTGTTACTGGACTGGCACTGACCAGATTAGCCTTTTGTGGAATTCGCGACCCGGTAACTACGACCTCTTCCAGCAGGTCGGCAGAATCTTCCTGGGCAATCGCTACCCCCCCCCCCCCCCNNCCCCCCAGAAATAACAAAAGCAAGACCGATGATCACGCTAGGTATGTTTTTATTGAAATGTTTCATGCTATCTCCCCAATACTACGAATGTTATTAGAAAAACCATTGGCTCATTCTTCTCTCTGTCAAAAGCCTCTATCAAGCCCCCTGAATTGAATCATACCAAAATACGACGGCGAATTGTCGCCTATATTTTCGTATATGTCCACTATATTTTTACTCGCCAGATTCACTCTTGCGGCGGCGATCTTCGTGGTATTGAACCCTGTGCCGGCGGGTATCAGGCGACCGACGATTACATTTTCCTTCAGACCTCGAAGATAGTCGCGTTTGCCGGTCACGGCGGCTTCAGTCAGGACTTTTCAGGCTCCGATACACCAGTTTCAAAAAAAGCCGCGACAGATCGCGGCTTTTTTGTCACTATCAAGGTGCTCCCGTGAAAATAACGAGTTCCCCGACGTCCACGGGATTCAATACATCAATAATTGAATTTAACACCGAGATTATACGTCCGCCCAAAGACATCGTAGTGACTTGGCAAGGTATTACCAAAATTATAACCCGTACTGCCTATGTCCTGCCCGACAATGGGCGGATTCTCGTTAGTAATATTATCAATGGCAAGGCTGACTGATATCCGATCCTCCCAGAGACGATAACTGGCATACAAATCGAAATAGTTATAAGCATCAACGGTTCGAAATGCCTGAAATACCTGACTGCGTTCTCTATCAGGGACAGTGAGCTCACCCAAATGTCGCCATTGAAGTGACAGGCTCAGATCCTGCCAGTTCCAGGTAGCACGATTGATCCACCTGAAATCAAAAACACCATCACAGTCGGTGGCAATGTAACCTTTGCATTCTAACACGTTAGTTGAATTCGCACTCTGAGACTCGTGAGTCAGATAGCGGTTAACTGTACCAGAAATCTCTATAACTCCCCTGTTGTTGAGATCAATGTCAAATCTATAACCAAATTCCAAACCCGTCGCTTGCAAGTACAGTAGATTGGTCGTAAACCTATTAATACCTGCCCCTGAAAGCGTCAAACTACCTGCAACCCGATTGATTTTAGCGCATTCACCCGCGTTGCCATCTTGATAACAAGCATTAAGGATTTCCTGAGCAGAAAACTCACCGATAATATCCTCAATATCAATGTCATAGTAGTCTAGGGAGAAGGTCATGTTACCAACAGACCTCATATCAAAAGATGGTGTCCATACTAGACCGACAGTAGTGGTATCAGCCGTTTCCGGAGCAGGAGGATTATCTGGATCAGACCCTGACAGAATTGATACCTGAGTGGAGATAACATCATCCACTACACCTACCTGTTGCGCGGTCATACCCGTGGAAATACAGAGTTGTCTCAAAGTACTGTCTATATTAGCGACGTTCGCGCTTGAACAGGGGTCCCTCTGAGCGTTATCAAGACCAGTAGTGACGGGTGCAAATAATTCGTCTATATTAGGTGCACGAATAGCCTCCTGCACCATGACTCGCACCAGCAAGTCATCAATCGGTCGCCAGTTTGCACCTACCTTCCAAGTGTCATGCGTGCCAACCGTATCGTAATCAGATCTACGGTAACCTGCCTCCAGTTGCAAAGACTTAGCAAAAGGCTTGTCCTCCACCAGCGGATAAATGAACTCGCCAAAAAACTCATTGACCTCAAACTTACCGGCAATAGGTAATAAATTACCACCAGCACCACCTTGACAACTTGCGGGTGCCAGCTTCAGACACTCATCTGGCTCCAGTTTGCCGGTCTCTCTACGATGTTCAAAACCAACATTGAATGCCGGCGCATTATTCGCTGAGGGTGATTGAGCTTGTTCTACAATACCGCCTACGGAAGCAGTAAGAATTTCTTGAGTGTATTTTTGCTGCTGTAGAGCAGTCGCCTGAGAATACGCAGCCATTGCCGGGGTGATGGTGCCAAAACCGCCAAACAGGTCAAGCGGAACACACGTAGAATCAGTGACAACACAACGAGCATCTGCGGCACTGGTACCGGTTGCATCCAAAGCATTTTGAATATTGGTCAGATTGGTATATCCCGCCCGAACAGTAGTACGGTTTGATTCGCCATATTGATAGGAAGCATTGTAGTTGTAATCTTCCAGAAAAGAGCCGCGGATACCCACAACCATCTGATAGTAATCACTTTCGTATTCTTCAGTTCGGAAGCCAAATTCAAGAGTTCGGCGCCGAAGTACCATTTTCAAATAGTCATCTGCATCCACAATGCCATTGTCGTTTATATCTCGGTAGTTCTGCGCGGGCATACTGGCATCCGGTTGTAAGGTAACTACCTCTGCTTCTTCAAGAATGGCATTGCGGGCTTGCTCTGACAGAAATGGATTATTAATTGGCAACCAGAATTGCGCGCCAAAGGTGCCCGACGGTGCAACCTGCTGCACTACCGTAATATGGTTAAAACTAATCTGGGAGTAGGCCTCAATCTCATCCGTAATTGAGAAACGCCCGATAGCCATACCGCCATACTTTACTTGAGGAGTTTGGAAGTAGTTGTAAGGGTTAAAGTTAAATCTAGCGCATCGGGTACCAATGGTCCGGTCATTACGAAATTGACCAAAGGTTCCACCACCGACAATCTGAACACTAGTAGGCATGGCGGTGGTTGAGCCAGAGCCGTTGGTAAAGTCCGAGGCACCCGGACCACTGCAACCTGAGTCAGACGGTGCTACATTACCTGTTCCTGCGTTATAGGATGCTAGGGCGGCGTTGGTCCACTGACTTTCTGGAAGTTCATCATCATCCGGTGCTGTGTCAATGCCCAACTGCCCAAACGGTAGAGCACCGAGCAAGACAGGTTGTCGGTCCGTCCAGTTCAGATGTAATACTACATTGCCACGATCATCAGCCAGATTGGAACCCATAGTGATAGAAAGACTGTCGGTTTTCCCTTCAAAATCAGAAGCATCTGCATCCACTTCGCTATAACGTGAATGATTGTAGCGTATGTCCAAACCTTCGTAATCTCGCTTCATAATGAAGTTAAGCGCACCCGAAACAGCGTCTGATCCATATACTGTTGAGGCGCCACCAGTAAGAATGTCAATACGATCTACCAGAGCGGTGGGTACCGTTGACACATCAACTTCACCGTTCCAGTTATAAGGCGTCATACGCAGACCGTTCATCAACGTTACAGAACGCTCCGGGCCAAGACCACGCAAATCAACGGTGGCGGCACCTCCAGTGCCATTGTTAACATTTTGGTTGTCTCCCGGCAGGGTAATAGGCAACAAGCGGAGAATTTTTTCCACTTCCGGATCTTGTTGCCGTTCAATCTCATCTGACCCGACGGAATAGATTGGGCTAGATGACACCAGACCGGGTGCGCGGATGCGGGTCCCGGTAACTACGACCTCTTCCAGCAGGTCCGCAGAATCTTCCTGGGCAATCGCT
>DKIG01000014.1:30282-107519 GCA_002454165.1 Gammaproteobacteria bacterium UBA6724
CCCCCCAGAAATAACAAAAGCAAGGCCGATGATCACGCTAGGAATGTTTTTATTGAAATGTTTCATGCTATCTCCCCAATACTACAAATGTTATTAGAAAAACCATTGGCTCATTCTTCTCTCTGTCAAAAGCCTCTATCAAAAACCACTATCAAGACCCCTGAATTGAACCATACCAAAATACGACGACGGATTGTCGCCTATATTTTCGTATATGTCCACCATATTTTACCCCCTAGCCCCGCTACCTTGCCGCTATCAAACATCAGTGGCACTAAAAGCTTCGCTCAGCGCCTGATCTACCTCGCTCGGGCTAACGGTCGTACTCTCCTTGGCAGATTCTTTTTTGCGACGACGATCTTCGTGGTATTTGAGTCCAGTGCCTGCAGGTATCAGGCGACCGACGATTACATTTTCCTTCAGACCTCGAAGATAGTCGCGTTTGCCGGTCACGGCGGCTTCAGTCAGGACTTTTGTTGTTTCCTGAAATGATGCTGCCGAGATGAAGGATTCCGTCGCCAGCGCTGCCTTGGTGATGCCGAGCAGGACTCTTGCACCCTTTATTGTGGCTTTACCCTCCGCTTCAAGCCGATCATTCTCTGCAAGGAACTGGCTATACTCAATCTGCTCTCCCCTGATTAGGCTGGAATCGCCCGGCTCTTTAACTTCAATCTTTCTGAGCATCTGTCGCACAATCACTTCAATGTGCTTGTCATTGGTACTAACGCCCTGCAAACGATAAACATCCTGGACCTGTTTGATAATGTAATGGGCAAATGCTTCCACGCCCTTCAGTCTGAGTAGATCCTGGGGGGCTTCGGGACCATCTGATATCACTTCACCCTTCTCAACCTGCTCACCTTCTAACACCGTCATGTATCGCGATTTGGGGATCAGTGCTTCATAATGCTCAGTACCATCTTGAATCTCTCCTGCATCATTCGTTGGAGTGATCACAAGCCGTCGCTTGCTTTTAGTTTCCTCGCCGAAACTGACCAAGCCGCTGATTTCCGCAAGTATCGCCGCATCCTTCGGCTTCCTCGCCTCAAAGAGTTCATTCACCCGCGGCAAACCACCGGTAATATCCTCCGTTTTTGACCTTCTTTCCCGTGGAATCCGGGCGATGATATCGCCAGCTGCAATCAATTTATCTCCCTCAACACTCAGAATAACATTTGCCTCAAGAGGGTAGCCCATCTCTTTATCGGTACCCGACCGCATGATCGGCTTGCCTTTATTATCCCGCATCCGAACAACGGGACTTGCCAATGTCATGCCATCCGATACCGTATCACCCTTCTTAACATGATCACCCTCGCAGACCCCTACGTGCCGTGTTTTGTGGATAGCGATTTTTTCCGGCGACCCGGATTTCGGCGTGATCACCAGCAAAATTTTATCTCCCGTTCCAGCGACGAAACTAGCCACGCCGCTGAGCTTCGCCACATGCTTCACTTGCACCTCTTTTAGATTTTTATTTTCTATTGCCAACTTCTTCTTCGTTTCTTGCAGGTCTTTTTCCGCTTCTTTCACTTTTTCCACTTTATCAGTCGCCGCTTTCACCTTTTTGCCTGCCTCTTTGACCCTTTTCTCTGCCTCCTTCACCCATTTATCTGCCTCCATCACTTTACTTTCAGGTGCGGGGGGGCGGTCTTTGGAATCAATGATTGAGATTGTACCCACTCTGGTTTTATCATCTATTTGACGGCGGTAGGTGTAGTTTTCCACCATATCTTCAAAAGCAACCCTACCCTGGTGTTCCGACACTATCGGATGGGCATGGGGGTCCCAGGTGGCGACTATGTCACCCGCCTCAACAGCGTCTCCGTCACCCTTCGTCAACACTGCACCATAGGGCAACTTGTACCTTTCTCGCTCTCGTCCCGTGGCATCTTCCGCCACGACAATTTCACCCGATCTGGATACCGCTACCAATTCACCCGTGGTTTTGGTAATCGTCTCAAGATTATGTAACCTCAGCAGACCCGAGTGTTTTACCTGAACATTGTCAATGATTGTTCTTAATCCCGTCCCACCCATGTGGAAGGTCTGCAGGGTGAGTTGGGTACCAGGCTCGCCTATAGACTGGGCAGCAATCACGCCAATCGCCTCGCCAATGTTGACCAGATGCCCACGACCCAGGTCCCGACCATAACAATGACGGCAGATTCCATATCGGGTTTCACAGGTAATGGGGCTACGCACCCTGATTTCGTTAATGCCGGAAAACTCAATCACTTCAACTAATTGTTCGTCAAGCATTGTCCCACGTGCCGCTAGCAACTCCTTGCCATCTGAACCGAAAAGATCCTCGGCAACAACACGTCCAAGAAACCTATCTCCCAATACTGACCCCCCATCACCACCTTCAATGACCACAGTCATCAGCATGCCCTTCTCCGTGCCGCAATCATGCTCGGTAATCACCAGGTCCTGGGCGACATCAACCAACCGCCTTGTCATGTACCCGGCACTGGCAGTTTTCAGTGCTGTATCAGTCAACCCTTTGCGCCCGCCATAAGTTGAGATGAAATATTCCATCACCGAAAGCCCTTCCCGGAAGTTAGCGGTAATGGGTGTTTCGATGATGTCACCACCCGGCTTGGTCATCAGTCCGCGCATACCTGATAACTGGCGAATCTGTGCCGGTGAACCCCTGGCACCAGAATCCGAGTAGATCCAGATGCTGTTAAATGAGGCTTGCTCTTCCGCTTCGCCCTCTCTGTTGACGACACTTTCCTTGCCTAATGTGTCCATCACGGCAGCACTAACCAGCTCGTTAGCGCGCATCCAGATATCAATCACCTTGTTATATTTTTCATCATGGGTCACAAGACCTGAGTCAAACTGGGCTCTGATGACTTCGATTTTGTCTTCCGCTGCATCAATAATTGCCGATTTCTCTGCGGGGATGACAAAATCTTCCACACCAATTGACGCACCTGATCTTGTGGAATATTCGTAACCCATGTACATCAACTGGTCGGCAAAGACTACCGTTTCTTTCAAGCCGACCAACCTATAGCAGAGATTCATCAGGTGCGATATTTCTCTGGCATCCATGGTCTTATTGATATGCCCGAAGGGAATACCATCTGGCACTATCTCATAGAGCAATGCCCGACCTGGGGTGGTTTCCTGGCGCCCGGTCTGTTCTTCCCATTCACCTTTTTCGTTTTTGAGCCGCTCCGTCACCCGGACTGTGATCCTGGCTTGAAGACCAATCTGTTTTGAATGATAGGCGCGGGAAACCTCCGCAACATTAGAGAACTTCATGCCTTCGCCCTTGTCGTTGATCCGCTCTCTGGTCATCCAATAGATGCCAAGCACCACATCCTGGGACGGGACAATTATCGGCTTACCATTCGCGGGTAAGAGCACATTGTTGGTGGACATCATCAGTGCCCTGGCTTCAAGCTGCGCTTCCAGGGTCAGGGGTACATGCACGGCCATCTGGTCGCCATCAAAATCCGCGTTGAAAGCAGCGCACACCAGGGGGTGCAGTTGGATCGCCTTGCCCTCAATCAGTACCGGTTCAAATGCCTGAATACCCAGCCGATGCAGGGTCGGCGCCCGATTGAGAAGCACCGGATGCTCGCGAATCACATCATCCAGGATGTCCCAGACTTCAGGGGGTTCGCGTTCAACCATCTTTTTTGCTGCTTTGATCGTGGTTGCCAAGCCACGGCTTTCTAACTTGCCGAAAATAAACGGCTTAAATAACTCCAGTGCCATTTTCTTGGGTAGCCCACACTGATGAAGCCTGAGTGTTGGGCCTACCACTATCACCGACCGGCCCGAGTAATCCACCCGCTTGCCCAGGAGATTCTGTCTGAATCTGCCCTGTTTGCCCTTAATCATATCGGCGAGGGATTTCAGGGGGCGCTTGTTGCTACCTGTGATCGCCCTGCCTCGGCGGCCATTATCAAGTAACGCATCAACTGCCTCTTGCAACATGCGTTTTTCATTGCGGACAATAATATCTGGCGCGCTCAGATCAAGCAGTCGTCTCAATCGGTTATTTCGATTGATGACCCGGCGATAAAGGTCATTCAGATCGGAAGTCGCAAATCTTCCACCCTCCAGAGGTACCAGGGGTCTCAGGTCAGGTGGTAGCACTGGCAGGACATTCAGAATCATCCATTCAGGTTTATTACCTGAGTTGTGGAATGCCTCCATCAGTTTCAGTCGCTTGGTAAGTTTCTTGATTTTGGTCTCGGAACTGGTGCGCTGAAGATCTTCCCTGATGCTGACTATCTCTTCCTTGAGATCCATGTCTTCCAGCAATTCCCGTACTGCTTCGGCACCCATCTTGGCTTCAAATTCATCGCCATATACTTCAAGCGCTTCGTGATATTCGTCATCCGTCAGGAGGCTATATTTGTCTAGCTCTGTGAGTCCCGGATCAGTCACCATAAAGGACTCAAAGTACAAAACACGCTCAATGTCCCGGAGCGTTCTGTCCATCAAGAGCCCGATACGCGACGGCAGTGACTTCAGAAACCAGATATGTGCCACCGGGCTTGCCAGTTCAATGTGCGCCATTCGCTCACGGCGTACCCTCGCAAGCGCAACTTCAACACCGCATTTTTCACACACCACGCCGCGATGCTTTAGGCGTTTATATTTGCCACACAGACATTCATAGTCCTTGGTGGGACCAAAAATCTTGGCGCAAAAGAGGCCATCTCTCTCTGGCTTAAAAGTCCTATAGTTAATCGTCTCGGGCTTCTTAACCTCGCCATAAGACCAACTGCGAATCGTCTCGGGCGAGGCTAGCCCAATACGAAGTGAATCAAATTCTTCAGACTGTCCTTGCGCTTTCAGTATATTGAGCAAATTTCTCAAGGCATTCCTCCATATTCAGGACACAATAGGTCTTTCGGTTTGACAATATTCACGGACGAGGTCAATCGTCTTCTTCCAGAGCAATATCAATACCTAGGGATCTGATTTCCTTCACCAGTACATTGAATGACTCAGGCATACCCGGCTCCATGCGATAGTCCGCGTCCACGATGTTTTTATACATCCTGGTACGACCATGAAGATCATCAGACTTCACCGTTAGCATTTCCTGGAGGGTGTAGGCGGCACCATAGGCCTCAAGTGCCCAGACTTCCATTTCACCAAATCGCTGCCCGCCAAACTGCGCCTTACCACCGAGTGGTTGCTGGGTGACCAGTGAGTAAGAACCCGTTGAACGGGCATGCATCTTGTCGTCAACCAGGTGATTAAGTTTCAGTATATACATGTAACCCACGGTCACAGGCCTATCAAAGGCATCGCCCGTGCAACCGTCGTACAATACACATTGCCCGCTTGTTGGCAGGTCTGCCAATTTCAGCATGGCAACGATTTCTTCTTCGTTCGCCCCGTCAAACACACCGGTTGCCATAGGCACACCACTGCGGAGGTTGGTCGCCATCTCCAGCAATTCCGAATCTTTGAATTTGACCAGGTCTTCCTTGCGACCACCGCTTTTGTTGTAAACCTTCTCTAGAAAGCGCCGTATTTCAATCACCTTGCGCTGTCTATCAAGCATCTTCCCTATCTTGACACCCAGCCCCTGGGCAGCCCAGCCGAGGTGCGTCTCCAGAATCTGCCCGACATTCATACGTTTGGGGATACCTAGCGGGTTTAACACTATGTCAATGGGTTCGCCATTGTCATCAAAGGGCATATCTTCAACCGGTTTAATCACCGAGATAACACCCTTGTTGCCGTGTCTTCCTGCTATCTTGTCGCCGGGTTGAATGTGTCGTTTAACGGCGAGATAGACCTTCACAACCTTCAGGACCCCGGGCGCCAGGTCATCACCACTCTTTATTTTGTCTGCTTGCTCCTTGAATCGCTGCTCAAGATCTTCGTTGTATTTTTTCAATTGTTGCCTGACTTGCTTCAACAATGCATTCGGCTTGTTTTCCTTGAACCGCAGTTTGAGGCGCTCATCAAGACTAATACTCGCCAGAAAAGCCTTGGTAACCACATTGCCCTTTCCAAGGGTGCCATCCTCCTCCCTAGGCGCTTTGATTAGTTTTTCCCCGACCACTGATGCATCCAGGCGTTCAATGATTGCTGTCTCAAGGATGCGATACTCTTCATCAATGTTCTTGCGCTCTTCAACCAGCGCCTGCTCCTCGTTAGCCTTTGCTCTCTCGTCTTTCTCGATACCATCCCGAGTGAATATATGAACATCAATGACGGTACCCTTGTAACTACTCGGTACCCGGAGCGAGGTGTCCTTCACATCTGACGCCTTCTCTCCAAAGATTGCTCGTAGCAATTTCTCTTCCGGGGTGAGTTGGGTTTCACCTTTTGGCGTCACCTTGCCGACAAGAATGTCACCCGCATCTACCTCAGCGCCGATATAAACAATCCCGGATTCATCCAATTTCAACAAGGCACCCTCGCTCACATTGGGGATGTCGGAGGTAATTTCTTCTGAACCCAGTTTGGTGTCCCTGGCGGTACAGACCAGTTCCTGGATATGGATGCTGGTGAATCTGTCTTCCTTGACAAGATTTTCTGAAACCAGGATTGAGTCTTCATAGTTGTAACCCTTCCAGGTCATAATGGCGACCCGGATGTTCTGACCAAGCGCCAGTTCGCCAGTATCAACGGAGGGTCCATCAGCCAGGATATCCTGCCGCGCAACACGGTCCCCCTGTTTCACGAGGGGCTTCTGGTTGATGCAGGTATTCTGATTTGACCGGGTGTATTTGGTCAGATTATAGATATCCACGCCTGCTTCACCGCTTGCGGTTTCCGTCCTGTTGACCCGGACAACGATGCGCCCGGCATCCACTGTCTCAACAAGGCCGCCGCGCTTGGCAGTCACGCAAACACCTGAATCCCTGGCAAGGATGCGTTCCATGCCAGTACCGACCAGAGGCTTCTCGGCGCGCAGTATTGGCACTGCCTGCCGCTGCATATTGGCACCCATCAGTGCGCGGTTCGCATCATCATGCTCAAGAAAGGGAATCAGCGCAGCTGCCACGGACACAACCTGCTGTGGTGAGACATCCATAAAGTTCACCATCTGACGCGGCATCTTGGTAAATTCATCCTTATGCCGAACCTCAACAAGTTCATCACTCAGCCGTCCACTGGGGGTCACGGCTGTACTTGCCTGGGCAATGACATACTTACCTTCTTCTATGGCGGACAAATACTCAATGTCATTCGTGACCTTGCCCTTGACTACCCGCCTGTAGGGACTTTCCAAAAATCCATATTCGTTAGTCCTGGCATGGGTTGCCAGTGAACTGATCAAGCCTATGTTGGAGCCTTCAGGCGTTTCAATTGGACAGACCCGACCATAGTGGGTGGGGTGCACATTACGCACATCAAAACCAGCTCTTTCCCTGGTCAAACCACCAGGACCCAGGGCAGAAACCCGGCGCTTGTGCGTCACTTCCGATAGTGGATTTTCCTGATCCATGAACTGCGACAGTTGCGCAGAACCGAAAAATTCTTTTACAGCGGCGGCAATCGGCTTAGCGTTAATCAGGTCTTGGGGCATCAATTCATCTGCTTCCGCCATACTCAATTTTTCCTTAACGGCTCTCTCAACCCTGATAAGCCCCAGACGGAAGGCATTCTCTGCCATTTCGCCCACTGATCTTACCCGCCTGTTACCCAGATGATCTATGTCATCAGCAGTTTCTGCGCCGTTTCTGATTTTGATTAGGCATTTCATCACATCAATAATGTCATCCTTGGATAGCGTACTCTCTCCGGACCCATCTCCCCGACCTAGACGAAGGTCAAACTTCATTCTCCCTACGACCGAGAGATCGTAACGATCAGTAGAGAAGAACAGGTTTTTGAAGAGATTCTCGGCAGATTCTTTAGTCGGCGGTTCACCGGGGCGCATCATGCGATAAATTTCCACAAGCGCTTCAAGACTGTTCCGGGTGGCGTCTATCTTCAGAGTGTCAGAGACGAAGGGACCACAATCCACTTCATTGGTATAAATCGTCCTGAAACTGGCTATGCCTATCTCCTTTATCTTGTCGAGTATTACCTCATCAATTGCTGTATTACAGGGAACCAGTATCTCGCCAGTTTCCGGGGCAACTAAATCATCCATCAGAACATGGCCGCACACATATTCGGCAGGACATTCCAGTCTCTTGATACCGGCACTTTTCATCTCCCGGATATGACGCGGCGTGATCCTGCTGTTTTCCTCTACGATGACCTTGCCCTGCCTATCCTTAATATCAAACTCTATGGTTTCTCCCCGGAGACGCTCTGCCTCAGTGATTTTAAGAGAATAATGATCCTTGCGAACCCTGAAGGTGTCACTCTCAAAGAACTTTTCCAGAATCTCACTGGTGGTGTAGTTCAGCGCTTTGAGTAGCACTGTCGCGGGTAACTTCTTTTTACGGTCAATCCGAACAAAGAGGCAATCTTTCTGATCAAATTCAAAATCCAACCAGGAACCACGCATTGGAATCACCCTGGCGGTATAGAGCAACTTGTCACCCGCTGTTTTACCCTTGTCATCGTCAAAGAAGACGCCTGGCGAACGGTGCAATTGGGATACAATAACCCGCTCTATACCATTGACGATGAAAGTGCCGTTATCGGTCATCAGCGGAATCTCACCCATATAGACTTCCTGCTCCCTAACTTCCTTGACGGTCTTGTTTGACGACTCCTTGTCGTAGATGATCAACTGCATATTGACTCTAAGTGGTGCCGCATAGGTGACACCTCGCAATTGACTTTCTTTTACATTAAATAGGGGCCTGCCTAAGTAGTAATTGACATATTTAAGAGACGCATTCTTTGAATAACTAACAATCGGGAAAACAGATTGAAACGCCTGATGCAAGCCCTTGTTGATTCTCTTTTCTGGCGCGGTATCTTCCTGCGCAAACACCTTGTAGGACTCCAGTTGTATAGCAAGCAGATGCGGGATATCCATAACCCTTTCCAACTTGCCAAAATCTTTCCTTATTCGTTTTTTTTCAGTAAATGAATAGGCCATTCAAGCCTCCAGGCTGGTCAATAGACAGGCACAAACATAGTGGGACCAACGACATTACATCGTCGGGCTTTCTTCCTTCCCGGTATCAGAGACAAGGGTTACTTGAGTTCTACGGATGCGCCCGCTTCCTCAAATTGCTGCTTGAATTTTTCAGCATCTTCCTTGCTCAAACCTTCTTTCACAGTGGAAGGTGCTTCGTCCACTAGCGCTTTGGCTTCCTTCAAGCCAAGCCCAGTGACAACACGAACCACCTTGATGGCGGCGACCTTCTTCTCACCTGCGGAAGTAATAACAAGTTCAAACTCAGTCTGCTCTTCTGCAGCAGCACTGGGTTCACCCGCGACAGCACTCCCTGCTGCTGGCGCCGGTGCGACCGCAACGGCGGCTGAGACGCCGAATTTTTCTTCCATTGCTGCAACGAGGCCAACAACGTCCATCACGCTCATCTCGGCAATCGCGTTCAAGATTTCATCTTTAGATAATGACATAGGTCCAGTCTCCGGTTAGTAGTCAATGTAATATCAGGTTGATTCCTGCTGCTTCTGATCTCTCACGGCAGCTACCACTCTCGTGATTTTACCCGGCAGCTCCTGCAGCCTTCTTGCCAGGGTGGTAACAGGAGCGAGCATGACAGCCATCAGGGTTGACAGAGCTTCATCCTGCGTCGGAAGTTTTGCCAACAGATCTATTTGATCCGCTGGTAGCAAATCTCCGTCAATGCTCAAAGCCTTAATTTGAAACGCCTTGTTTTCCTTAGCAAAACGTTGAAAAACCCTAGCGCCAGCACCAGGCTCTTCCAGCGAAAATGCGAGGATATTCGGACCAGACAGTACCGCATTCATACACGCAAGGTCGGTGCCCTCAAAGGCTCTTTTTGCTAGCCTATTCCGAATCACCCGGACTTGGACCCCGGCGGCACGCGCCTGCTTTCTGAGCAGCGTCATGTCACCAACAGAAACCCCTCGGTAATCTGCCATGACAGCCGACAGTGCCTGGTCTGCCGTTGCGTGCACATCGGCGACAATTGCCTGTTTTTCTTCAGTTCCTATTGGCACAGTATCTACTCCTTGGTCCTGCAGTCTTTGACGAGTTCTGATGGGATGAATGCCATCAGCAGCCGCAAAGATTTATTTAATCTGTCAAATATCCAATGACGATTGATCAATCGGGATGCCCGCTCCCATGGTGGTCGAGATCACGACCTTTTTAATATAAGTGCCCTTTGCCGAGGCAGGTTTTATCTTCTTCAAATCATTGATCAGGGCTTCAACATTTTCCTTGATGTTGGAAGGCTCAAAACCCACCTTGCCAATACCGCTATGTACGATGCCATTTTTATCAGTCCGATACCTGACTTGACCGGCCTTCGCGTTGTTAACGGCTTCACCAACATCCATGGTCACGGTGCCGAGTCGAGGGTTGGGCATTAATCCTCTTGGGCCCAGAATTTGTCCTAACTGACCAACGATTCGCATGGTGTCTGGCGTTGCAATCACCAGATCAAAATCCAGCTTCCCTGCCTTGACGGCGCCGGCAAGATCATCCATACCAACCACCTCAGCACCCGCAGCAACTGCCTCGTCTGCCTTGTCGCCCTGGGCAAAGACTGCTACGCGCACGTTTTTACCTGTCCCATGCGGCAGTACCGTTGCACCCCGCACGACCTGATCTGACTTTTTTGGGTCAACGCCCAGATTGATACTGATATCAATGGATTCTTTGAATTTCACGGTGGACAGTTCATTGAGTAGTGAAACTGCCTCGTCTATCGGATAAAGCTTGCCAGATTCTATCTTTTCCTGATATGCCCGTGCTTTTTTTGTCAACCCTGCCATTTACACAACACCCTCTGTCTCTATTCCGGCAGCCCTAGCACTACCGGCGATGGTTCGCACCGCCGCATCCATATCAGTTGCCGTCAAATCGGGCATCTTGGTGGTTGCTATTTCCTCAAGTTGGGCGCGGGTCACCCTACCTACCTTGTTGACATGAGGCTCGGCACTGCCTTTGGAAATAGCGGCTGCTTTCATCAACAGCACTGATGCGGGCGGGGTTTTCCTGATAAAAGTGAAACTCTTGTCGTTGTAAACAGTGATAACCACCGGTATCGGTAGCCCCGATTCCAGCGCTTGTGTCTCGGCATTAAATGCCTTGCAGAACTGCATGATATTCAAACCATGCTGCCCCAGGGCAGGCCCCACTGGTGGACTTGGATTTGCCTTGCCTGCGGGAACTTGCAACTTGATGTATGCCTCAATATCTTTGGCCATGGTAATTTTCCTCCGCTATGGGATGGCTGGTTTAGCCCTTCTCTACCTGGTCAAAATCCAGTTCAACCGGTGTTGACCGACCAAATATCATCACCGACACATGTAAGCGATTCTTCTCATAGTTGACTTCTTCCACAACGCCGTTGAAGTCATTGAAGGGGCCATCAACGACTCTGACCAATTCGCCCGCTTCATACACCGTTTTTGGTGTTGCATGCTCACTACCTGTCTCCACACGTTGCAGGATGGTGTTTACTTCATGGCTAGTGATGGCAGCAGGTTCATCCGCCTTGCCGCCCACGAATCTCATGACCCGTGGTGTCTCCTTGACCAGATGCCAGGTATCATCGTCAAGTGCCATCTCAACCAATACATAGCCCGGGAAGAATTTTCGCTCGCTGCGGCGTTTCTTCCCCGCCTTCATTTCGACCACTTCTTCGGTAGGAACAAGGACTTGCCCAAACTTCTCCGCGAACCCGGACAAATCTATACGTTCCTTCAGGGCGCGCATGACCTTCTTTTCATAGCCTGAATAGGCATGGACTACATACCAACGTTTATCCACCCTGCACTCCCTTCCGACCGACGCCCTTTAACTGGTTCATGGCTCTTTACCATCTACACCCAAGCAACCGCTGATGGCTTTTTACACACAAAACCGCTGATGGCTCCTATAAATAACGAACTAGCCGATAACATTCTGGACACTCCAGCTGAGACCCGAATCAAGTGCCCAAAGAATTAACGCGACGAATATCACGACCAGGACAACTATCACCGTCGTTTGACTCGTTTCCTGAGGCGTGGGCCAAACTACCTTCCTAATCTCAACTCTTGCCTCACGCGCCAGAGACCAGACGGCAGCACCCTTCTCGGTCTGCAACATAATCGTAACCACAAGCCCGGCCATCGCCAGTCCTACCAGGGCGCGGTATATCGGTTCCACGACGGCGTAATAGGAATTGGCGTAGATACCCCCAGCGATAATCGCCAGTATGATGCTCCACTTGACGAGGTCCAGCCGATACTCTTGTGTTTCCGGTTTCGTGCTCATCTATTCATTTGCCAGGTTCGTCCGCCAAGCTCAGTCTTCAAGTATGAAAAGGATTGACTGGCAGGCCAGGAGGGAATCGAACCCCCAACCTGCGGTTTTGGAGACCGCCGCTCTGCCGATTGAGCTACTGGCCTAAACCCGGTTGCACCTTTAATGTTTACAATGTCTGCTGCTGATGTTTTGATTACCGAGTTATTATTGGTTGATCTTCGTCACCACACCAGCACCCACCGTTCGTCCACCTTCACGGATGGCAAAGCGCTGATTTTCCTCCATCGCTATGGGCGCGATCAACTCAACTGACATGGTCACATTATCGCCAGGCATCACCATCTCGGTACCTTCCGGCAACTCTACAGAACCTGTGACATCAGTTGTTTCAAAGAAAAACTGTGGCTTGTATCCCTTGAAGAAGGGCGTGTGACGACCGCCTTCATCCTTTGACAACACATACACCTCACCTTCAAATTTCGTATGCGGTGTGATGGAACCTGGTGCTGCCAGAACCTGACCTCTCTCCACTTCTTCCCGCTTGGTGCCTCGTAGCAAGATGCCGACATTTTCTCCAGCACGACCCTCATCCAGCAACTTGCGGAACATCTCCACGCCCGTACAAGTGGACTTCTGCGTGTCTTTGATACCAACAATTTCCATTTCATCGCCAACAGAGATGATCCCACGACCAATCCGGCCCGTCACCACTGTGCCACGCCCTGATATGGAGAATACATCTTCTATCGGCATCAAAAACGGCTGGTCAATATTTCTCTTCGGCTCTGGAATATATTCATCCAGTGTTTCCACCAGTTTCAATATAGACGGTGTACCCATCTCAGAATCGTCACCCTCCAGTGCTTTCAGGGCGCTACCGATGATGATAGGGGTGTCATCGCCCGGGAATTCATACTGGTCCAGTAGTTCTCGCACTTCCATCTCAACTAATTCCACCAGCTCCTGGTCATCAACCATGTCCGCTTTGTTCAGGTAAACCACTATGTGAGGCACGCCTACCTGCTTGGACAAAAGAATATGCTCTCGCGTCTGCGGCATGGGACCATCAGCGGCTGAAACAACAAGAATCGCCCCGTCCATCTGGGCGGCACCTGTAATCATATTCTTTACATAATCCGCGTGTCCCGGGCAGTCAACGTGTGCGTAGTGACGCTTCGACGAATCGTACTCAACATGCGATGTGGCAATCGTAATACCGCGTTCGCGTTCCTCCGGGGCATTATCAATTGCATCAAAAGCCTGGAACTCGCCACCGCCGTAGGTTTCCGAGCAGACTTTTGTGATCGCCGCTGTTAGGGTGGTTTTGCCATGGTCAACATGACCAATGGTACCTACATTCAAATGCGGTTTGACCCGCTCAAACTTCACTTTGGACATTACAGATTTCTCCTCAACTAGACGCTACAAACACCTGGTATCTTGCACTGGTTACACTATTTTAACACTCGCACTATTTTTTACACTTGGAAGATGGAGCTCATAACCGGATTTGAACCGGTGACCTCTTCCTTACCAAGGAAGTGCTCTACCGACTGAGCTATATGAGCGATTTTTCATAAAACTTCTTCCGGGTTGAGACCTTCCTGGAGCGGGTAGCGAGGATCGAACTCGCGTCATCAGCTTGGAAGGCTGAGGTTCTACCACTAAACTATACCCGCCATTGCCCGCCATTGCCCGCTCATGTCCACTCTTTATCACACCATACCCGCTATCACACCATAGCCACCGTCGTCCCCTATCCGCCCCAGGGCACCTGCTCCCGATTCCTCCTCAAAACATGGCTCTGACAGCACCATCTTGCTTGCGAGCCCTCTGGTGGAGGGGGGTGGATTCGAACCACCGAAGCTCGCGCGTCAGATTTACAGTCTGATCCCTTTGACCACTCAGGTACCCCTCCGAAAAGCGGCGCCGAATTTTGCCTCTAATACCGATATATGTCAAACCAAATTTTGGCGATTCATGCCAAGAATTTATGCCGACCAATCTATTCAATAAACCGCTCTGACATGTCCTGAGCAGTCATTGGTGCCGCCACCAAGAGTTGAACTCGGGACCTACTGATTACAAATCAGTTGCTCTACCAACTGAGCTATAGCGGCACATGCACCTGTGATGAAGACAAATCCGGGCAAAGCAGATAACAGCGCGCGCTTTTTGTCAACACTGTATTAACACAGGAGTAGCACTAGTAGGACGCGCCACAACAAGCATCAATAGCCAACTTGATAAGAAGCAGAAAACCCGGGACCCTGGCGAAAGCAACGCGCATTCTATTGCAATCTGTGGGCAGTTTCAATGGTTTGTGTGGGTTTCAATAGGTTGTGATAAAGAGTCGCACACCAGGCTGAGCGGCAAGATGAGAGCCGCTATGAGTGTCATGGCGTATCAGGGACTCTCAGACTGACCTCGCCCGAGTGGCACTCAACCAAGCCCGTCTCGGTGTCCAGTATCAGATTACCTCGGTCGTTCACCCCGCTATCTATGCCTCGGATCCGCTCATCTCCCCTTAACACCTCAACTTCTCTGCCGGCAAACAAATTATACTCGTGCCATAACGCCATAAAAGGAGCAAAACCGGCACTGGCAAACCGCTCAATAGCGGTCAGAATTTCACCCGCCAACTCGCCTGCCAGTTGATTACGGGAGACCTCCAGCCGAGATGAAAGCTGGCTCCAGGATTGCTCAATCGGGCTTGCATCCTCGGGACTCAGGGACAGGTTGATACCCAGGCCTATGACGACGCCTACGCCGCGCCCTGCCTCGTTGCCAACACCTGGTTCAGGCGGCCGCAATTCAACCAATAGCCCCCCCAGCTTACCCCCCGCCAGCAAAATATCATTGGGCCATTTAAGACCTACATCCTTGACACCAAACCGCCGCAACACTTCCACTATACAAATACCAGACACCAACGAGAGACCGCCCAGCTCAGCCATCGGGAGCCTGAGGAAAAGCCCAATGCTCATGTAGATATTCTTGCCATAGGGACTGACCCAACGCCTGCCCCGGCGCCCCCTGCCCGCCGTCTGTGTTTCAGCCAAGCAGAGATGGATCTGGTTTCCAGGCTCCTCCAGCTTCGCCGTCACATGAGTATTGGTGGAGCCGATGCTGTTATGAACTTCCAACTCAACCAGTCCGAAGCAGGCTTCCGAACACCGGCTCTTGAGAGTTGCCAGAATGACCTCGGATTCTAGTGCCTCGTCGCTCATCGTTTATAACTCCTTGTGCATTCCCGAACATACATGGCATCAATCCCAGCGTCATAAAATCGCAGAAAAACGCCAGAACCTCAATCCAGAATCTCAATCCAGAACCTCAATGAGGGGACGGGGGCATCATTTATCTTGCACAGCCTGTTGTCATCTATTACAATCTGCGTCCCCTTTTTCTCCTTGCTTCACTGCACAGATGACTGGCAGGAAGCTATGACCCGAGAGGAGCTTTGATGAGACATTACGAAATAGTCTTCCTGGTGCATCCTGACCAGAGTCAGCAGGTGCCGGGCATGGTAGAAAGATACTCTAATATGATCGCCGACGGTGGCGGCAAGGTTCACCGCACCGAGGACTGGGGTCGCCGACAGTTGGCTTATCCCATCAACAAGATCCACAAGGCGCATTACATCCTGCTCAATATTGAGTGCAACCAGGCTCTACTTGAAGAAATCACAACAGCATTCAAATTCAATGATGCTGTGCTCAGAAATCTGATCATGAAACGCAACTCAGCAGATACTGAAGAGTCTCCGCTGATGAAACTTGAGCGGGAGAGCAAGGAAAGGAAATTGCGAGATGAGCAACAGGAACAGTATCAGCAAAAACGGGCAATGGCAGATAAAGTTGCCAGCGTCAAAAAGGAACAAATGGAAACCGCTGACACCGAAAGTGCTGCAACGGAAAGTGCTGAAACGGAACAAATCAATCCAGAAGACTCCCCAGTATCAGCCGATACAGGCACATCAGAGACGATGCTCGGCGGCGACATGACGGGTAGCGAGGAAGACCTGAAATAATGGAGTCTCACGAGAAGCCGTCAGAGAGAAGAGAGGCTTTCTACTCTCATCTGGAAAGGTTGGTTGAAGCACAGCCAGCAGGGACGAAGAAATCGCCAGAGCAGTGGCAGAGATATTTTACTAGAAAGCAGATGTCAAGCAACGAGATGAACGACACAGGGGTCACTGAGCTGCTTGAGGATTGGGATAGCGAGAATGACGACAAGCCGGTGTCCAGAGAGGATTTGTTGAAGCGGATAAGGTCTGGGTTGGATTTGCGCGGCGTGGCGATTGTTATTACGAATCCGAAGCATAGAAGCACCTGACGAAACGGACCGAGAGGGATAGGAAGCATGTCAAGATTCTACAGAAGAAGAAAATATTGCCGATTCACCGCCGAAGGTATAGAGGAAGTTGACTACAAGGATATTGAACTGCTGAAAGCGTTTATCTCGGAAACCGGCAAGATCATACCTAGCCGTATCACCGGCACCAAAGCCAAATACCAGCGACAACTTGCCACAGCAGTCAAGCGAGCCCGGTACCTGGCACTGATTCCCTATACAGATTCTCACAAGTAGCAAGAGAGACAATTCATGCGAGCACTGGCTGAATTTGCGCTGAGAAGCAGACTCCATGCTATAGGTACTAGCATGGTGACCGTCCTCTTGCCGCTCCTGGGCTGGCTGTCCACAGTGATTGTGGCACTCGTCGTCCTACGGTACGGCATACCGGCAGGGTCACTGGTGCTTCTGTGGACCCTCCTGCCCGTCGGCGTTGCCTTTCATCTCTTTGCAGACCCCTTGCCAATAACCATGCTACTGGGTAGCTTCCTGATGGCAGCCATGCTACGGCATACGGGTTCATGGCAGGTCGTCCTGCTCACCGCCCTGCTCTACGCTGGGGTCAGCATCCTGGCGATAAAGGGCTTTCTGGTTGATTTCATTATTGATTTTTTAACTCGGATGGAGTTGCAACCAAATCTTGAGGAGATTCTTCAATTGACCCCGCTGTTTGCTTTTTGGCAAGCCATCGCCCTGATTATTATATTGCTCCTTGCCAGATGGTCACAAAGCGCACTATACAACCCTGGGGGATTCAGGAAAGAATTCCATCAGCTCAGGCTGTCCCCCGGTGTCGGCGCAGTCCTGGGCGTCGCTATATTGGCTTGCCTGGCATTTTCCGAACCCTGGGGCTGGTGGTTGCCCCTCTTCACCCTGCCCCTGGTGGTCGCCGCTCTAGGGTTGGTACATTGGTATTGCGACCGGAAGAATTTATCCCAGGGATGGGTAGCAGTCCTTTATCTCAGTCTGATCCTCCTGTCCGAGTACCGCAATCTGCTTCTTGTGTCTCTGGCAGCACTGGCAATGGCGGATGCCTGGTTCAATATCCGCTTGAGAATACCAACCCGGGGGACCGAATAATGGAAGTCATTTTGCTCGAAAACATTGCCAAACTGGGTAGTCTGGGCGCTCAGGTGCAGGTCAAATCAGGCTACGGCAGAAACTACCTAATACCGCAGAGAAAGGCAGTTCCGGCGATTCCTGAAAACATCCGGATATTCGCAGAACGTCGGGCGGAATTGGAACAGATTGCCCAAGAAAAACTGGAAGTAGCAAGGGTGCGGGCAGAGCAGATTAACGCCCTGTCTGTGTCTGTCCCTGCATCTGTCGGCGCAGAAGGCAAACTCTTCGGGTCAGTCACCCTGCGAGATATAGCAGCCGCCGTGTCCGACCGAAGTGACATCAGGGTGGAGAAGAGCGAGATTCGTCTGCCCCAGGGGCCTATCCGGGAACTGGGAGAATACGAGATTGATATTTACCTCCACCCGGAAGTCAACGCAGTGCTCAAACTTGCAGTGGTGGCTGAAGCGTAATTTAATTAACCCTCTCGCTAGTAGTTATTGAGACTATCATTGGCAAGGGCTCCAGACGATACCGATACATCAATACTGAAAGTTCCGCCTCATTCCATTGAAGCGGAGCGGTCAGTTCTGGGCGGGCTGATGCTGGATAACGATGCTTGGGAAACTGTCTCGCTGAAACTCATACCGGAAGACTTCTACCGCGCCGACCATCGCATCATTTACCGCTCCATGGCAGACCTTGATGCACGGAACCAACCCCTGGACATCATCACCATAGCAGAAGACCTGGAAAACAAAGGCGAGTTGGATAATGTCGGCGGCATGCCCTTCATCTCGGCGCTGGTGGAAAGCACGCCCACAGCGCTGAACATCGGTGCCTATGCAGAGATTGTCCGGGAGAAGTCCACCACCAGGAGCCTGATCGCTGTCGCCAACACTATCGCCGAGAGTGGTTTCAATCCGAAGGGACGTAGCAGCACCGAACTGATTAACGATGCCGAAGCGAAGGTATTCAAGATCAGTGACGCCAGGTCCTCAAGCGATGGTCCCGCACCCCTCGCTCCATTGCTGACGAAGACTGTAGAACGCATTAGTGCACTCCAAGATACCGAGGGGGCTATCACCGGGGTCAGTACCGGTTTCAAGGATCTTGACCAGATCACCACCGGGTTACAGAAGGCTGACCTGATTGTCGTCGCCGGTCGCCCATCAATGGGGAAGACTGCGCTGATGATGAACATGGCAGAGAGCGCGGCTTTTTCCGATAACAATCCCGGTCCGGTGCTGGTATTCAGTCTGGAGATGCAAGCCACCACCCTGGTGCAGCGCATGTTGTCATCATTGGGGAGAATTGATCAGAGCAAGATTCGCACCGGGCAACTGGGGGGTGATGACTGGACGAGATTGGTGTCAACAGTGACGCTCCTCAGCAATAAACCCATCTTTATTGATGATTCATCAATGTTGACGCCCGCCGATGTTCGGTCCCGGGCGCGGCGGGTAGTAAAAGAGCATGGGCCTCTGGAAATGATGGTGATTGATTATCTGCAACTCATGCATATCCCGGGTACGCCAGAAAATAGAACCGGCGAAATCTCCGAAATTTCTCGCTCCCTCAAAGCCATCGCCAAGGAATTCAACTGCCCCCTGGTTGCTGGCTCCCAACTCAACCGGGGGCTAGAGCAAAGAAGAGATAATAAGCGCCCTATCATGTCTGACCTGAGAGAGTCTGGCGCCATTGAGCAGGATGCCGACCTCATCATGGGGATATATCGTGACGAGGTGTACAAAGAAGATTCTCCTGACAAGGGTATAGCGGAAGTGATCATTCTCAAACAGCGTAATGGACCCATTGGGAAGAAAAAACTGGCATTCTTTGGCGAATTTACCCGGTTTGACAATCTCTCGACCGACTATGATGACTTTTAGTGATGCGACTAGTCCACGGCTTTTATAATGTGTCCCTTGTGAAGAACCCCTGGTGAAGAGTCCGCATGAACAGCAATACAGCGCTCGCTCGCATTGACCTGGATGCCGTCAGGCATAACTTTGCCCAGGCCCAAGCTCTGTCCCCAGGGAGCAAAATCATGGCGATACTCAAAGCCAATGCCTATGGGCACGGCGCCATAGCCGTTGCCCAGGCACTTGAAGCGGCACATGCCTTTGGTGTCGCTCAGCTGGCAGAGGGGGTGTCGCTACGAGGTGCCGGCATAAAGCAACCGGTTTGTTTGCTCCAGGGCATACAAACAGAGAGGGAGAGGAGAGTCGCCTTCGAAGCATCACTTGATCTCGTCGTACATGCCGAACATCAGATTGCGATCCTTGCCGGGTCCCCCGACAGTCACAGGGTTTGGATCAAGTTGGACACAGGTATGGGACGGCTGGGGTTTGCCCCCGCACAGTTGAAAGATGTCGCGCATCAACTTGCCAAGCACAGGCTACTCGGTGTGATGACGCATCTTGCCAATGCAGATGCAGATGCAGATGAAGGGGAGAGGACCCGGACGGAAGCCCAGATAGACAGAATCCTCAACCACAATCTCCTCAACAAGCAACTACAGATATCAAACCTTGGCAACTCGGCAGGGATTATCAATTATCATCAGGGGCCTAAGGACTGGATTCGCCCCGGCATCATGCTTTACGGTGCCTCGCCATTCCACCCCCCGGTACCGCTTGAGATGCTGAGACCCGCTATGACTTTTTCCGCCCCAGTGATCGCCATCAAATCTGTTGCCGCCGGTGCCTCAGTGGGTTATGGCGGTATCTGGACTGCTGCCCAGGATACGCAGGTCGCAGTGCTTGCTGTGGGATATGCGGACGGCTATCCCAGAGAAGTCAGACCCGACACCCCGGTGCTGACGGACGCGGGGAAAAGAGCCATCATAGGGCGTGTCTCCATGGATATGATCTCGGTGCGGCTCAACCCAGGTGACCGCGTCCAGGTAGGTGACCGGGCGGTACTCTGGGGAGAAGGGCTACCTATAGAGACGATTGCTGAGAGTGCCAGCACTATTCCCTACAGGCTGATGACCGGACTGGGTACACGGGTGCAATATGAATATCACCCTCTGGCAGCCTGAGAGACAGGTGCCCGGGGAAAGACAGTAAACATCATGGCAAAAAACAAAACAGCCTATGTATGTGGCGACTGTGGTGCCGAATACACCAAGTGGCAAGGTCAATGTAATGCTTGTCAAGCGTGGAACACCCTCAGCCGACTCACCATCGCCGCAACGCCACAGAGCCTGACACGAACTATACGGGACGGCTTGACCGGGCAACTGGAAGCACCTAAAAAACTAGCCTCTGTACGGCCTGAAGAAGCGCCCAGATTGATCACCGGAATGACGGAACTGGACCGAGTCCTCGGCGGTGGCCTGGTGCCAGGCTCCGTGATTCTGATCAGCGGTAATCCAGGGGCGGGGAAAAGTACCCTCCTGATCCAGGTCATGTGTCGGATAGCGGCACAGCAAAAAGCACTTTATGTGACCGGAGAAGAAAGCCTCTCCCAGATCGCCATGCGGGCGAGAAGACTGCAACTGCCGCTGGACAAACTTGATGTACTGGCGGAGACAAGTATTGAACGGCTAATACTAATCTGGCAGGAGCTGGCTCCTGGGGTCGTAGTGGTGGATTCAATACAGGTCATGCACTCCTCGGAGGTTGACGCGTCCCCTGGCGGCGTATCACAGGTCCGGGAATCAGCGGCGACGCTGATCCGACTTGCGAAACAAACCAACACAGTGCTGTTTCTGGTGGGGCATGTCACCAAGGACGGCGCCCTGGCGGGACCAAGAATTCTCGAACATATGATTGACACCTTCATCATGCTGGAGGGCGATGCAGATGCGCGTTACCGAACTCTTAGATGTGGCAAAAACCGCTTTGGCTCAGTCAACGAACTCGGGGTTTTTGCCATGACTGACAAGGGCATGTTGGGAGTCCCTAACCCCTCGGCAATTTTCCTGTCTCGGTCCGAGGAGGCGACGCCAGGCAGCACAGTGATGGTGGTCTGGGAAGGCACTCGCCCGCTGCTTGTTGAAGCCCAGGCCCTGGTTGATCACAGTGCCCTGGGCAATCCGCGACGCGTGACTGTCGGATTTGAGCAGAATCGCCTGGCAATGCTACTCGCCATCCTGAATCGGCACGGCGGGCTACAGGTCGGAGATCAGGATGTGTTTATCAATGCGGTCGGCGGCATTCGGGTTGAAGAAACCAGCAGCGATCTTGCTGTGTTGCTGGCGGTCGTATCGTCATTCAAAGCCAAACCCCTACCCCTGGATATGATCTGCTTCGGGGAGGTGGGTCTTTCAGGTGAGATTCGGCCCGTACCCAATGGACAGGAGCGACTGAAGGAAGCCGTCAAACACGGCTTCAAACACGCCATCCTGCCCAAAGCAAACACACCGAAACGACCTATAGCAGGATTGAGAGTTATTCCCGTCAGCAAACTTTCCGAAGCACTGGATGAATTCGATAGGCTCTAGGCGAGGCTGGGTGTTCTCTTGGTGCACTTCCTGTCAACAACTAAGCAAGTTTCCGATAACGCACTCTGGTTGGTCTTAACGCACTGGGTCCCAGGCGTCGCTTGCGGTCCTCTTCATATTCGCTGTAGTTACCCTGGAAAAACACCACTCGGCTATCCCCTTCAAAGGCAAGAATGTGGGTCGCCAGCCGGTCCAGAAACCATCTGTCATGCGAAATGATCATCATAGTCCCGGGAAAGGTTTCAATGGCCAATTCAAGAGCCCGTAGCGTCTCAATATCCAGATCATTGGTGGGCTCGTCCAACAGCAAAAAATTCGCGCCGGTGCTTAGCAGTTTGGCGAGGTGTACCCGATTTCTTTCACCGCCAGAGAGCTGTCCCACCCGCTTCTGCTGGTCCCTGCCCTTGAAGTTAAATCGACTGACATAGCTGCGGGATTGAGTTTCATACTTGCCAATCTGCAGAATATCCTTACCTTCTGAAATTTCTTCCCAGACAGTCTTGCTGTCATCCAGGCTGTCACGGCTCTGATCCACATAACCGGGAACAAGCGTGTCCCCTCTTTTGATCTCACCTCTATCCAGCGTTTCAGTCCCGCAGATCAATCGAAACAGGGTTGATTTACCGGCACCATTGCCGCCGATAATGCCCACAATGGCACCCTTGGGTACCTGGAATGACAGGTCGTCAATCAGGAGTTTGTCATCAAACTGTTTGCTGATATTACTGACCTCAACCACCAGGTCACCCAACCTGGGTCCGGGCGGAATATACAATTCCTGAGTTTCATTTCGGGTCTGATATTCCTGGGAATTCAATTCCTCAAACCGGGCAAGCCGGGCACGATTCTTGGCATGACGCGCCTTGGGTTGCGTTTTTACCCATGCCAGTTCTGCCTTTATTGACCTCTGACGCGCTGCCTCCTTATGGGCTTCAACGGCGAGCCGTTTCTCTTTGGCTTCCAGCCACATGGAATAGTTGCCCTCATAGGGGATGCCGTGCCCACGATCAAGTTCAAGTATCCAGCCTGCGACATTGTCCAGAAAATATCGGTCGTGAGTGATAGCAACGACGGTGCCGCGGAAATCCTGCAAGTAATGTTCAAGCCAGGCAACACTCTCCGCGTCAAGATGATTGGTGGGTTCATCAAGCAGTAGCATGTCAGGATGTGATATCAACAACCGACACAGAGCAACCCGTCGTTTCTCCCCGCCAGAAAGATGCGATACATTAGCCTCCATCGGTGGTAGCCGTAACGCATCGCTTGCGATTTCCATTTCCCGTTCAAGACCCCAGCCATCAGCGGCGTCAATCTTGAGTTGCAAATCACCCTGCTTTTGCAACAGGTCATTCATTTCATCATCTGACACAGGCTCAGCGAATTTGTCACTGATTGCATTGAATTCATCAAGCAGGTTTTTGATCTCCCTGACGCCGTCTTCAACATTGCCGCGCACATCCTTGTCCGGGTCAAGCACAGGTTCCTGTGGCAGATAGCCAATTTTCAAGCCCGGCTGAGGCCTAGCTTCCCCCAGATAATCGGTCTCCACACCAGCCATGATCTTCAGCAGAGTGGACTTCCCGGCACCATTTAGCCCTAGGACACCTATCTTGGCGCCGGGGAAAAAGGAGAGGGAGATGTCCTTCAAAATCAGCCGTTTCGGCGGCACAACCTTGCCCACCTGGGACATAGTAAAAACATACTGCGGCATAGTGTGTGTCCTGAGATGCGTTGCCAGAAAAGAGCGCATTTTACAGGAATTAGCGATGCGGATGACAGCGCGACGACGACACGGCTCTGGGCAAATTAGAGTAGAATGGCGACAATCTTACCCGGAGCCGAAGTTTGTATTGCCCCTTTTGCACAGATGAGGAAACCAAGGTCATTGATTCCAGACTGGTGGCTGAAGGTAATCAGGTCCGAAGACGGCGTGAATGTCATGCCTGTGGGGAAAGATTTACCACCTTTGAGACCGCCGAACTGGTATTACCCTGCGTCATCAAAAACAACGGTAACCGACAACCCTTTGATGAATCCAAGTTGCGTAGTGGACTCCGACGAGCACTCGAAAAAAGACCTGTGGACATTGAAACGATTGACGCCACGATTGCCCGCATCAAGCATCAGTTGCGGGCAACAGGTGAACGGGAGTTACCTAGTCGCGTCCTGGGCGAACTGGTGATGGATGAACTGAGGCAGCTTGACGATGTTGCTTATGTCAGATTTGCTTCCGTGTATCGAAGTTTCCAGGATGTGCAAGAATTCCGGCGTGAAATTGAAGCCATGAAGAAACAGAAAGCCCAGTCTCAACGATCCCGATGAGTATTGAAGACGCCAGGCATCTCGCGCACGCCATTCGCCTTGCGGACAAGGGCAGATATTCCTGCCATCCCAACCCAAGAGTGGGCTGCGTACTCGTGCGTCAAGGCAGAGTGCTGGGCGAGGGTTACCATATCAAGGCGGGTGAAGGACATGCCGAGGTCAATGCCCTGGCGAATGCTGGTCATGTGAAAGACGGGACTAGCCACTCTCTTGCCAAGGGTGCCACAGCCTATGTCACGCTGGAGCCTTGCAGTTTCCAGGGCAAGACGCCCTCTTGCGCAGCACTGCTGATAGCGGCTGGCATTAGCAGGGCCGTCATCGCCATGCCCGACCCGGACCCGCGGAATGCCGGCAAGGGGATTGAAATGCTCCAGCAGGCAGGCATTGAGGTGACCTGTCCGCTCCTTGAGGATTCGGCACGGGCACTAAACCCGGGGCATATCAAACGCCACGAAACCGGACTGCCTTTTGTCAGATTGAAACTGGCAATGTCGCTGGATGGTAAAACTGCCCTCGCCAACGGCAAGTCAAAATGGATTACTGCATCTGCCGCCAGGCTGGATGTTCAGCGGCTGAGGGCTGAGAGTTCGGCGATTGTTACCGGCGTACAAACAGTCATTGATGATGATCCTTCGTTGTCGGTCAGGCAGGCCGAAATGAACATTCCGCATTTCAAGGAAGCCAAGGAAATTCCTCGTCCGGTGTACATCCTGGACCCAGAGTTGCGAACGCCGCCCGGTGCTGCCCTACTCCAACAGGACAACACGGTGCTGGTCGCACTGGATGGTTTTGACGCGCCCGGCGACAGGCAGGTGCTGGTCATGCCCGGTACAGCTGAGAAGAGAATTGATTTACATTCCTTTCTGAAAGAACTTGCCCGCCGTGAACACAGTGAAGTGTTGTTTGAATGCGGGCAAACGCTTGCCGGGGCAATGATTTCGGCGAGACTCCTGGACGAGATTGTGCTCTACATTGCTCCCTGTTTCATGGGGGACGGTGCCCGGTCATTACTGAAGTTACCGACAATTGATAGGATGTCCGATCTGGTGCAACTGGCAATCAAAGATATCCAAAAGATTGGTGATGACTTCAGAGTGACGGCGACACTGGCGCAATAAAATGATCCGGGCAGACTAATGGTAAAACTCATTGAAGGCGGCAACACATATACGGCAGGCGATGCAGGGACGGCATGCTTCACCCTAGTGGTGTCGCGGTTTAACGCTCAGATAGTCGATGGTCTGATGGCGGGTGCCATTGAGACGCTACAAGACCAGGGTGTGTCCGAGGAGAATATCAGAGCGGTCATGGTGCCAGGTGCCTTTGAACTCCCCCTGGTAGCGGCAAGAGTAGCGATGCGTAAAGACTGTGCCGCCATCATTGCGCTCGGTGCTGTCATTCGGGGCGACACGCCGCACTTTGATTATGTCGCTGGCGAGTGTGCGCGGGGACTGGCAAGGGTCTCACTGGACTATCAACTGCCGGTGATATTCGGTGTCCTGACGACGGACACTTTTGAGCAGGCACTTGAGCGATCGGGTAAACCTTCCGCTGCTAAGGCTCAGGTTCAGAAGGGCAAGCAACAGGTCAGCAATAAGGGCGCCGATGCGGCCATGGCAGCGCTGGAAATGGTGAATCTACTGCGCTGTTTGAACTGAGCCTAGTCCTTACCAGGCTTACCTATAAACCACAAATATCAACCACAAATATCAACCACAGATATAAACCACAGATATCAACCACAAATATCAACCACAGCGAGCCGTCAGGAATGAAAAACCGTGCCGCGAGAAGCAGAAGCAGGAAGTTTCTTGTCCAGGCAGCCTATCAGGCGTTGCTCACCGGCGATGATATTGACAGTGTGATTGAGCCTTTTATTCTGGCTCACAATATGCGGCGTGCCGATATACAGTATTTTCGTGACCTGCTGGGTGGTATCCATCGTAACCTCGCCTCACTCAAACAAAGCCTGTCCTCAAAACTTGATCGCGGCTATGACGAATTGGACCCGGTGGAAACCGCCATACTCTTGCTTGGCGCAGAGGAGCTGAGCGCACATCCTGAAGTGCCCCACAAGGTCGTCATCAATGAAGCCATAGAACTGGCAAAATTATTTGGTGCCACGGACAGTTACAAATATATCAACGCCGTGCTGGACGCCCTGGCGCAGGACCTGCACCGCATCGCCACGCATCCTCCCCGTTAGATTGCCAGGAGGCTGGTCGCCAGAAAAGATATGCCACAGGACGAATTTTCAACGATTGAACGCTATTTCTGGTCCCGCGCCGACTTCGGTGCTGCCAAGGCTATCGGCAGCCGCACACAGAGAGATTCAAACGCCAAGAAGGCTGCCGCCCGAGTCCTTGTCGGACCAGGCGATGACTGCGCCATCCTGAGCCTGGCAGCAGGTGATGAATTGTGCGCGTCCACCGATACCTTGCTGACAGATGTGCACTTCCCGGCGGCGGCAGCACCATCCGTCATCATCCAGAGAGCCATGGCGGCAAACCTGAGCGACCTGGCGGCGATGGGTGCCCGTCCACATTCCTTCTTGCTTGCCTTGACCCTGCCTGAACTGGAAACAACATGGCTGGATGAATTCGCTACGCGCCTTCACCAATTGGCATCCCTTTATGAGATGCCACTGGCTGGTGGCGACCTGTGTCGCGGTCCTCTATCGCTCAGTATGACGGTGCTTGGCACTGCCCCGGCAGGCACCCTGGTCACAAGGTCGGGTGCCAAGGCAGGCGACGATATCTATGTTACGGGCTTTATCGGCGATGCTGGTGCCGGGTTGAAAAAATACCTGGCGCAACTCCTCGCAAAAGAACCAGCAACAGATGACTATCTAAGCAAACGATATACGCAACCCAGCCCTAGAATTGAGGCGGGTCAGGCACTGCGTCCATTTGCCACGGCGATGATTGATATTTCGGACGGTCTGCTGGCAGACCTGAGACATTTGCTTGTTGCCAGCGGCGGCGGCACTGCATTTGACATTGAGCGTATTCCCCTTTCAGAGCAACTGCTCGCTGTCTCCGCCTCAGAAGTAGATAGGCGACTCACCGCCATGACGGGTGGCGACGACTATGAATTGTGTTTCACTGCCCCGCCGGGGCACCGGCAGGCTATTCAATCTGTTGCCAATGCCAGTGGCATCAAGATGACGATGCTTGGTACCGTGACCAAAGAAACTGGCGTTAGGGTCATGCGTAATGGGTGTTTGCTACAAGTTGAAACTGAGGGCTACAATCATTTCTCAGCCAAGAAATAATCCAAAAATACTGCTGGGTGCGACCTTAATGAACAGCATCGTGACGATGACGACCTGCTCCTGCCAGGCGGTGCTCTCGTGACCGAGCCTATTCTTACTGACTACAAGCGGCTCATCACCCGGCCCATCTACTTCTTGGCTTGGGGCATGGGGAGCGGTCTCCTGCCCAAAGCCCCGGGAACCGCCGGCTCCCTGGTAGCGCTTATCCTGTTTATTCTCCTAGGTCCCCTGCCGGTTTATGTACATCTCATCCTGGTCGCCGCCGCCTTTGCGCTCGGTGTCCTGATCTGCGGTCGGGTCGCTAGGGAGATGGGCATCAAGGATCCGCCGACAATCGTCTGGGATGAATTCGTTGGTATCTGGGTCACGCTACTCCTGCTCCCACCCGGATGGTATTGGTTCGCCATCGCCTTCTTGCTCTTCCGCCTGTTTGACATAGTGAAACCCTGGCCCATCAACCTTGCCGAGTCCCGACTTGACGGCGGTCTCGGCATCATGCTGGACGATGTCGTCGCCGGTGTTTATGCCCTGGCTCTTATCCAACTTGCCTACTATCTGACGGCATGACGATGACAGGAATGCTCTCTCATCCATTATTCCTGCTACACTTGCCCCAATCCTGAACTGGAGCCGAGCTTGGCTGTTACCTTCGTCGCCACCTGCAACTTGCCTACACCCTTTGGGGACTTTGCCATGCACGGGTTTGAAGACCCGGACACGGGTCAGGAGCATTTGGCTCTGGTGCTGGGGGATATTGCCGCGGCGGACCCAGTGCTTTGCCGAGTTCATTCAGAATGTCTGACGGGTGATGGTTTGTTCAGTATACGTTGTGATTGCGGGGCACAACTTGAACAAGCCATGCAACGGATCGCGGCGCACGGCAGTGGTGTCATCCTGTATCTGCGTCAGGAAGGCAGGGGGATAGGGCTGATTAACAAGATTCGCGCCTACGCCCTGCAGGACCGGGGCGCGGATACTGTTGAGGCAAATGAAAGACTTGGTTTTGGTGCCGACCTGCGGGATTACACAGTATGCAAGGCTATGTTTCTGCATCTGCAAGTGAGCCGGATAGTGTTGATGACCAATAACCCTGTCAAGGTGCAGGCATTGACCAAACTCGGCATGGATATTGTCGCAAGGCAATCCATTGTGACCAGCCAGAACGACCATAATGCCAGGTACCTTGCCACCAAGGCGGGCAAACTGGGACATCTGTTTGGCAGGGATCATAAGCGGTCATAAACGGCTATTCATCAATAACTGCACATCAACAACTGCACATCAACAACTGCGCATCAATAACTGCACATCAATAACTGCGCATCAACAACCGTGCCCCTGCTCCATTCCGCTGAGACGTTTGTGTATTGAGTTTTCAATCCCTGCCTCATCCAGGGCGCAGGATGCAAGCATCTTCTGCGGCTTGTCCTGTAATATAAATCGGTCCGGTATCCCCAGGTTGAGCAGCCCTACCATCAACCCGAGTTCTGCAACCAGTTCGTTCACCCCTGAACCAGCCCCGCCCATAATAACATTCTCCTCCAGGGTCACCAGCAACTCATGGCTCAAACAGAGTTCGGCCACCCTCTCAACATCCAGGGGTTTGACGAAACGCATATCAACAAGCGTGTAGTCATTTTTTTGAGCAACCTGCCAGGCAGTATCACGCAGGGCACCAAAGGACAAAATGGCGACCCGTTTGCCCTGTTTGAGCCATCGCGATTTGCCAAACAGAAAAGGTTCATCCGAGCCTTTTGTTTCCAGTAGGTCCGCCGCCCTGCCTCTGGGATAGCGCACTAAGGCAGGACCCTCATGGTCGTAGCCCAGATCCAGCATATTCAGCATTTCCGCCGCATCTGCTGGTGCCATAATCACCAGGTTGGGCAGGGCGCGAACAAAAGAAAGATCAAATATACCGGAATGTGTCGGACCATCCTCCAGGAGCGAAGCTCTATCTACGGCAAAGAGAAGGTCCAGATTTTGTAACGCAACATCGTGGATCAACTGGTCATAAGCTCGCTGCAGGAAGGTGGAATAAATTGCTACAACAGGTTTGGCAGCACCTGTAGCCAAGCCCGCCGCCAGGGTCACCGCATGTTGTTCCGCTATGGCGACATCGTGAAACCGCGCCGGGAAGCGGCAAGCAAACTGCGCCAAGCCAGAGCCTTCCTTCATTGCCGGTGTGATGACGACCAGTCTTGCATCTGCTTCCGCCCGCTTGCATGCCCAACTTCCAAAGAGGTTTGAATAGGTAGGTGTCGCCTTGCCAGGCGGTGGTTTTTCCACCTTGGTCAATAGATCGCTGCTCAGGGAATGGCTGGAGACAGGCGCATTTTCGGCGCCGGCGAAGCCCTTGCCCTTGGTGGTGAGCAGATGTAGCAATCGCGGCCCAGATTGCTCCTTCAAATGTTGAAGCGTCTCCAGAAGAGCGTCCATATCATGCCCGTCAATGGGACCGGAATAGTCGTATCCCAGATCACGGAAGATATTGCCGGGGACCAAAGTGTTGGACTTGCTGTCCCTGGTGTCGCTGGAAGTTTGCGATGACAGTTGCGAAGACATCTTTTCTGTAGCGATCCTGTGCGTAGAAAGGTTCTTGGCAAAATAACTGGCAAGTCCACCCACATTTTCCGAAATCGCCATGGCATTGTCATTCAACAGGATGAGCAGATTGGCACGAGTGGCAGCAAGATGATTCAGGGCTTCAAATGCCATCCCGGCGGTCATGGCACCATCCCCAATAACGACCAGGGTATGCCGGTTCGTCTCGGGCGCGCCCGTTGGCGTTTTTTGAGACTGTATTTCCTGCGCTAAGGCAATCCCAAGTGCCGCACTGATGGAAGTAGAGGAATGACCGACGCCAAAGACATCAAACTCACTCTCCTCCCTGGTCGGGAAGGGTGCCAGACCCTGGGGCTGCCGTAGCAGATGCATGCGCTCACGCCGCCCGGTCAGTATCTTATGAGGATAGGTTTGATGTCCCACATCCCAGATGATCTTGTCCCTGGGCGTTTCAAAGACATAGTGCAGGGCAATGGTGAGTTCAACGACGCCGAGACCGGCCCCCAGGTGACCACCGGTGCGGCCCACCGTGTACAACAAAAAATGGCGCAGTTCCTGACTGAGACGACCGAGGTCATCCGGTGCCAAACGCCGCAAGTCAGACGGGAATAGTATCTGGTCCAGCAGGGGGGTAGACGGGCGTTCTGTGGGGATCTCGTAGAACATGCCCGCAGTTTATACCAAAAGAGTTATATCAAACCGGGTCGTCCGGGTCTCCGTCCTGCCCTGGCCTAAAGTCCTCTTCTTTCAGTTCGCCGTTTTCCTCAATCAGCAACTTGATCCTCTGCTCGGCCTGCGCCAATGCCTGGACACACTCTTTGGTCAATTTGATGCCTTTTTCAAAAGTATTCAGAGACTCTTCAAGAGACAGATCTCCTTCTTCCATCTGCTCAACGAGCTGTTCAAGTTGTTCCAGAGATTGTTCAAAGGGATAATTTTTTTTCGCGGGCATGAGATATGGGGCGTGTGATTTAACTCTGAGTAGTCCAGAGTATCACAATATGATTTCTGTACTACAATTATACAAACCCAAGGATGGAGTCGCCTAATGCAATTGCCCGATCTTCAAGCAATTGAAACCGCCGCCGAGATGATCTATGAATCATTGCAGGCAAGCCCTCAAATAACCTGGCCCCTGCTGAATAAACGCTGTGGCATGGAAGTCTGGGTGAAGCACGAAAATCACAATCCCACCGGTGCCTTCAAGGTGCGCGGCGGGCTGATCTATGTGCACCGGCTTGTGACGAGAGACCCTTCTGTCAGGGGCCTATGCTCCGCTACCCGGGGCAACCATGGTCAGAGTGTCGCCTTCGCCGCCCGCAAATACGGCCTGGCATCAGTCATCCTGGTGCCTAAAGGCAACAACCCGGATAAGAATGCCGCCATGAAAGCCTTTGGCGCTGAACTGATTGAATACGGCAGGGACTTTGATACCGCACTGGAGCAGGCAAAGCAGATAGCCGCTGAGCGGGATCTGCATTTTATACCATCCATTACTGATGACCTGATTACCGGGGTGGCGACCTGTGCCTGGGAATTCTTCAGCAAGGCACCGCAACTGGAGCGGGTCTATGTACCCCTTGGTCTAGGTTCCGGTGTCTGCGGGGCTATAGCCGCCAGAAGGGCTCTAGGCATTGATACAAAGATCATCGGCGTGGTGGCTGCCAATGCCAATACCTATCAGTTGTCCCTTGTAGCGGGGCGAGTGGTGCCAACCAATTCTGCCAATACCATCGCTGACGGGTTGGCGATTCGTAACCCTTCGGATAGGGTCCTGTCCCTGATACAAACCGAAATAGAGGACATCATCGCGGTAGAGGAAGAAGAGATACTAACGGCTATCAACTGTTATTTTTCAGACACCCATAATATTGCCGAGGGGGCTGGTGCCGCCGCACTTGCAGGACTGCTCAAGGACCAGGCAACCAAGACCCGCCAGCAACAAAAACGAGTCGGCGTCATCCTGAGCGGGGGCAACATTCAGCAATCCCTCTTCGCTCAGGCAATCAAGGATGGCGTCTAACCGTCCCACAATCTCAAATTCAGCAAATGATTAAAAATTTGAAGGAAAATAAAAAATGAAATCACCTGTGTGCGAAAAACTTGGCATAGATTTTCCTCTGCTGGCATTCACACATTGCAGGGATGTTGTCTGTGAAGTGTCCAAGGCAGGCGGCATGGGCGTCCTCGGCGCGGCAGGTTACAACCCGGAGCAACTGGAGATAGAGCTCAGCTGGATTGATGCACACATTGATGGCAAACCCTATGGTGTTGACCTCATCGTACCGACCAGCATGGCAAATATGGACGAAGCGACTGCGCCAGAGGACATCTATCAGTTGGTACCGGATGAGCACAAAAACTTCGCCGCCAGTCTGCTCGCCCGCCACCAGGTTGACAGTCGCGATCTTTACGACAATCTGGAGATAGACACCGGCAGCGGTTTCCTGGGCGAACGCAAGGCAGGAGACATACTTGAAGTTGCCTTTTCTCACCCGATTAAACTGATTGCGAATGCACTCGGTGTGCCGCCAAAGCAGATGCTGGAACTGGGTAAAAAACACCAGGTGCCGGTGGCAGCGCTGGTCGGCGCAAAGCACCACGCGGTGAAACAAGCAGAAGCAGGCGTTGACATTCTCGTGGTCGCAGGGACAGAGGCTGGCGGCCACTGTGGTGAAGTCTCCACCCTGGTGCTGGTCCCAGAAGTTGCCCAGGCGGTAGAGAAGTATCCAGAGGTATCCATCTTGGCGGCGGGCGGCATAGTCACCGGCAAGCAGATGGCGGCAACCATGGCCATGGGCGCCCAGGGGGTCTGGACCGGGTCAGTTTGGCTCACTACTCAGGAGGCAGAAACCGCACCGGTCATCAAAGAAAAATTGTTGGCAGCAGGCTCCAGCCAGACCATCAGATCAAAAAGCAGAACCGGCAAGTATTCCCGACAGCTCAGATCATCCTGGACCGATGCCTGGGAAGATGAAGACGCGCCCGAGCCCCTGCCCATGCCCTTGCAATCACTGGTTAGTGAACCAGCACTCAGGCATGTTAGCAAACTGGCAGAAACCGGCCATCCGGGGGCAAAACAACTGGCGACCTATTGGGTCGGTCAGGGTGTCGGCATGATGAACCAGACCCTGACTACCAGACAGGTGGTATATGACTTCATGGCGGACTTTCTTGCTGCCAACGAAAGGCTCAGCAGTTTCATTGAGGAGTAACGGGTGGGAACAGAGGAGTAACGGGCGGGACCGAAAGGTGCCTCAGCCGCCACTTAGTGCTTGCATGATAAATAATTCATCCATCGCGCCGACTGATACAGACAGGTCTTTTTCCAGAGTGCCGTTGACGAAGAGTTTAAAGTTGGGACGCAGTTCATCAAGCTCATTGATGACTCTGAACCGAAAGCCGGGGAACTGCCTCTCCAGGTCATCAAACAATGCGATGACACTAGTGCCGACGGCAGTCACGGCGCGGCTCCCCGTGTAAGAACGAAGCACATCGGGAATGATAATTTTCACCTTCCTGGTCATAGTGCTTGCATGTTTAGAAGAGCGTCAGAAACACTAGGCAACCTCAAGAGAATAGATATGCGGTAAATGTTCGGCGATACGATGCCAGTGGTCACCCTCATCCTGGCTGCACCAGATTTCTCCCGAAGTCGTCCCGAAATAAAGCCCAACCGAATCCCAAGCATCCGCCGCAAAACATTGCCGTAGCACAGTAAACCAAGCCTGCGTTGGCGGCAGCCCCTGGTCCTGTCGCTCCCATGTCTTGCCGCCGTCCCGCGTTCGGTACACCCCTGGCTCCCCATTGGGCGAAGTCCTGGGCCAGACCTCGGTGGCATCCATCGGAAAGACCCAAGCAGTATCTGGGTCCCTCGGATGCAGGGTGATAGGAAAACCAATATCGCCGATGTCCTGTGGCATGTTGTCGCCGACTCTTTCCCAGGTATCAGAAGGTCTCACCAGTCGATAGATACCGCAGTGATTTTGCTGATAGAGAATATCCGGGTGCAGAGGGTGCATCTGCATGCAGTGGGGGTCCTGACCAAACTCGGGATAGGGTTCAGGCAAAAAGTCAGCGAGGCAACCCTTGTTAAGTGGCTTCCAATCCGCACCCTGATCATGACTTTCAAATACGCCGCCACCCGAACACCCGACATAGAGGTGTCGTTTGTCCCTCGGGTCAATCAATATTGAATGTAGCATGGCACCGTCAGGTGTGTCGTCCTTCCCGTCTTCCGTCCAGTCCGCCCATGAAGGATGATCGTTGAAACCGGAAACCGGGTCCCAGGTTTTGCCCTCGTCAGTGGAAACAAACAGTCCCTGAGGTGAACTGCCGGCGTACCAGGTACCCGGTTCATCCTGATGACCCGGTGCCAACCAGCAAGTAAAGTCAACCGTCCTGGGGGAAATCTCCGGAGATTCATTCTCCCTGGCAAGGGGTTCGTACTTGCGGCGTGCACCTCCCCGCTTGGAACCGTCCGCGGGGACAAGTTTCGCAAATGCCGGCGGACGGCTTGCTTCAACCCAGGTCTCCCCATGATCCTCAGAGCGGAAAATCGTCGGTCCGAGATGCCCCGTCCTGGCAGACATCAATATCCTGCGCTGATTACGAGGGTCCGCCACAATATGATTGACAATGTTCCCCAGAGAAATCGGACCCGTCATCTGCCAGTTAGCACGACCTGCATCAGAGTCAAGTAACCAGGCACCCTTCCGAGTTCCTGCCAGGAGTCTCACCGATGACTCAGGAGCAGACATAGCATCCTCACAAATTTATAATGGCAGAGGCGATATATTACTTGAATTCTTGTCTTAGAGGGCGATTAACGCTCAAGTCAGGATGCTGCGGAACGAAGAAGAATTGTGGGTGGCGCTCTTGGCTCCCCGTCATTCCAGCGAAGGCTTGAATCCAGAAAGAACAAACGGTACAACCTTTGACATCCAGCAAAACTCTATCATCTTCTACTATAGTGACAAAGCTCCCAATCAGCTATGTCCATCGGAGTAGCCACTTCGGAAATAACTTTTATTACCTTCTTGTAGCAGGCAATTGAATCTATTTCTGTCCAGTTGCACTTATCCTTCAATCTAGTCTTGTTCAGAATATTTCTATCAACAGGACAATGTGGCGGTTTCTTGACCTTGCCCATACACCACAAATATTTTAATTGGAGGTTTAACAATTTTTGCGCGATTCCAATGTTGTAATACGGCTCTTCAAGCACGTCTTTGTATGTATTAGCGCGGTCTGCTAATTTCTGAATATTTTTACAATGATCAGATTCAGTGACTGATTTGTCTTTGTACTGTCGTAAAAGCTCTTTACAGAATTCAATCAGATCTTGCTGAAACTTCTTCCTATCAGATTTACTAGCATCCGGTTTATAGAATTTTCTGGGTCTTGGCATAGAAGCCTGCCAACTCATTATCCAAAATTCGCTACGTATGAATTCTTTTTTATCGGCCATGATAATACCTCATCAATAATCGACTAATTCTTTCAATCAAGCGGGGTGTAAGTCTACATTTCTCCCTGGAAATGGGTTACGCGCTGTGTTTGCGTAGATATTCTGCCTTGGTCGGTAGTTTGTCAATGGGATGTAACTGAATTTTCCCATCAGCATACCCTAGTTCAAAACACTGTTTTTCCTCTGGGGATACGGCATGAAAGTATTTAGGTTGTAACTCGTAACACATTGCGAATTTAGGATGATCCTTCTCATATTTACATTCATCTCTCTTATGATCCCCTCTTTCACAACAATACTTAAAGCCGAGTATTAGTGTATCAAATTCTTTCTTATTACTTTTCACCTCACAGCAAACAATAGTGTTTTGGTTTTCCTTCAGCAGAATATCAACGCCATTAGCGGGTTCTATTTCAATCTCAGACACATCCCAGTTGTGATGAATAGATAGATATGACGCCGTCGCCATCTGACACACACCTTCACGAAACAACCCTACTTTCTCTTTACCGCTTTTATTCCAAATAAGTTGAATCGTTTTTTGCTGCTTGCCATTTTTTTTCGTTGCATTTCGTAGTATATCAGTCTGTACATAACTCTTCTCTTGATCTACATCAAAAAGAGATTTTTCCAAACCCAACATAAAATATTTCGCCTCCCACAATGCTAGTGGAGGAGAATATTCTGGAAGTTCTGCCGAGCAGTCATCTCTGGAAGCTACGAACTCAACATATTTTTTTCTAAGATATTCATCAGCTTCCAGCACCCAGTCTCGTTCATTCATAATATCATCCGGTTTTTTATTTTTGGTGCCTCGTTAGATGGTGCTAGATTATGTCTTCGTCTTCGCTCACATCAGTACCAGAACTTACTGCTGTTGATTGTAGCATATCTATCAGAGTTCCTAGGAATGTCCCACTGGCCGCTAGCACTAACCATATCGGAACAGCGATTGCTCGCCCAAACGCTGCGATACCAGCTGCTTCACTAGAAAATCCTAAAGTCCCAATTGTCAAGCCGATGATTCCAATCCGTGTTGCCCAATTTCTATCGTCCCACATGTTTTCTTTCATTGCCTTTAAGTTGGTCTTCAATATTGGAATAAGTATTTCTCTTTTAATTGTTGCCTTTACTGCCAGTCGTCCCTTTGAAAATTTGGTGTCCGATGAATTACGAATCTCCATCAATGCAGTAGTCCATTCAAGAAGCGCTCTACGTTCAACCGGCGAGGCTTCCTCTACCATGCGTTGGGCGAGTGGGTGTGGGTTTGTATTAGTTTGAGTATCAGTCATGGGTCGTCCCTCCTAACTTGTATCGTTAAAATGAATAGAAAATCCTCCAGGTGCAAGATGGCATGCGTTCCGATTAACCTGTCTCTCGTGCCTGTTTTTTTAGTTGTTTTACTCTAAGTTTGATGTATTCCACTTTCCTGAAGTGCTCATTGCCTTTGGCTTTAACAAGTGCCTGAGACCAGAGATCTTTATCCATTTCTCCACGGTCACATTCTTCTTCTGCTCTAGCGTATAAGTCAGCCTTTTTGCTGTCATCAATAATCCAAAATTTGTATATGCGAAAGAATGATATTACCCCGAAGAGGATGCCCACTATGATGCCCACTATAAGACCCATTTCTTCGTATCGATGACCGATTACTACTCCAAAAAATATAGCCACGGCAAAGAAGGATACTCCAGCAATAAGTATTGATACCAGTAATATCATTATGCGTGTCATGTGATGTCCTCCTGTTAATACTTGCAGACTATAAATCGCAGGTAGCGACTAATATATCAAATATCGTGCTTGTCCTCACTGGTTAGATATACGCATTAAAAATGCGGACGATTTGTGGTTGAACTCTTTACGACTGGATTCCAGCCTGCGCTGGAATGACGGGCCTTATGCCGACATCATTTAGAAACGGATCCTCCATCAGACAGACGCATCATTTGAGCGAACACAAGAATCGGCTCTTCAGTTGCATGGGCGAACACAAGATGCGTCTCTTCAGTTACTGGCGGAAATTATACTCCCACTCAAAACTGATTCATGGTGTTGTCCTTGCCGCCTGCAAGTAACGCGTTCTCACCGGCAAAATACTCCTTGTGATGATCGCCAATTGTGGTGCCTGCCATTTCCTGGTGTTTGACCACATTCATCTCGCGCCGGATTTCCATACGTTGAACACCCTGCACATAAGCCAACATGCCGGAATCTCCGAAGTAACCTTCAGAAAGTATGTCCACCCCGAGTGCCGTCTCATGATAGGTAGGCAGTGTAATCAGATGATGGAAGATGCCCGCCTCTCTCGCAGAATCCGCCTGGAATGATTTGATCAGTTGGTCAGCCTCCTGGGCAAGTTCAGTTTCATCAAGCTCGGCGTTCATAAGACCCTGCGGATCCTGTGCTGGATCAGGATAGGCAGATACATCCTTGCCGTCGGCTTGCCAATCGTTATAGACCTGCTCACGGAATTTCAATGTCCAGTTGAAAGACGGTGAATTGTTGTACACCAATTTTGCATCGGGGATTTGTTCCCGCACGGCATTCACCATTTCGGCTATCTGCTTCACATTAGGACGCTCGGTTTCTATCCACAGCAGGTCCGCGCCGTGTCGTAAACTCACCACGCAATCAAGGACAACACGATCCAGGCCGGTGCCGTCACGGAAGGAGTAAAGACCATTATCCAACCGCACTGGCTTCACCAGTTTGCCACCCTGATGAATCGTAATGTCGTTTTCTTGCAGTTCGCTAACATCGTGAATCTCTTCGGTTTGCAGAAAACTGTTGTACTGACTGGCAAGGTCACCCGCCTCTCTGGACACAGGAACCTTCTGAGTCAGGCCGGCACCGAGTGAGTCAGTCCGCGCCACGATGATGCCGTTTTCAATTCCAAGTTCAAGAAAGGCGTAGCGCACCGCATTGATTTTTGAGATGAAGTCCTCATGGGGCACAGTCACCTTCCCCGCCTGATGACCGCATTGCTTCACTTCGGACACCTGGTTCTCAATTTGAATAGCGCAGGCACCGGCTTCAATCATCTGTTTGGCTAGCAGATAGGTCGCTTCCTCATTGCCAAAACCCGCATCAATATCAGCGATGATGGGCACCACATGCGTTTCAAAATTATCAATCTGTTGCAAGATGCCAGTCGTATCCTCGCCCTTGTCACGCGCACCATCCAGCCGGGCGAACAACCGCTCTAACTCCACCGCATCCGCCTGCTTCAAGAAGGTGTAGATTTCCGCAATCAACGAAGGCACGCTAGTTTTTTCATGCATGCTCTGATCAGGCAGGGGCCCAAACCTGGACCTCAATGCCGCTACCATCCAGCCACTCAGGTAGATGTACTTTTTGTTCATGGAGCCCTGATGGCGTTTTACCGCTATGGCGATTTGCTGGGCAACAAACCCATGCCAACAGCCGAGGGACTGGGTGTATTGAGACGAGTCCGCATCATAATCCGCCATGTCTTTGCGCAGGGTGTCGGCTGTGTGTTGGGCGATATCTAGCCCAGATTTGAACCGATTTTGCAGGCGCATACGGACTGCATATTCCGGGCTAATACCCTTCCAGGTCTCGGCATGTTGGTCTCGCAGTTGGGTGAGTTTGTCGATTTCTTTCAGATAAGTAGACATGGTGTTTCCTCTTCAAAGCCAGGTTAGGACAAGCGATAAGTCGCGCAATCTACCAGCAAGGCATGATTTAGATGATGGAATAATTGGACAGTAATATATTCTATATTTTCATCATATAAAAGAAGCGGATTGTGCGTGTGGGGAGGGGTGGGCGGGGCATCTGCGCGCAGGCATATAGATTGCAGGGTCTGGGTGAGCCGTCAAGCCGTCCCAAGACTTGATCGGCACGGGAGCGCAATGCTTGCAAAGTCTCGGCTGGCTCAGATGACAAGGGTATCGGTGTGAATGCCCGGTAACCGATAATCTGGCGGATATACCTGCCCGCTGGGGTCGGAGCCTGGGTTTTGCGCATATTCATAGTAAAGGCTATCTGTCGTATGGGCGGGTTTTATATCCATAGTAAAGGCTGCGTATAGTATGGAGCCTTCTTTCTCCCATGTTAAAGGTAGCCTTGCATAACGGCGTCATCCAACTGCTTTTTTGTGTGTAAAACTTTTTGCTTGTTCTGTTCAAGCACCGTGTCCAGCCGGCGCAGCACCGTCATTGGCAAGATGACATCACGGTACTTGCCGCGAACATAAAGATCGCGCAATACATCATCGGCGATGCCCCAGATGAAGTTCGGTATCCTGTTGAGATGGTGTTGTGAGGACATCGGTCTATCCTGTGTTAACGCGTTGTGGAGAATCAAGAGTTAGGAATGAGTCGTCTGTCGGGATTGTCGCACACCTCTCAAAGCATCTCGCCCTACTCCACCAGGATGTTAATGGATAGCCTTTTATTTGGCATCAAGGACTGTAGAATAGTCCATTCGCAATCTTGTCGTTCGGCTCAGCCTACACTCAACTGAAATAAGGCATAACACATGGAAATTCCAGGTTGGTTTCGACGCGCGCTGGATGCCCCCTACTCCAGCAAATTCGTTGATGTGGACGGAACATCCATTCATTATTTGTTGTGGGAAAATGAACCAGATGACACCAGTCCTGGCATTGTGTTTGTCCATGGTAATGGGGCTCACGCTCACTGGTGGACATTTATCGCTCCCTTTTTTCTTGGTCATTATCGTGTGGTTGCGATTGATTTGTCCGGGGCAGGTGACAGCGGTTATCGGGACGAATACACCCCGGAAGGATTCGCCAAGGAGATTGTAGCGGTGGCTGGTGATGCCGGGTTTGGCAAGGATACGATTATCGTTGGGCACAGTTTCGGCGGCTTTGTGACCTTGAAGGCGGGCTTGCTTTATAAGGATAAATTGACTGGCATTGTCCTGGTGGATTCTGCGGTTCGTCCGCCAGATTTTGAGTGGGAGCGGGACCCGAGAAGATCGCCTATTAAACCAAAACGCATCTATGACACTGCCGATGCCGCCTTGGCAAGATTCCGCTTGATGCCACCCCAGGATTGCAGGAACGGCTATCTCCTCGATTACATTGGGCGCCACAGCATTATGAAGGTGGAAGGTGGTTGGACCTGGAAGTTTGACGACACCCTCTTTCAGAAATTCGACTTTGGCGACAATCTGCACAAGGACCTTGCCAAACTGGAATGTCGCGTCGGTGTGATCTACGGCGAGGACAGTTACCTCTTCACCCAGGACCTGGCGGACTATATGTTTGAAGTGCTCAACAAGTCCGTCGCCTTCACCGGCATACCGGATGCCCAGCATCATCTGTTCCTGGATCAACCCCTGGCTTTTGTCAGTTCTCTCAGAACATTGCTAGCGGAATGGCGGCATTCAAGACCCGTTCGCCGGGTGGCATGCCCTGGTTCTTGATCTGGGGAACTGAGCTTGGGTGTTGCTCTTGGATGTTACTCTTGAATGCTACTCTTGAATGCTATAGTAACCCGTCCTGCCCTGGTAGCTCAGTTGGATAGAGCATCCGCCTCCTAAGCGGAGGGTCGCAGGTTCAAATCCTGCTCAGGGCACCAATAATAAACGGCATGTAAATAGTGATGGATAAAGACGCTCTATCAGAGGATGCCAAGGCGCTCTTCCGTCAGGCGACGGAGGGCACCAGCCGAAAGCCTCGCAAAGCACGCCATCTAGCCAAGCAACCCGCGCCAAAACGCTCAATCAAAGCCAGGGAAAACCCTATCTCAGAATCCCTATCTAGCACTGGCGTGATGTTTGATCAGACGCGCGAAGACCCAATAAAATTTGCCCGCGTGGGACTACAGCACAAGGTTTTTAGGAAATTGCGGCGCGGCGATTACGGCATCGCGGCGACACTGGATCTGCATGGCTATACTATTGCTCAGGCACGACCTCGGCTCAGCAATTTTCTAACGACGGCGCGTAATGCCAGACACTCGGCTATATTGATCGTTCACGGGAAGGGCTTGCATAGCGATAAAACCGGCGGGACATTGAAACAATTCACAATTAACTGGCTAAAACAGCGCCCCGCAGTAAAGGCATTTTGCAGTGCCCAAGGCAAGGACGGCGGTACTGGTGCCCTGTATGTTTTGCTACGCCCAGGTAAGACGCAATAAAGAACCTCATATCATCGCGGAAACAACAGCCCGAGCGATTGTTAATACTATTTTCTGCTAATAAATCTTAAATACTTTTTTAAGCACAGACACCAGTGATGTAGCAAATATAGCGCCCGATGTCGCCAAGAATATATCCTTCTGGGCATCCCAAGGATCGCCTTGCGTTCCCAAATAAGTGACTCCCTGCTCCTGAAAGAAAATATCAGCAACGCCCCATTCTACTAATTCATAGAATCCACTTACAGATAAAGTAATTTCAATAGGCAAGACCCAGGCAACCCATTTTGGATATTTTAACCAGGTAAGAAATACTTCTCTCATGGGGTAAGCCAATAAAAACCCAAAACTGAAGTGCACAATTCTATCGTAATGATTCCGCGAGGTAGCAAAAGTATCCATGAGCCAATATCCAAACGGGTTTTCTGCATAGGTATATTGTGCGCCGTAGATATGCAGACACAGATAGATAAATATCAACAGGGATGACAGGTCACTTAATTGATACTTTTTATAAGTTCCAATCAAGACTCCGAGGAAAATAAATACGAGGGCATTTTCAAGTAGCCAATTTGCTGTATCTGTGGTGCTTACAAAAGTGTAAGACCAGTCCAGCAAGAAAATACCTAAAAAAGTTATTAACCAGGGATTTTGTTTGAAGGGGGTTCGGTCAGTTGATATTGCATTTGTAAAAGCCATAAACGATTGTCCTGGCAGATTTCAAATATAGATATTCCTGCAAAGCAGGGTCTCTGGTTGAATCCAAAAATCACTGATTATCTGGAAATGAGAATTGTGCTCTTTCGACTGAGTCAGAAAGCCAACGTTGTGTAATGGTTTTACGACGAGTGTAAAAGCGAACAGCATCCGGTCCATAAGCACTTAAATCACCAAACAGGGAGCGCTTCCAGCCGCCGAAGCTGTGATAGGCAACCGGCACAGGTAAAGGCACATTAACACCTACCATGCCAACCTTAATGTTATCGGTAAAATAACGGGCAACACCACCATCACGAGTAAAGATACAGGTGCCATTACCATATTCATGCGCGTCAATGAGTTGCATCGCCTCTTGCATGGTTTGTACACGCACCACACATAAAACAGGACCGAATATTTCTTCCTGGTATATACGCATATCGGGCGTTACTCGATCAAACAAACACCCCCCCATGAAAAACCCTGCTTCATGTTCAGTGGCGGTAAAGTTGCGACCATCCACTACCAGATCGGCACCCTCTTCCACTCCCAAATCAACATAATTGCGTACTTTTTCATAATGCTGCTGACTGATCAACGGACCCATTTCATTTTCAGTATCAATGCCGGGACCAATTTTTAATGCGGCTACTCTTGACGACATTTTTTCAACAAAAGTTTCGGCTAGTGTGTCACCAACACAGACTGCTACCGAGATCGCCATACAACGCTCGCCGCACGAACCATAAACGGCACCCATTAAGGCATTTACCACACTATCCATATCGGCATCTGGCATCAGGATGGCATGATTTTTTGCGCCTCCTAATGCCTGTACTCTTTTCCCGGTCGCAGTAGCCGTTTGATAAATATATTCCGCGACCGGGGTGGAGCCAACAAAACTGATGGCTTCTATTCTCGGCTCAGTGAGCAGGGTATCAACTGCTTCCTTATCACCATTAACAACATTAAATACGCCGTCAGGCAATCCGGCCTCCTTAAACAATTTCGCAATATAGGTCGGCGCACCGGGATCCTTCTCAGATGGTTTAAGCACAAAGGTATTACCGCAAATTATTGCCATGGGATACATCCACATGGGCACCATTGCCGGAAAGTTAAATGGCGTAATACCTGCTACCACTCCCAGAGGATGAAATTCAGACCAACTATCTATACCCCGTCCAACATTTTTGCTGTGCTCTCCTTTTAATAATTCTGGCGCGCCACATGCGTACTCAACAACCTCAAGGCCGCGAATAAACTCGCCTCGCGCATCGTCCAGCACCTTGCCGTGTTCATCAGTTACGAGGGCAATAATTTCGCCGGCATGTTGCTCCAACAATGTCTTAAAACGGAACATTATTCTGGCGCGCTCCATGGGCGATATTTGACGCCAGGCAGGATATGCCGCTGCTGCCGCTGCTATTGCCTTTTCTACGGTTGCTTTACTTGCCAGGGCAACATGTCGTATTACTTGACCCGTGGCAGGATTGTAAATTTCCTGGGTGCGTTCGGTATCTGTTATTACTTTGCCATTGATATAATGACCAACGACCTCATGACCAGTTTCCACTGCTACTACTGAACTCATCCGACTACCTCCTAGTCAATCTCATTTAATACTTTGCGGACAATATCGAAAGTCTGTTCAAACAACTCGGGGGTAAAAGTGAAAAAGGGTGAAAACATCAGAGTGTCCATGCCATGACGAACCATCAAACCCTGTTCAAAACATTTTACATGCGCCTCCATTCCCCTGGCACCAGGATCACCAGGACGCCCTTCCAATTCAATGCTTCCCATTAGCCCAAAATTACGAATGTCTATCACATGGGGCGCATCTCTCAGGGCGTGTAGCATAGTTTCAAACACTGGCTCTATGGCTTGAACTCTATTGCCAATGTCTTCCTCTGCATATACATCCAATGAAGCCAGAGCGGCGGCCGTTGCCACCGGATGCCCTGAATAGGTATAGCCGTGAAAAAATTCAATGGCATATTCAGGACCATTCATAAAACTCTGATAAATATCACTGTTCACCAAGACCGCGCCCATGGGAATCACGCCATTGGTTATCCCTTTCGCGGTACTGATAATATCCGGCAGCACACCAAAACGTTCACAACCAAAAGTGGTACCGATACGATAAAAAGCGGTGATCACTTCATCAAAAATCAACAAGATCCCGTGGCGAGTACAGATTTCACGCAAACGTTCCAGATAACCTACAGGTGGCACTATGACTCCAGCCGAGCCGGCAACAGGTTCAACAATTACTGCAGCGATATTTTCGGCATGATGTAGGGAGACAATTCGTTCCAGTTCATCTGCAAAATGTATGCCCCATTCCGGTTGCCCCTTGCTGAAGGCGTTGTGTTCCAGATCATGGGTGTGTGGTAGATGATCAACATTTGGTAACATCGCATGACCAAACATTCTTCGATTTGCTGGGATGCCCCCAACAGACATACCGCCAAAATTGGTGCCGTGATAGCCCTTCTCGCGTCCAATGAATTTGGTGCGTGTGGCTTCCCCTCGCATACGATGCCAAGCAAGTGCAATTTTTAATGATGTATCAGCGGATTCCGAGCCCGAAGTAGTAAAGAAGACATGCTCAAAACCCTCAGGCGCCAAATCAATTAACCTGTTAGCCAGTTCAAAGACTCTGCTGTGGCCAATTTGAAAGGCAGCTACATAGTCGAGTCTGGCAACCTGCTCCTGTACCGCTTTGACAATTTTTGGATGACAGTGCCCCAGGCCAGATGTCCACATGCCAGAGAAGGCATCAATGATGGTCTGTCCATCTTGTGTTTTGTAGTTAAACCCTGCTGCCGAATCAACAATTCTCGGTGCCTTCTTGAAGGCGCGATTTGCCGTATAGGGCATCCAATAAGATTCTAAATCTGGTCTGTTATCACCTTTTGGTTTTGTACTCATTTATCAATATATCCGATTATTTATATTAATTTCGGGAAACGGCTTTTGGCGCATGACGCACCATCTGTTTATCTATTGCGTCGTAGTAGGGTGCATAGGCAGGTCTATTGATATATCTGCCAACACCTCGCTCAGTCCTTAGCTCACCATCCTGATAGACCACCTTACCCTGGCTGATAGTGACTTGATTTACACCACGTACAGTCATCCCTTCAAAGATATTAAAATCTACATTTTGATGATGTGTCTCTTTTGAGATCGTCCGCTCTCTTTCGGGGTCCCAAATAATAATATCGGCATCTGCCCCTTCACTCAGGCTACCTTTTTGTGGATATATATTAAATATCTTTGCTGCATTGGTTGAAGTAACAGCAACAAATTCATTTTTTGTTAGCCGACCGGTATTCACGCCGTGATGCCAGAGGACCTGCATACGATCTTCTATTCCAGCCGTGCCATTAGGTATTTTGGTAAAATCTTCCCTACCCATTTGTTTCTGAGGCGCACAAAAACAACAATGATCAGTCGCCGTCGTCTGCAACATACCCGCCTGCAAACCACGCCAAAGTGCTGCCTGATGTGCCTTGGGTCTGAATGGCGGGCTCATCACATAGGCGGCGGCTGTATCCCAATCTGGATGAGTATAAACAGAATCATCAATCAGTAGGTGCCCTGCTAGAACTTCTCCAAATACCCGCTGCCCTTCGTTTCTTGCGCGAGTAATTGCCTGCAAGGAATCATTACAAGAGGTATGCACCACATAGATCGGAACACCTATTACCTGGGCAATGCGTATTGCACGGTTCGCCGCCTCTCCTTCCACCGCTGGCGGTCTGGATAGAGGGTGCCCTTCAGGCCCGGTGATGCCCTGCTCAAGAAGTTTCTGCTGTAAGTGAAATACCAATTCTCCATTTTCAGCATGCACGGTGCATATCGCGCCAAGTTCACGCGCTCGCTGAAATGAGTTCACCAGCATTTCATCATCCGCCATGATGGCACCTTTATATGCCATAAAATGTTTGAAGCTGTTGACGCCATAATCATGGACCAGAGTTTCCATCGCTTTATGTACTGATTCATCCCACCAGGTAATCGCCACATGAAAACTGTAATCACTCGCTGCCTTTTCCGCCCAACCGCGCCACTGATGATAGGCTTCCATAATGTCCTGTTGCGGGTTGGGAATAACGAAATCTATGATCATGGTGGTACCACCCGCTAAGCCTGCCGAGGTACCAGTAAAAAAATCTTCCGATGCCACCGTTCCCATAAAGGGTAATTCCATGTGAGTGTGGGGATCGATACCGCCAGGCATCACATAACAACCATCGGCTTCAATCACTTCAGTGTCTTTGTTGATTCTGTCGTTACTGATATTTTCTCCGATACTGTGTATCAAACCATCAACACATAACAGATCCGCAACAAACGTATGGTCTGATGTAATTATTGTTCCACCTTTGATGTGTAGGGACATATTCTTCTCCGACAAGATCGCTATCCTGTCTCTAGGTCGGTTAAGACTTCATAGACTTCGGGTCGCCTATCACGCAAAAACTGCCACCCATTGCGCACTTCACGGATCAGGTCCAGGTCTATGTCGTGTATCAGCAGTTCATCCTGATCACGACTTGCGATGGCTTCTATATCACCCCGCGGATTGACAACATAACTCTGACCATAAAATTCCCCAATGCTCCAGGGCTCCTCCGTGCCAACACGATTTATGGCACCGATATAAACACCATTTGCCGCCGCCGCCGCAGGCTGTTCCAGTCTCCACAAATACTCAGACAAACCGGCGACAGTTGCTGAGGGGTTAAGAATATACTCCGCGCCTCTGAGAGAAAGGGCACGCCAACCTTCCGGGAAGTGACGATCGTAACAGATGTAAACACCGACCTTGCAATAGGCGGTCTGGAATACGGGCCAATTGGATGCGCCCGGTTTGAAAAAGAATTTTTCCCAAAACCCGGCTACCTGAGGAATATGTGTTTTACGATATTTACCTAGATAGGTACCGTCGGCATCAATTACCGCAGCGGTATTGTAATAAACTCCGGGAATTGTTTCTTCGTATATGGGTACGACAATCACCATCTGATGTTTTTTGGCATATTCCTGCATCAGTTTGGTTGTATAGCCGTCAGGGATGGATTCCGCCGCTGCATACCACTTGGCATCCTGGCTGGGACAAAAATAAGGCTGAGTAAATACTTCCTGGAAAGACAATACCTGTACGCCCTGTTTCGCTGCCTCTTCTATAAAAGGAATATGGGCTTCAAGCATCTTGTCCCGGATGGCGTCTGGGCTAAGCGAGGTATCTCCTTTTAGTCCTGTCTGGATCAGACCCACTTTAACTTTCGACATTTCTGGTCCTCACTGATTGTTTTTAAGGAACACGTCACTTAATAAGAAGTCACTTAATAAGAAGTCACTCAATAAAAAACAATTAGTCACAACTATTTCGTGCCAAATAAACGATCTCCAGCATCACCCAATCCAGGCAAGATATAGCCTTTTTCATTCAAACCCGTGTCTATAGCAGGCGTATAAAGCCGCACATCAGGATGGCTCCTGCCAAGTTCCTCTATGCCTTCAGGCGCAGCCAATAAACAGATAAAACGTATTTCCTTGCCGCCCGCCTGTTTAATCCGGTTAATTGCGGCTACTGCAGAATGACCCGTCGCCAACATCGGATCAACCACCAGACAGAGACGTTCATCAAGTTTACCTGGGGCTTTGAAATAATACTCCACTGCTTCCAGGGTTTTCGGATCACGATACATACCCACATGCCCCACCCTTGCTGATGGTACTAACTCCAACAAGCCCTGCAACAAGCCATCACCCGCGCGCAAAATAGAAAATAGACACATCTTTTTCCCCGCCAATACCGGCATGGTTGTACGCATCAATGGCGTTTCTATTTCTATATTTGTCAGTGCAATGTCACGAGTCGCTTCGTAGCCAAGCAGCAAACCTATTTCTTTGAGCAATCGTCTGAACTCCGCCGCAGGCGTGTCCCTGGAACGCATCAGAGTTAATTTGTGTTGAATCAACGGATGGTCAACGATAATTACCTTGTCCGATGCTTGGTATTGATTCATGAATCCTATCTCTTACTATTCTTACTTTTTACTTTTTCTGTTTTCACTATTTTTAATTTCGCGTTCGGTGCTATTTCGCTGAGGATCGCCTGCGTATAACTTGCCTGACTGATTCCCGCATCGGCAGATTCGAAGAGTAGCAGTTCCTGGATATTACTGAAATCAGTTTCCTGGAAACGTAATCTATCCAGCGCAGAAAGCAACGGGTGCAGACTGGGATTATAAGCGGCATTTTCTATGTATGCGCCACTAAAAAATCTACCATTCACTTTCAATACCACAGAAGAAGGGGAGCCTGAATAGGGAGAATAACTCTGCTGCGCTGTCTCCCGACCAAGACACAGCATTTTATCTTCAACTCTTGATGGACACTGCAATGAGGTATGGTTTTTTGACGGTTGTTTTAATAGCTTAGCTTCTGAAAAGAGAGCATCTTCAATCCCTAAGTCTGCCGGACCAAAAGATGCAGGCAAGAGCTCAGTCAGCGTCACTGGCTGGCGACCAACAACAATAATTTCAAGATTGGATGCCGCATCAAGTTCATTCAAAAATTGACGACAATGCCCACAGGGAGCTGCCGTCACTGCGATGCGCCTTATACTCGGCTCATCATGTAAGAGCGCATTATTTATTGCTGATTGCTCGGCATGGACAACAAAGCCCAGAGCCGCCTGGGCAATTTCCAGGTTTGCTCCAAGATATAAAGCACCAGTTTCGCCCTGAATGACTGCACCCACACGAAAATTTGAAACAGGGGGGAGCGCATATTGGCTCGCCAGAGGCAGGAACTTGAGCATCAGTTCCGGTATAGATGCATCCTCCATAGTTGCCAATTCATTGACGAGAGGTGCCGATATGACGCCATCAAACGCTTCGGTAAATATTTCCCTGCCCAATCTTTCTTTTGCCGCCGCGGAAAAGTGCTGCAAAGAGATATCTACCTGTTCAACCATATTATTCATCTTTGACGCTTGCTCAAGACCATCTGCCTGGCTCCTAGTGACACCAATAGTGACGCTATCATTGACAAGAGCGCAAGATAATAGCAACAGTCCCAGGGTAAACTTTTTCATAATCTCCCAAGCCGCTAGGCAAGCCTTTCACAAATAACGGATGCCGGTAATTGGTGCAATTTTTCCTCACTCACGCTGAACGCATGGCGTAACCCTTCAATCGCCTGTTCAGCACTATCCTCATCTCTGGCATGTACATAGGCTATTGGTTTGTCTGCATCAACTCTGACCCCTATGCCGGCAACATCTGTCAAACCCACGGAATAATCAATCTTGTCTTCCACCCGCTTGCGGCCTCCTCCCAGGGCAACAATAATGTTACCCACCTCGCGCACATTGATATGGGTAACAAATCCGGCATCTTTTGCATAGGCAGGTTTTTTGACCGCGGCCTGAGGCAAATGCTGTGCGGCAGATTCAATGAAATCATGCGGACCTCCCTGGGCACTGACCATCTTCGCGAAAATTTCCGCCGCCTTCCCACCATCTAATGCTGCATTGATCTGACGCTCTGCGCTCTCAGGCTCATCCGCCAACCCGATCATGCAGAGCATATCTATTGCCAATGCCGTGACGACATCCTGCAAACGTTCATCACGATAAGTGCCCGTCAGATAGTCTATGGTTTCCATGATCTCAACAGCGTTGCCAGCATTGCGACCAAGTACTGCCGACATATCCGTGATGGTTGCCCGCACTGGCAAGCCTGCTTCAGCCGCAGTGTTAATGATGGAATCAGCGAGTTGTTCCGCATCTGCCAGAGTCTGCATAAAAGCCCCATTGCCGATTTTCACATCCATGACCAGGGCATCCAATCCTGCCGCAATTTTCTTCGACAAAATAGAAGCAGTAATCAAGGGGATAGATTCTACCGTTGCAGTAACATCTCGTATGGCATAAAAACGTTTATCCGCTGGTGCCAATTCTTCAGTCTGACCAATGATGGCACAACCGACAGATTTAACGACTTCTCGGAAACTTTCCAGATCCAACGATGTTTTATAATTAGTGACACTGTCGAGTTTGTCCAGGGTACCGCCGGTATGTCCTAGAGCGGGACCCGATATCATTGGCACATAGGCACCGCAGGCGGCTACAAGAGGTGCCAGCATCAAACTCACCTTATCACCGACACCACCGGTAGAATGTTTATCTATTACAACACCATCCAGTCCCTGATGTGACCAGTCTATAGTATGACCGGAAGCCACCATTGCCCGCGTTAGTTCACCGATCTCCGCAAATGTCATGGTATTAAAATATATCGCCATTGCCATGGCTGAGACCTGCTCGGAAGATATGGAACCATCGGCAAGCCCACGCACGAAGAAAGCAATCTCGTCAGGGCTGAGTGCTCCCCCATCTCGCTTCTTTCGAATCAATTCCTGGGGAAGCATCTGTTCAGTCATCATTAGTTACCTAATACATTAGGAAGGTACTCGATACAGAGGGAGTGGAAATTTCTATAACCGGGAAACCTCTGTAGCAAACAGAAACCTCCTCTGAATGCCCACTATCGGAATTCTTTAGTAAAGCGCATACCAAATTCACTTGCATCGTTACTTAATATAGCAAGGATATAGTCACCTGTATTCAACCTGGCATTTTCGTAACGTTTGTCTGCGACATTCCTGCCATAAAGACCGACTGTCCAGCTTTCATCTGCAGACAGATAACTCACATTAAAATTAACCAATCCACGGCTATCAATCCGAGTAAACCTGCCCGGATCAGGGCTGGGCTCACCAAACATATCATCACGATAGGAATAATCAATGCGTAGAGAGACTGTGCCACCTGTACTCATTGAAAACGAATATTCAGGGCTGATGGCAAAGGTCCATTCGGGGGTCAAAGGGGCAACGGCTACCGGATCATCTACTTCTACATTGATATAGCCCACCGCAGTACGAATATAAAAGCCTTCAAATAATCTGACTGAACTTTCCCATTCTACGCCCATGGAATCCTGATCAACGACAAGGTTAACCGTATTGAACCCACCCTCTCTGGTGGTACTCACCTGGTAGGGTAAGTCTTCATACTCCGTCCTGAATACAGCAAGACTCATCTGTAGATTTTCGAACGGTTGCCCCTTAATACCAATTTCATAGTTCAAGGCAGTGATATTATCCGTTGATGCAAAACAGTTGACTGGAGGGACATTACCCGGCTGGGTAAAATCCAGTTGACCAAACAGGCAGAAGGGACGCGCCGGGAATTGACCAGACTGATATCCGTTTGCCACCGTACCGTATACAGTCAGTGCTTCAGCAAAGTGATATGTGGCAGAAAAATCCCAACTAATTTCATCAAACTCGGCTTGTGCCTCGGTAGTGACGAAATCGCTGAGATTGACGTTAGCCTCTTTTTCGTCTACTGTGTAACGCAACCCACCTGAGATACGTAAATCGTCAGTGATTTGATAACCCAGGTTGGCAAAGATAGCATGACTCTCTACTTTCTGTTCCAACCTGAAGGTGCCGGGATTACCATTAAAAGTGGTTGGTCTTTGATCATTGAACCCTTCTTCTTCAAAGTAATAAAGACTGGCGACAAAATCCATCTTGTCATATTCACCAGTAAACTGAAGTTCAACAGAGATTTGTTCAGCAAAGCCAGTTTCTGGAAAGGCTAAGAAGTTATCAAAAAAACTGTCGTCGTCCAGACCGCTTGCATAATCGGAACGACGCTTGCTCAGCAACAGTTTTGCGTCCAGATTTTCCGAGAAACCATATTCTGCAGTGAATGACAAGCCGTAAGAAGAGTTAGATACCGCCGCCTGACCAGATTGACCGGTATTATTGTCATACGGGTCAGCAGAAACATCACTGTTACGGTATCCAACACCATATACTTCACCGTTTGGTACTTCATCAATAAATGTAGTATAGGGATTCAGCCCGCTATCACCTTCATTCCCATCTGCTGCCAGTAACAATGAAAGGCTATCTGCTAGTGTCCATTCCAGCGCCACCCGTGCTGACATATCCCTTAACTCACCCACATCTGTTTTCACATTGGGAAGATTAAGGAACTCACCAAGGCCATGACGGCGCTTAAATGCACCAGAAAACAACATAGCAATATCATCATTAAGTATGAAATTACTATAAAATTCCACATTCACACGACCGCGGCTACCTACCTCTACAGACCCCTGGGAAACCTCTTCATCCCCAGGTTTGCGAGTGATGATGTTGATGGCGCCGCCGATAGAGTTTCGCCCGTATAATGTGCCCTGTGGCCCCCGCAGCACTTCCAGCCGTTCAATATTAGACAGGCTCCAGTTCTGCCCTACCTGGCGACCGAGATACACTCCATCCACATAGACCCCAACGCCCGGGTCAGTCGTAATTAAATGATCCTGAAGACCTATACCACGGATAAACGGGTTTGCTGAAGCAGTATGACCGGCTGAAAAAGTAGTCACATTCAGATTGGGGACAAATTTGCCCACATCAACCAAATCAGTAATCCCTGCCTTTCTAATAACATCTCCTGAGAAGGCACTAACCGATACGGACGTTTCATAAATACTTTGTTCACGTTTTTGAGCAGTGACGACTATTTCTTCAAAGATAGGCTCAGCGGCATTACTGTTGTTGCTCTGAGCGAATATGGGTTGCACCATAGCGACACTTGTCAGTAGTGTTGGTATAACAAGATTTCTGTTAGTCATTTCTATCTCCTCATTAATTATATATTGCCTCCTTGTGATTATTCAGCAAGTGCAGGAATCACATCTTCTGAATACCTGGCAATGATTTCTTCTTCCTTCCCGTTATCCAGGTAGATATTGAATTGCGTGGCACCAGCAGCTTCCAAGGTCTTGAGTTTAGCGATGTGATCATCTGGATTCCCAAGCAAACCAAAACTTTTTACTATCTCCGGGGTAATGAAATCAAGATAGGGGTTGTCACTTTCACCGTGTTTCTTGTAGTCATAGCCGCGGCGTTTTTCAATATATGAAGTCAGGCTTTTTGGTACCTGGTCAGAATCCCCGCCATATTTTTCTACAATATCCGCCACATGGTTACCGACCATGGCAGGAAACCACTTGGTCGCCTCAACGCACTCATCCATACTGCCAAAATAAGCAGGAGCAGCAGCCATTACCCTGAAGTTTGACATGTCCCGCCCGGCGGCCTTGCCTGCGACAATACACTGTTCAGTGAACCAACTTACCAGCGAGGGCTCAGCGATTTGTAGCACCACGCCATCTGCCTGCTCCCCGGCCGTTGCCAGTGCCTTGGGACCATAGGCAGCAATCCATACCGGAATATCATGCCTGGCACTCCAACGAAATTGCACGGGTTCCGGGCATCCTTCGTAGATGACCTCTTCACCACGAGTCATCGCTTTGACCTGCCGAGTAAATTCTGCAACCCGCGCCAGAGTTGCCGGTTTTTTACCCATAACCCGCATTGAACTGTCACCACGCCCCAGACCAATATCAAACCGACCGCCACTCTGTAACGACAAACTGGCAAACAGGCTCGCCGCAACAGACCAGTCTCGTACGTTCGGGTTGGTGACACAGGGACCAAAACGCATTTTTGTCGTATGTTCCATACACATGGCAATTGCCGCATAGCAATCACGCCACAAAATATGTGAATCGTAAAACCAGCAATAGGTAAAACCACCAGATTCAGCCTGACGAACCAGGTAACGCGCTCTTTCAGGACTGACGACACCCTTAAAACAAATACCAAATTCCATAATCAACCTCTCCAACACGGCTTGTCAAAAAGCAAAGTATTACCTGTTACCAGAATTAAAACGCATCAGGAGGTAATAGCCGCTTCCCGCAAGAAAAGCACCAACAAACCAGGCGTAATGATAAAGATTGATAAAAAAGTCCGGCACATTGGTAAGCACATCAATAGTATGTAGAAATCCCGGTAAATTCGGCACAACACCCATGAGCAATGCCGCCACTGCATTCATATTCCATCCCTTCGTATAAACATATTTACCCGTCTCGTTATAGAGTGCATCAGTATCCAATTCACACCTTCTGATGAAAAAGTAATCCACAATCATAATGCCAGCGATTGGCCCTAAGAGGGATGAATAGCCAATCAGCCAGGTAAACAAATATGACCCTGCTGACTCCAATAACTTCCAGGGCATAATAGCAATGCCAATCCCAGCAGTGATATAACCACCCCATCTGAAAGAGATATATTTTGGCGCAAGGCTTGAAAAACCATTTGCTGGCGCGACCACATTTGCTGCCAAGTTTGTGGTCAGGGTCGCTATGGTTAATGCGATGAGACCAATGATGACACCTGTACCGCCTAGCCGTCCGGCTATCACGACCGGATCCCAAATCGCTTCACCAAAAATAATTACTGTCGCTGAAGTGACCAGAACACTAATTAACGCAAGCATCGCCATGGGGATGGGTAGCCCTATCCCCTGACCAAGAAATTGATCCCGTTGACTGCGGGCGTAGCGGGTAAAATCAGGAATGTTCAAGGTCATGGTTGCCCAGAAACCTACCATTGCCGTCAAACTTGGCCAGAAGACCAGCCAGAATTCTCCTTCACGCTCGCCCCCCGGCACAAAGGCGGAAGGTCTTGCCAACATGTCACCAAATCCATCTGCCTGAATATATGCCCAGGCCAATAAGGCAAGTGCTGATAATAATAAAAATGGTGCCGCCAGGGTCTCCAGCCAGCGAATGGATTCAGTGCCCTTGACGATGAAAATAAGTTGCAGTAGCCAAAATATAAAAAAACATATCAATTGGGTGAGATCTATATCAATAAAGGGAATGACCGTACCGACAAAAACATTGTCCGTCATCCCGTTGATGATCTGATAGATGGCAAAACCACCCACCCAGGTTTGAATACCAAACCAGCCACATGCAACCAGCCCCCGCAGCAGGGCAGGTAATTTGGCACCAACAGTACCAAATGACGCGCGTAGCAGGACCGGAAAGGGTACGCCGTATTTTGTCCCGGCATGGCCGTTCAACATCATCGGGATCATGACTATCACATTCCCCAGAAGGACAGTGACTACCGCCTGCCACCAGGTCATACCCTGCTGGATGAGACCAGAGGCGAGCAGATAGGCGGGTACGGACACCGCCATGCCCACCCAGAGGGCTGAGATGTTTATCCAGTCCCAGGTGCGTTGCTCGGCACTTGTAGGTGCCAGGTCCCGGTTCCAAAGTGAATTTTCTGCGCTGTTTAACATAACTTCTTAGCATCACTTCTTAGCATCACTTCTTAGCATCACTTCTTAACATAACCTCGCCATGGGAAGCATCAGCAACTGTCAGGACAAATCAGCCGCCAGGGCGCCGCGGGAAATTTCAGGCAAGAGCACATCCTCACAATCGTACTGCGGATGCTCAATGCCGAACCTCAGTGGCGCGCCCGCCTTCGCTGCCGCCAGTTCCTCAGGGTCCATCTGGAATCGCAAAAAGTGTACCGCAGAGGTCTTGTCATCGGTGCTGCGTTCCATATCCTCGTCCGCTATGGCAAATACTTTCGCCCTATCATCAATCTGGAGCCAGACGCGAGTTTCAATATCAACGAGTTGCGCCAGCCGCGCCTTCCGCTCCTTCACATTCGCATACTGAATCAACATGGTACATTTGAAGTTGTCTCCATCTGGGATCAACGGATTGTACGAATCCAGTTCTTCCTGTATCGCAGCGGCTTCAAATATCTTTTCAATACGCAACATTTCTTGAATTTGATATCTAATCGTCATCTGATCTTCAAATATCAGGCGCACCGGCGCACCGAGTTGCACCTGTCGGTGCCGCTTGTGTTCCAGCACCTCGGCACGGAATCTGTCGCGTTTTTCAGCATATTCTTCCAGACTCCACAAGTCGCCTCTTGCCAGCACCATCATCGCCCCTCATAAGCCATTCTGAGCAGGGACATGGGGTGCTCTGCCCTATCAACCTGCGCCGAGAGGTTGGCAATATGCTCCGCCGCCATAGGGCAATCAGAGGTAAAGTAGTCCAGGCCCTCCCGGTCAAGTCGTTGCACCACCGGGCGGGCAATCTTCAGGGACTTGTCCCGAGTCTTCTTCTTGATCCCATAGGTGCCATCATGGCCGGAGCATCGCTCAATGGTATCTATCTGGGTATCGGGAATCAGCTCAAGAATGGATTTCGTTTTAATGCCCATATTCTGCACTCGCAGATGACACGGCACCTGATAGATGACCTTCCCCAGGGGCTGGATGAAGTCCGTTTTTAAGGCGCCTTCCCGGTGGCGCAGAAACAGATATTCAAAGGGATCGAAAAATGCCTGCTGAACCTTCCTGACCGCTTCGTCCTCAGGGAAGAGGAGCGGCAACTCTTGCTTATACATCAAGACACAAGAGGGAATGGGCGCGAGCAGATCAAAGCCCTCATCCACCAGTGCCGATAGGATGGGGATGTTCTTTTCCATGAGCGCCTTCACAGAATCCAGATCGCCAAGTTCCAACTTGGGCATACCGCAACACACTTCTTTGGGCACCAGTTCAATATGAATATCGTTGTGTTCAAACACAGCCACAAAATCCTCCGCCAAATGAGGCTGGTTAACATTGCCGTAGCAGGTGGCATAGAGGGCAACTTTGCCGCTGGTCGCGCCAAGGGGCTTAGGCGGGAGCGTCTGATGAGAAAACCGCTTACGGAGGGTCTTGGCGTGATACCTAGGCAAGGGCGCTTCCCGATGCACACCTAAGACACCCTCAAGTGCCTTGCGGAAGATACCGTTTTTGTTACAGGCGTTGACCGTAACATCAACCAGGGGAATGGTGGCGAGCTTGCCAACTGCATCAGTGCTGGTCAGGACCCGCTCACCGAAGGATGCGCCTTCACGACTAAACCGCTGCGCCTTCGCTTGCAACATGAGATGGGGGAAGTCCACATTCCATTCATGTGGCGGCACATAGGGGCATTTGGTCATGTAACAGAGATCGCACAGATAACACTGGTCAACCACCTGGTAATAATCATCCTGGGCAACGCCGTCCACTTCCAGGGTGTCCGACTCGTCAATCAGATCAAACAGGGTGGGGAAGGCATCACACAGGCTGACGCATCGTCGGCAACCATGACAGATGTCGTACACCCGCTCCAGTTCGGAGAACAATCCTTCCCGGTCTTGGTATGCGTCAGTTTGCCATTCAATGGGATGCCGCGTCGGTGCTTCCAGATTGCCCTCTCGTTGTTCATTCATCCCTATTATCCTTCTTGTTATTTGCTCTCGCTTGGCTTGGATGCCTGAAACAACGCATTTACCTCCTGCCAGAGGCACCCAGGAGCACCCTCGCCTATCACCTGAGCATTGACTTCCGATACGGGCAGGACCTCATGTCCCGTTGAGGATATCCAGACTTCATCGGCATCCAGTAATTCCTGCTCGGTGATTTCGCGCTCTGCCACCTCTAGCCCTGCTTCCCTGGCAATTTGCAGAATATACTGCCTCGTGATGCCGTGCAGAATGTAGCGGCTTTTCGGCGGCGTGATAATCGTCCCATCAGTGCCGATAAACACATTGGCGTGGGTGGCTTCTGTGACCAGTCCATCCCGTATCAGGACCGCATCATCATAACCGGCAGCAAGCGCCTCGTTGTGGAGCAGACCATTGGCTATCAGACTCAGCACCTTGATATCGCCTCTGCCCCATCTGAAATCCTGTTTTGTCACCAGTTTACAAGGCTGATGTGTCCGCGACTGTGCTTCTACCTGAGTCACGGTTATCAGTATCGTGGGCTTGCCCGGGGCGGGATAATCAAGCGAGCGGGGCATGGAGATGCCACGGGTAACTTGCAAATAGAGATTGGCAGTCTGCTCCTGACTCCTGGCAATCGCATCATTGACAAGTTCGCGCCAGGCACTTCCGGTCAGGGGAGATGCTAGCCGTATTTCAGTAAGGCTACGCTCCAATCTTTGCACATGCTCATCTAGCATAAAGGCGACGCCATGATAGACGGCTATCACTTCATACACGCCATCGCCAAACATGAAGCCGCGGTCAAAGACGGAAATCATCGCATCTTCCGGCGCCAACCAGGTACCATTCAAATAGGCAATCGCCATATCCCTCTTATCTCCTGCATCTCTTCTGCGGCTCTTCTGCGGCTCATCTAAGGTGTCGTCATTCCGCACGACTTTCACTTGCCTTGAAATAGAGGCTCCCGTTTCGCAACGAAGGCTTTTACTGCCTCCCGATGATCCTCGGTCTGACCACAATGAATATGATGCGTCACCTCAAGATCAAGACAATCGTCCAGTTCTCCAGACATGGCGCGGTTCAAATTTTCCTTCATGTAACGGTAAGCAAGGGTTGGACCCCTGGCGAGTCTCATTGCTATCTCCATCGTCCTGTTCTCCAGGGCTTCTGGTTCACAGACCCAGTTGGTGAGGCCAAGCCGCAGAGCTTCCTCGGCACTAATACGATCCGACAGATAATAGAGTTCCCTCGCCTTTGCAGCACCGAGCAGCTGAGTCATAAAATAGGTACCGCCAAAGTCGCCGGAAAATCCGACCCGAGCGAAGGCCGTGGTCATAATAGCCGTGCTCGCCATAAGCCTCAGATCACAAGCGAGGGCGAGTGACAGACCCGCACCTGCCGCCGCACCAGGCAGGGAGGCGAGGGTGGGTTTGGGCAGGGTGAAGAGTTTGCCCGCAGTCGCCCGCTGCGCCAATCGTTGACGATGAATTGCGCCATCAAGGGTGTTGTTACCGACTGTATCATCGCCAGATGCCGCCATGCCTTTGACATCACCGCCAGCGCAGAAGCCCTTGCCAGCACCGGTCAGCACAATGCACCTGACCTCCGGGGCAAGTTCAAACTTCGCCAGCAAGATTTGCAAAGCAGCCATCATCTCACCCGACATGGCATTTCTTGCCTCAGGTCTGTTCAAGGTAATGACCGCCACACCATCCGATAACTGCGCCAACAAATCTTCAGTGGCTGTATCTATACTTGTCATGTGTCATCCTTGCATCGCCCGGTGCCCAGGACGAACGAGTGTAGCACAGGCAAGCAGCCGTCTAAGTCCTGCCCCTACCCTTTGATGATAGTCTTTGATGATAGCCTTTGATGCTAGTCTTTGATGACAGCCTGCCGTCATTCCAGTAACTTTAGGGTTTTCCCTATCTGTAATCCTGGGCATCTGAAATGAAGAAACTACTGATCGCAAACCGGGGTGAAATAGCCATCCGCATCGGTCAATCTGCCGCTGAATATGGTCTCAGGACTGTCGCCATCTTTCCCGAAGATGACGCGAGGTCCCTGCACCGCATACACGCCGACGAATCTCAACAACTCCCCGGCATCGGTGCAGAAGCCTATCTCAATATAGAGGCGGTCATCCAGGCGGCAAAAGATAGCAAGGCTGATGCGGTGCATCCCGGTTACGGCTTCCTGAGTGAAAATCCTGCCTTCGCCGCCGCCTGCGAAGCCGCCGACCTGGTATTTGTGGGACCTTCCCCGGCACAACTCTCAGCCCTGGGCAACAAGACAAGTGCGCGGGCACTGGCGGCAGAATGCAATGTCCCCCTGGTGCCGGGCAGTAGCGGCGACACCAGTCTGGAAGCGGTGCTCGCTTTCCAGGACACCCTTGCCAGGGCGCGAAACGGAGACGACGGCATCGTCATCAAGGCAATCCATGGCGGCGGAGGCCGCGGCATGCGTATCCTTGAGGCAGGTGACGATATTACAAAAATCTATGCCAGATGCCGCTCCGAGGCACAGTTGGCTTTCGGCAATGACGCGGTCTATGTTGAGGCACTCATCAACAAAGCCAGGCATATTGAAGTTCAGATTATCGGCGATGCCCAGGGTAAGGTGGCGCATCTGTGGGAGCGGGATTGCAGCATTCAGCGTCAGAATCGGAAACTTGTGGAAATTGCGCCCTGCCCAAATCTGCCGAAGAAGACGCGCAACAACTTGCTAGCAGCATCAGTCAAGATGGCAAAAAGCATCCTGTATCGTGGCCTTGGCACCTTTGAGTTTCTGCTCGACCTGGAGCAGCAGGATACATTTTATTTCATTGAGGCAAATCCCAGATTGCAGGTGGAGCACAGCGTCACAGAAGTCATCACCGGACTGGACCTGGTACAGCTACAACTCGGCATAGCGGAAGGCAAGTCACTTAAGGAACTGGGTCTGAGTGCCAGGATTCCAAGACGCGGTTATGCCGTTCAGGCACGCATCAATCTGGAAAGGCTCAACAAAAAGGGCATCTTCAAACCCAGCAGTGGCCTGATTGATGTCTTTGAGCCGCCGTCCGGTCCCGGCATCCGAACCGACTCCTACGGCTACGCTGGTTACAAGACATCGACCCGATACGACCCATTGCTTGCCAAGTTAATTGTGCAGGCCGATGACTTCGCCGCCGCGGTGCAGAAAACCCGCCGGGCTTTGCGCCAGTTCCGGCTTGAGGGTCTGGAGGTCAACATTCCTTTTCTCATCACTCTGCTGGGAGAAGAGACTCTGCTCAGGGGGGAGGTCTGGACACGATACATTGACCAGCAACTGCCAGCACTTGCCGAGAAGACCATACAGGACCAGGACACGGCGATACCTGGGCAGACTGAAGCCAGCCAGGAAGTACCGAAGTCGGGACAGGCCGGGACGCGGCTCAGCTCCACTGATCCGTTGGCAGTGCTGAATCATGGCAGGTCTGCGTCATCAGATCCGGGGACCCTTGCCGGCTCAGCTCTTCCTACCCTCGTCCAGGGACCGGCAGGAAGTCATCCCGTCCCAGCACCCTTGCAGGGCACCATCATTGAATTGTCAGTTGCCAAGGGAGATCTGGTACACACAGGTCAGGCACTCCTGGTGATGGATGCAATGAAAATGGAGCATGTCATCAAGACCCCCCTATCTGGGGAAGTGGTGGGTGTGACGGTGGCGGTGGGTGACGCCATACTGGAAGATCATCCGCTGGTCTTTATTGAGGAAAAGTTGGTGGCGAGTACCGAACAAACCAATCACGCGACACCGGATCTGGACTACATCAGGCCCGACTTGGCGGAAGCCATGACCCGGCACGGCTATAAACTCGACAAAAATCGCGCCATCAAAGTGGCGAAGAGACACAAGACCGGGCACAGAACCGCCCGGGAGAATATCCATGACCTCTGTGACCCAGGCAGTTTCATTGAATATGGCTCCCTTGCCATAGCTGCCCAGCGGCGCCGAAAACCTATCCAGGAACTAATGGAAACCACGCCCGGCGACGGCATGGTGACCGGTATCGGTAGCGTCAATCAGACCCTCTTCCCTGACCAGACTACCCGGTGCTTGGTGATGTCATACGACTATATGGTGCTCGCAGGCACCCAGGGGCTACAAAACCATCGCAAGAAGGACCGCATCTTTGAATTGGCAAGACGACTCAGGCTACCGATTATTCTGATTGCCGAGGGTGGCGGCGGCAGACCCGGTGATACAGACGGTGCTGGCATCGCCGGGCTGGACTGCCTTGCCTTCCAACTATACGGCTCACTCAGTGGGCTAGTGCCGCGGATCGGCATTACCACTGGCAGATGTTTCGCTGGCAACGCCGTACTACTCGGGTCAAGCGACCTGGTGATCGCTACCCTGGATGCCAATATCGGTATCGGGGGTCCGGCGATGATTGAGGGCGGCGGACTCGGCACCTTCAAGCCGGAAGAAGTTGGTCCCATGGCGGTCCAGGTACCGAACGGCGTGGTTGACATTGCGGTGACAGATGAGGCGGAAGCAATTGCCACAGCAAAGAAACTGCTCGCCTTCTTCCAAGGTAGTCTGGAGAACTGGACCTGCCAGGACCAACGCCAACTCAGAGCCAGGGTTCCGGAAAATCGGCGCCGGGTCTATGACATGCGAGAAATTATCAGGCTCATTGCGGACGATGATTCAGTGCTGGAGATACGCCCAGCCTTCGGCATCGGTATCATCACTTCATTGATTCGGGTTGAGGGTCGGAGCCTTGGTGTCTTCGCCAATAATCCTGCACATCTCTCTGGTGCCATTGATAGTGACGCTGCCGACAAGGCTGCCAGATTTATGCAACTCTGTGATGCATTTGATATTCCCCTCCTGTCCCTGGTGGATTGCCCGGGCATTATGGTGGGCCCAGAGATTGAGAAAACTGCACTGGTACGACATGCCTCCAGATTGTTTGTGATCGGGACAAATCTCAAGGTCCCCTTGCTTGCCGTCGTGGTCCGCAAAGGCTACGGGCTCGGTGCCCAGGCAATGACCGGCGGCGGCTTCAAGGCTTCCACCTTTACCATCGCCTGGCCCACTGGCGAATTCGGTGGCATGGGTCTTGAGGGTGCTGTAAAACTCGGGTTTCGCAAGGAACTTAAAGCCATTGCCGACCCAGAGGCACGGCGGCGGGAATATGAAGAGCGGGTCGCGGCTATGTATGAGCGCGGCAAGGCGGTGAATTTCGCCACTGCTTTTGAGATAGACGAGGTCATTGACCCGGCGAATACTCGCCACTGGATCATCTCTGCCCTGGCCTCCTCACCAGCACCACCACCTCGTGAAGGTAAGAAAAACCCTTTTATTGACACCTGGTAGCCGCCCCCTCCTCCCCCAGGATGCCGCCAGAGACAGGTGCAAATCCTGGCGCGACTCAGGCTGCGGGGACGAAGACGGCTTTGGTTTCAAGAAATTCCTCAAACCCATGATCGCCCCACTCGCGACCATTGCCAGATTGCTTGTAGCCACCAAAGGGTGCATTGAAATCAGGTCCTGAGCCATTCACATGCACATTGCCGGTACGAATCTGTGCGGCAACCTCCATAGCATGTTCAACGCTACCCGATTGCACATATCCAGAGAGACCATAGGGCGTATCGTTGGCAATTTTTATCGCCTCTTCTTCGGATTGATAGGGCAGGATGGACAAGACTGGGCCAAAAATTTCTTCCCGGGCAATGGTCATGTCATTGTTCACATTGCCGAAGATTGTCGGCTTCACATAGTAGCCCTGATTAAGCCCGTCCGGGCGACCCGTGCCGCCCGTGACCAGAGTCGCACCCTCATCAATCCCCTTCTGAATCAGCGCCTGAATCTTGTCGAACTGGACACCACTCACTACGGGACCAAGGACCGTTTCCTCGGCCATGGGGTCACCCACCTTGACCGCCTCAGCCGTCTGCTTGGCAATCTCTAGTGCCTGGTCATGCATCGCCGCTGGCACCAACATTCGTGTAGGTGCGTTACAGGATTGACCGGAATTGGTGAAGACCTGCTTCACGCCGCCACTCACCGCGCCTTGCAGGTCTGCATCTTCCAACAGGATATTGGCAGACTTGCCGCCCAATTCCTGGGCGACCCGCTTGACCGAGTCCGCCGATGCCTTGGCAACGGCGATACCTGCCCGGGTTGAACCCGTGAAGGACATCATGTGAATGTCGGGATGGCGGGACATGGCTTCACCCACCGAGGGACCGTCGCCGTTCACCAAGTTGAATACACCTGCCGGGACACCTGCGTCATGCAGAATTTCAGCCAGGACAATAGCGTTCACCGGGGCAACTTCGCTTGGCTTTAATACCATGGTGCAACCTGCCGCCAGTGCCGGTGCCACCTTGCATGAGATCTGGTTGATTGGCCAGTTCCAGGGCGTTATCAAACCGCACACACCTACCGGCTCCTTTCGCAATACATAATTGCCCTTGCGTTCCTCCCAGGCATATTGCTTGAGTATTTCCAACGCGGTACTGAAGTGCGCCAGACCGGTGACAGCCTGGGCTGCCTTTGACAAGGATATAGGGGCACCCATTTCCGTAGAAATCACCTCGGCCATTTCATCGTAACGTTTTTTGTACTCCGCTAGGATATTGTTGAGGAGTTCCACCCGCTCCGACACCGTCGTTTGGGAATAACTGGAAAAGGCAGCACTGGCAGCGGCGACCGCCTTGTCCACATCAGCCTCACTTCCCATGCTAATAGTTGCAAAGGGCTCTTCGGTCGCTGGATTGATGACATCCAGGCTGGCTGATTTTACCGGTTTCACCCATTCACCATTGATGTAAAACTTGAGATATTGCTTCATTTTTCCTGCACTCCATTATGATGTTGTCTGGTGCTCTGCTCTGTACTGCAAAGAGTATAACCCAAGAATTGACTGGATGCAGACCGGTCCCGGTTAGCCTCACCTGAGTCCATCAAGAATACCGGCATCAGCAAGAATTCCGTCAAGGGGGTCACCAGCAAGCGCCTGATACTTTTGCCGCAGTGCCGCCAGTGACTTGGCGTGATACTTCTGGGGGGCCTGTACCCAAGTGCCAATACTCAGCTCACAACTGTATTCATCCACACCTTCTGCAAGTGCCTTTTCGTTCGCCAGGGTCCAGGGCATAAATGAGCCACCGATCAGTTGTAGAATCGGCCCCATAGTCGGTGCTAGTTCTTCCCAGGACTCGTAACTACCCCTATCAGGGGGGAAATGCATTCTCTGAATCCAGTCCTGCACATTGAGATAGGTGGCGGAGATATGACTGCCCGGCGTCGGGTCCACCCACATTTCATACATCTGCGCCCAGAGTCCAAGGTCGCCATAGCTCGGGCGAGCACCGAACAGAAATTCCCGCTGCGCCAGGTGTGCATCCAGCAATCCCAGCATGTCATGCAGGGAAGCCTCAATCAGCGGTGCCGTCCTGGTATTTGATCCGACAAACCAGACTCGCTCCGTCATACGCGTCAAGACTTGGGTCACGACCTGAGCAAACTCATCGTCTGGCATATCTCCGGCCATCCCCCGCGCAATCCTAGTGGCAGAATTCAACTGGTCAGCCTGACGCGACCAACGATAATGGAACATCCACTTGTTTGCCCACTCATCGCCAAACTCCTCTATCAGGATGGACAAGAATTTCAGCGTTGCATCCTCTGGATGAATGGACGGCGCTGGATGACGCTGCTCAATCGTATCCATAATCGGCGTTGAATCCTGCAAGCCTTCTTTCTCTGGCGTCACGACGAGGGGAACAATCGGAAGCCTCGCATATTGTTTATATTCTTCCTGGTTAGAAGCATTCCTCGGCGTCCAATCGTGGGGCAGACCTTTGAACCGAAAATAGGCGCGTACTTTCACTGAATAGGGTGACAGTTCGGCACCAAATATCTTGTAAGACATAACGCACTCTCTCCTTCCAGAACCAAACCCCGCCACCCTCGCCTGTCGTTTTTAAGGGAGACACCAAGCACCAGAGAAACCATACCTAGCCAAGCCTCAGGTGTCCAGAAGCCCGCCCATTCTGACGCATGCCAGCATCACACCATTAACATCAGGACTAACATCAGGACAGGCTAGAATTTCAGGACAGGCTGGAATTTCAGGACAGGCTGGAATCCAGTCGCCGGTGGAAGTCCTGACTAATCAGGCGACACTGAACACTTTCGCAGGAATGACAGGTGGAGGGTGCCGCGACGGTGATAGTCGTGGCAACGGGGGCTGAAATGACGGGGGAGCACTCAGGGTATAGCCATCATTTGTTGCATCTTTTGTTGGATGTCCTATAACTGTCACTATGAAGAAGGCGAGTTTCAGTTTGTTCTTGTTGTTTTACGCCAGCCTGTGTGCGGGAGGAGAGGTTCGGTTATATGACTATCGGCTGGTCGAGCGGATTCCGCATAGTCGGGCGGACTTCACTCAAGGGCTTGAGATTCAAGACGGGAAACTTTATCAGAGCACCGGGCTATATGGGCGTTCCAAGTTGCAGGTATTTGATCTTTCCAGTGGCAAGTTGCTACGGCAGCGGAAGTTGGCAAAGACCTATTTCGGCGAGGGTATCACCCTGTTTGAAGACAAAATCATACAACTGACCTGGCACAAACGGCGGGCTTTTATTTACAACCGGAATAGTTTCAAACGGATTGGAGACTTCGCGCTGCCGGGTCAGGGTTGGGGCTTGACCAATGATGGCAATCGACTCATCTACAGTGATGGCACGAATCTACTGCGCTTTATTGACCCGACCAACTGGCAAATCATCGGCAGTGTGGCGGTGACGGCCTACGGCTGTGACATACATTATCTCAATGAACTGGAATGGACGCCGGATTACTTGCTTGCCAATGTCTGGCAAAGCGACAGCATTTTGATGATTGATCTGGCAAGCGGCGCGGTGCAGGGACAGATCCTGTTGCATGGCTTGCTACCGGCATCGGAGCGACAGAAAACCACCGACCTGCTCAACGGCATCGCCAGAGACTCGACTGATGCTAGTCTCTGGGTTACCGGTAAGCACTGGCCCTGGCTCTATCACATTGAGTTGCTTCCCAGAGAGAAGCCTGGCTGGAATAATCGCCAAGTCTTCGCTCAGTCTCTCAACCAATCAGGATTCCCCTGCAACGGGGTTCAACAATGAGTTTGGCAAAAAGTTCAACGATGAATTTCCGCTTTGATAACACTTACGTCCGGTTACCTGAACGTTTCTATTCACATCAGATGCCAGAACCGGTGCCCAACCCTCGCCTCATACGGGTCAATCACCAACTTGCAGATTTGCTCGGTATAGATCCGCAATGGCTGGGCTCGGAAGAAGGCATCAGTGTTATTGCCGGTAACAGCCTACCTATCGGTGCTGATCCCATCGCCACTGTCTATGCCGGGCATCAGTTTGGTAGTTGGAACCCGCAACTCGGTGACGGTCGCGCCCTGCTCCTCGGCGAGGTACTCGGCACCGACGGTGAAAGATACGACATACAACTCAAAGGCTCAGGACAGACCCCCTATTCCCGCATGGGAGACGGGCGAGCGCCCCTGGGTCCGGTACTACGTGAATATATCGTCAGTGAAGCCATGGCAAGGCTTGGCATCAACACCACAAGAGTGCTGGCGGCAGTAACAAGTGGTAGCCAGGTTATCCGCGAAACACCCCTGCCCGGTGGTCTGCTGGTACGCGTCGCAAAGAGTCATATCCGTATCGGTACCCTGGAGTTTTTTGCGGCACGACAGGACTTTGAGGCACTACAACTGCTCGTCAACCATGTCATCCAGCGACACTATCCGGCGGCGGCCGATGCCAGGTATCCGGCGCTCAGCCTCTTTGAGATGGTCATGGCGGCACAGGCAAAACTGGTCGCCAACTGGCAGGGCATCGGATTTATACACGGTGTGATGAACACAGATAACACCCTCCTATCTGGCGAGACGATTGACTATGGACCCTGTGCCTTTATGGACACCTATCATCCGGCAAGGGTTTACAGCTCCATTGATCACCAGGGCAGATATGCCTATCGCAACCAGCCCGGCATAACCCACTGGAACATGGCTTGCCTGGGGCAGGTACTGGTGCCCCTCATCGGTGATGATGAAAAGCAAGCCGTTGAACTGGTCAAAGAGTCCCTGCAGGGTTTTGCGGGGCTTTTCCTGGAGGAAAACATCAATCTGCTCAGCAGCAAACTCGGTCTGGCACAGGCTACACCGGACGACGAGGTGCTGGTAAGGGATTTCCTTAACCTGCTGGAGTCTTCTGAAAGTGATTTTACCCTCGCCTTCCGCAGACTCTCGGAGCTAGCCAACCCTGAAGATGGCATTAAAAGTATTCGGGAACTATTTGATTTTACTGATGATTTTACACCCTGGCTGACGCGATGGCGGAAGCGCATGGCGCATAAAAACCTGGCTCTGAATAACACAACTCTGAATAACACAGCACGTCAACCAGATATGGAATCAACCCCTGATACCGAGGCCCGACAGCAGATGCTACTCATCAATCCGGTGCTGATACCCCGCAACCACCTCATTGAAGAAGTCATCACCGCCGCCACTAATGATGGCAATTTTGCCCCCTTCCACAAACTGATGGAGCTGCTGGATGACCCTTTCAACTATCATAAAAATCGCCGCAAGTATGCAAGCCCTCCCCTGCCAGAACAGGTCGTCCAACAAACCTTTTGCGGTACCTGATACCAGGGATGCCAGGGGCTATCGTCGCTGCCACCGTCCCGCCATCACTCCAGGGGCGATCATGGGAGAAGCCGTGCCTCATCAGACTATCGTCTTGAGCGCATCCAGTGCCGCATTCGGTTGCTCTGATAGGATGGCGTGACCGCAGGAATCCAGGCGCACCAGGCGGCTGTTGCTGATTTTCTCGGCGACTGCCAGAGCACTGAGCGGGCTGGTCATCCGATCCTGATTACCGACCAGCACCAGGGTTTCAACGGCGACTTCCGCCAGGCGTTCTTCACCCTCAACGAAGTTGTTGCAGGCATTAAGGTCGGTATAGAAGACATCAGCACCCGCCCGCTCCAGTAGCCGCTGCCCGCTCATCGTCATACTCATGCCCGGGTTTTCATTGCCGCCCATCTGGCCAAAACTGCTGTGACTCCAGGCATTCGCCATGTCAATCGCGGCATGGTCATTGGCTTTCGCCGCAGCCAACAAGCTGTCCGTTACCGGCATGGGGGTAGCAGTCCCCAACAATGCCAGGGCGCGGGTTCTGGCGGGATACCTGGCAGCAAAATCCAGCGCCACCAGTGCGCCCATACTGTGCCCCACTATGGCAGATTTTTTTGATGCGCCCTCGGTCTGTCCAGCCAGCTGAGTATCAAAAAAAGCATCCAACGCGGTAGCGACCCAGTCGGCTAAGGCCTGAATGCTCTGCAATGCATCACCTTCGGAACGACCATGACCGGGGAAATCCAGGGCGCAAACATTGTAGTGATGGCGCGCAAAGTAACGCGCGGGTAACACCCATAGACTGTGCTCCATGCCGGCACCGTGCAGGAAAACAACATTGGGCTGCCCAGCGGCAAGCTTGCCGTTGCCGTGACTGAAAAATGTCTGCCTGCCGTTTACTTCAAGATACATCCTTGCCTCGCTGTGATGCCCGGAGAGCGGTCCTTAGATCTGCCAGCAAATCTTCCGCGTCTTCCAAACCCACGGAGAGCCGCACCAGCCCCTCTTTGATCCCAGCGGCTTCCAGAGCATCGGCGTCCATCCTGTGATGGGTAGTGCTTGCCGGGTGTATCACCAGGGATTTCGCATCGCCGACATTCGCCAGATGAGAGAAGATGCGCAGGTTTTCGATAAACTTGATGCCCGCCTCGCGACCACCCTTGATATTAAAACTGAATACCGCACCACTGCCGCGGGGCATGAGGTCCCGGGCAAGTTCATGGTCAGGATGCTCGGGCAGGTGGGGATGGTTCACGCTTTCAACCTCCTCCTGCTGGCTGAGGAATTCAACCAGGCTTCTGGTGTTCTCCATGTGTCGCTGCATTCTCAGAGACAGGGTTTCCATGCCTTGAAGAACATAAAATGCCGTCGTGGGACTCATGCAGGCACCGAAGTCACGCAGCCCTTCCTTCCTCGCCCGGGTAATAAATGCCGCGGGCCCAAACTCCTCGGCAAAATTCAACTGATGAAACCCGGCATAGGGTGTCGTCAGGGTGGGGAATTTGCCCGATGCCTCCCAGTCAAAAGTTCCACCGTCAACCAGGAGTCCACCTATGACAACACCGTGCCCGGACAAAAACTTGGTAGCCGAATGGATGACGATATCCGCCCCCTGCTCAATGGGGCGACACAAATAGGGGGTGGCGAAGGTAGCGTCCACCAGCAGGGGTAGCCCCGATTCATGGGCAAGGCTGGCGACCGCGGGGGTATTGAGGACTTCCATGCCGGGGTTGCCAATGACTTCACCGAATATCAAGCGGGTATTAGGCTGGATGGCACGGCGGAAGGCTTCCAGGTCCCGGGGATTAACAAAACTGGTCTCAATACCAAAGCGGCGCAATGTATAGTCCAGCAGGTTATGGGTGCCGCCGTAGATACTTCTGGAAGCGACAATATGCTCGCCTGCGCCGAGCAGGGTGGCTACCGCAAGGTGCATCGCCGCCTGACCACTCGCCGTGGCAATCGCCCCTATGCCCTTGTCCAGAATGGCAATCCGCTCCTCAAGCACGGCGTTAGTTGGATTGGACAGGCGTGAATAAACATGCCCGGCGCGGTCAATATTGAACAAACCAACAGCATCATCCGTGTCTCTGAAGACAAAAGATGCTGATTGATAGATGGGCGTCGCCCTGGCACCCGTGGCAGGGTCAGGCTTTTGACCCGCGTGCAGAGCAAGAGTGTCAAAGCCAAGAGTGCCATGTGTGGAAGCGGAATCCTTCGCCATCAATACCTCCGGGTTAGTCGGGTCGGACGAATCTCTAATGAAGTGCATCAGATTGGACGCATGTCTAATACTATGCAAAGTCGTCGGCAAGAGACAACACCTTCTGACACCAGACCATTTGATATTGCCCCGCACCTTGCCCTTCCCGCCCGCTGCAACATTCCTTCTCGTCCCCTGAGCGATAATCTGGTGCCAGCGCGGTGCTGGCGAAGGCGGGATGAAGAAACAGGCAAGAAGATGTAATTCACATTATAATAAGGATTTCCGTTGTCTAGGCAGAACCGGATTGCAACAACGAAACTTTCAACAACATTACCTGCAACACCAGCGCAGGCAGATTGCGGACATGGCGCGAGGCGCGCCAGAACTGCCGGGTCGGTATGACGAATTGCTGGGCGCAAATGGCCGCACAAGGGCCGGGCAGGGAGCACTTGCCAGTTTTCTCAGACGCATAAGCCTGCATGATCTGAACCAGCGGAAACACGATGCCGAGTTGGCAATAAGGTCAATGGGCATCACATTTACCGTTTACAACGAGGGCGAAAACATTGATCGAGAATGGCCCTTTGACATACTCCCCCGCGTCATTATGAAACCGGAATGGGACCGGATTGAAGCCGGTCTCATTCAGCGTCTCAGAGCACTCAATCTATTTATCAACGACGTTTACAACGACCAAAAAATTATCAAGGACCGGGTCCTGCCCAGGGATCTGCTCGCCTCTTCCAAGAACTATCGGGCAATCTGCCGTGGCGTCCAGCCCAAATTCAATGTCTGGGCGCATATCTGTGGCTCCGACCTGGTGCGGGATGCGGACGGCACCATGTATGTCCTGGAAGATAATCTGCGGATACCTTCGGGCGTTTCCTACATGCTGGAGAATCGCAACATCAGCAAGCAGGTGCTACCGGAGTTGTTTGCGAAGTACAACATCCTGCCGCTGGACAATTATCCGTCAAAACTGCTGGGCACTTTAAAGTCAATATCAAGACACACAAGCCGTTACCCAGAGGTCGTGGTGCTGACCCCAGGCATCTATAATTCTGCCTACTTTGAACATGCTTTTCTGGCGCAAAGAATGGGCGCGGAACTGGTTGAGGGGACTGATCTTATCGTCGGCAAGGATGACCGGGTGTACATGAAAACGATAAATGGTCTCTCCCGGGTGGATGTGATTTATCGCCGGGTTGACGACCTGTTTCTGGATCCGGAAGTGTTCAACGCCCATTCCTGTCTCGGTGTCAAGGGTCTGATGCGGGCATGGAAGAAGGGTCATGTTGCCATCGCCAATGCGCCCGGGGCGGGAGTGGCTGACGACAAGGTCATCTATACCTATGTCCCGGATATGATCCGTTACTATCTGTCCGAGGCGCCCATACTGCCGAATGTACCCAGTTACAGGTGCGCAGAGAAATTGCAGCGGGATCATGTGTTGCAGCATCTGGAGTCTCTGGTCGTCAAACCAGCGAATGAATCTGGTGGCTATGGCTTGTATATTGGTCCCATGGAAAGCAAGCGAAGAACCGAGAAATTCAAGCGGTTAATAAAAGCCCATCCGAGAGACTATATCGCGCAACCGATTATCCAACTCTCAACCGTGCCGACCCTATGCGACGGCGGAATTGAACCTCGCCATGTGGATCTCAGACCCTTCATCCTCCAGGGCAAGCAAAGCTATGTCACCGCCGGGGGGTTGACGCGAGTCGCCCTGGTGAAGGGCTCTCTTGTAGTCAACTCCTCCCAGGGAGGGGGTAGCAAGGACACCTGGATCCTAGGCAAGCAAGGCAGGTAGCCCAAGGATGCTGTCAAAAGTAGCGAAGAAGATGTACTGGTTCGGACGCTATACAGAGCGCACCGAGAACATTGCCCGAATGATCAATGTGAATACTCACCTGGCGCTGGACCTCCCCCGGAGCGACCATATATGGGGCAGTCTGATTAGTATTACTGGACTTGAGGAAGACTTCTTTGACCGGTATAGCATCCAGAATGAGAAGAATGTCCTCAAATTCCTGCTGACGCACCATGTCAGCTCACTGCGGAACTGTATCCGACAAGCCCGTGAGAACGCTAGAACGACGCGCGAATTGTTACCGAATGAAGCCTGGGAGAAGATTAACGACCTACATATCTATCTGGAAAAAAATAGTCACCTGGGCGTCAAGCGAAATGGACGCCATGCGCTACTCAAGACGATCATCAGGAGATGCCAGGAATTAACCGGCTATCTCACGGGTTGCATGAGCAATATCGGTGCCTATCACTTCATCAAAATAGGGCGCAATCTGGAACGAGCGGACATGACGACTCGCATTTTGGATGTTGGCTGTCTGAACCTACTGAATCCCGACCACCCTGAAATTCAGGAACATGAATACATCTTGTGGATGAATGTTCTTGTTTCCCTTGCCGCTTATCAGATGTATCGACAGAATGTGATGGAGGGAGTGAACGGCGAAGATGTAGCGGTCTTCCTGTTGAAAAACCAACACTTCCCTCGGGCGGTGTCTCACTGCCTTGCGGTGGTGATGGATTGTTGCGAAGAGTTGCCTAACAATGTCCGCGCAAAACGTAGCGTCCGACACGGGCAGAGTGCGATCAATGCCTGCCGTGTCTCCCAACTCCTGGAAGAGTCGCGGTTACACTGGTTTATGGATGAGGTACAACTGGACCTTGCCGATATTCACGCCCAGGTAGCGGCAAGTTGGTTTGGATATGAAAAATGACGCCTTGGTGGCGGGACAATAACAATGACCAGACGGGTACATACATTCAGAGCGGTATCTGGTAATCTGGGCGACTGTCACGAGAGATACGGAACATATAGCCAGAAATCATCGTGAAAGTTACACTAATGACAACAACTTGAGGGATATTCCCATGAAACTAAAAACTTCAAAAAAAACGCTGTCGCTTGCTATTGGAGCAGCATTCGGTGCCGGGCTTGCATTCTCGCCAGCAGTCATCGCTGATGGCAATCCGTTTGGCGTGAACGAGTTGCCGGGCGGCTATATGCAGGTTGCCGCCGCCGAAGGCTCCTGCGGTGAAGGCAAGGGTGGCGAAGGCAAAGGCAACGAAGGCTCTTGTGGTGAAGACAAGGCTGAGGCCGAAGGCTCCTGTGGTGAAGGCAAGTGCGGCGAGGACAAGGCTAAGACCGAAGGCTCCTGTGGTGAAGGCAAGGGTGGCGAAGGCTCTTGCGGCGAAGACAAGGCTGAGGCCGAAGGCTCTTGCGGTGAAGGCAAGGGCAGCGAAGGCTCTTGCGGCGAAGACAAGGCTGAGGCCGAGGGTGCTTGCGGTGAAGGCAAGGGCAGCGAAGGCTCTTGCGGTGAAGACAAGGGCGCCAGAGACGAAGATCACTAATCTCGCTGTCCTCTCCGGGCGGCTCTGTGCAAAGAGTCGCCCGACTGTTTTCACCCTCGCTCAACAAGACCCGGTTCTTTGATGAAACCCTCCTCACTTGCTCAAAAAAGTGCCGGCATTGGTTTACGGCGTGCCATCACCTCTGAGCTTGCGACGGCTGTCCCCGCTCAAATTGATTTCCTGGAACTTGCTCCCGAAAACTGGATAGGCCTGGGCGGCAGACTGGGGCGTCAACTCCGGGAAATAGGCGAACAGGTACCCTTTGTTGCCCACGGTCTATCCCTGTCAATTGGCGGACCTGCTCCCCTGGAGGAAACCCTGGTTGAGGATATTCGCGACTTCATCAAGACGCATCATGTGCATATCTATAGCGAACATTTAAGTTACACCAATGACGGTGGCCAGTTATATGACCTGCTACCTCTGCCTTTTACGGTGGAAGCGGTCACCTATACCGTCGACCGGGTCAAGAGAGTCCAGGACATTCTGGGACACAGGATGGCTCTGGAAAATGTTTCCTACTATCTGACGCCGAAACGCGACCTGTCGGAAATTGAGTTTATAACGGCGGTGATCACGGAGGCGGACTGCGACCTGTTGCTGGATGTGAACAATGTCTATGTCAACAGCGTGAATCACGGTTATGAGCCGATGGACTTTATCGCAGCGATGCCGGCTGAGCGCATTAGTTACCTCCATGTAGCAGGGCATTATGTTGAGCCAGACGGTCTTATCATAGATACCCACGGCGCTGATGTGATTGACCCGGTATGGAATTTGCTCGGAAAAACCTACGAGATGATCGGACCCAGACCAACGTTGCTTGAGCGCGATTTCAATATACCCGGGATGGAGCAACTATTGGCAGAAGTCGCCCTCATCAAACAACAACAGGTGCTGAGTGGATGACTGAGCTTGCCCGGCTACAAAGCAACTTCACCGAATATCTGCGAGACCCGGTGCATGCGCCCCTCCCGGCGGGTCTTGATAAACGCCGAATGGGTGTTTATTCAGACCTGGTCTTTAATAATCTTTCCGGGCTACTGAAGGCATTTTTCCCGGTTGTCAAAAGTATTCTGTCCAGTAGCCAGTGGGATAGTCTGGTGCGTGATTATTTTATTTCCCACCAGTCACAAACGCCCTACTTTCCCAAAATTGCCAAAGAATTCGTTCAATATTTATCGCACCGACAGTTATCACGCCATCTCCCCGGCTTCCTGACCGAACTGATGCATTATGAATGGATGGAACTGGAGCTTTTTACCCGAGATGCAGAGCTGCCAGATGCTCCGATAAACAGGAGCCAGTTGGGTAGCACACCACTTACGCTGTCACTGCTGGCGGAACCCCTTGCTTATCACTATCCTGTCCACCGTATTAGAAAGGATTTTCAACCGACGGCGCCAGATGAAGTGCCTGTGCACCTGCTGGTTCTCCGGGACAAGACTGAATCTGTCAGATTTTTTGAACTGGAGCCCTTATCATTTGAACTCCTGCATGACATGCGGAAGAAGCCGGGACTCATCGTGCTGGATTGGTTTGATGAGATTGCTGAACATTTAGAAGTTGAAAATAAATCGCAATTCACTACCAAAGGTATTGCCATGCTGGAGTTATTCAATGAACATCTAGCATTTACCGAGTCTGTCACCTAAGGAGAATTTCCGACATGCTTATCTTGCTGAATAAACTGCAAAATATACTGGACCAAACGCGCAAAATGGATTTTCTAGCGCCACTACTGCTACGACTCTACCTGGTGCCTATTTTCTTTCAAGCGGGCATTAACAAGGTCAACTCATTTGCGAATACGGTGAGCTGGTTTGAGAGTCTGGGGATGCCTGCCCCCTGGCTGATGGCGGTACTTGCGACTGCGACCGAACTGGGTGGTGCCATCCTCCTGGCATTTGGTTTCGCTACCCGCTGGATCTCCATCCCCCTGATATTCACCATGCTGGTTGCGATCTTTACCGTCCATCTACCTAATGGCTGGCTTGCCATCGCTGGCGGTGGCATCTTCGGCACAGAAAGAACAGCGGGCGCGCTGACGCGACTGGACCGTGCCAGGTCTATCCTTCAGGAACACGGGCATTATGATTGGCTAACGGAGAATGGTCCCTTTGTCGTTCTGAACAGTGGTATAGAATTTGCCGCCACCTATATCTGTATGCTACTGGTATTATTCTTCATCGGCGGTGGCCGCTTTGTGAGCCTTGATTACTGGATCCAGCAGCAGTTCCGTGTCTTGAAGCCCTAAGTAGCCCCAAGTAACCCTAAAGAAATGCCCATCATCCTGCCCCTGTTCAAGCCAGGGGCAGGTGTTTCGCAGGCGGGTTTTTTTGACTAGATGTTGATATGTGGTTCCCGTCAAACCCGACGAACAAGAAGACAGGAAAATCCCTAAGACTTAGGCGATGACCTGGGCCCAGAGACTCAAGCCTGTATTCGCCATTGAAATTGAGAAATGTGAGCAATGTGGTGGACCAGTCTGGATCATTGCGTCAATTGAGGTTCCGAATGTCATAGAGAAAATCCTGAAGCACCTGGAGCTGGATCAACCCGGTAACATACACAATCGCTCACCTCTTTACAGGTCTGTTCAACCACAGGACAAATCTTTTCTGAATCCAATCACAAGGTCGACCCGGCGGGGTCGCACTCAGTACTGGTACAGCATTCGGCAGTGCGCTGGCTATATTTTGCTCAACAAGTCGGCAACCTACCGTCATCCTGTCACTGGCTGAACGCCAGTCCGAAATGGATACTTTTCCTAAAGCACGAAAGGTGGTTTGTTCGTCCTGATCGCACTTTTCGCTACCGCCACAGAATTTATATCGTTCCCACTTTTGCCTCAGACTCGCCTAGTTTGTCAGCCAGCCACATTTTTATAAGCGCCTGCCTGGCAACGCCAAGCCGTCTGGCTTCTTTGTCTAACGACTCCACCATCCAAACGGGAAAGTCCACGTTGACTCTCCGCTGTTCTTGGTTGGGATGTCTCGCTCTGCTAAAATCAAGATGTTTATTGATGTCTTCCTTGCCGTCGTCAAA